>JANNHP010000058.1:0-12286 GCA_031404455.1 Planctomycetia bacterium | reverse complement strand
CATGCGTCGCCCCTACAAGGACAAGGTTCGCGGGCGACGCATGCGTCGCCCCAACAGGGACCAGCGCGGTCATGCCAGGTCGGCGATGCGCCTGAGACAGATCCGCGTCCGCGGGTGCCGCGTCCACAACCTCCGCGGCATCGACGTGGACGTGCCGCACGGGAAGATGACGGTCGTCACCGGCGTCTCGGGCAGCGGCAAGAGCTCGCTCGCGTTCGACACCGTGTTCGCCGAGGGACGGCGCCGCTACCTCGAGAGCCTGTCGGCGTACGCGCGGCAGTTCGTCGCAGAGGTGCCGCGGCCCGACGTGGACCTCGTCGAGGGACTCCCGCCCACGGTGTCGCTCGACCAGCGCTCCACGCGCGGCGGCACGCGACAGACGGTCGCGTCGATGGCGGAGGTCCTCGACTTCCTGCGCCTGCTCTGGGCGCGGCTCGGCACGCGGCACTGCGAGCAGTGCGGGAAGCCCGTCACCGCGACGAGCCCCGAGCACATTGTCGATCGGCTGACCGAGCGCGGGCGCGAGCTGAAGCGCCGCAGCGTGTTCCTGCTCGCGCCGATGGTCCGCCGCCGCAAGGGCTTCCACCGCGACGTCTTCGACATGCTGTCGAGGTTCGGGATCACCACGGCGCGCGTGGACGGCAAGGCGATGGCCGTCGAGCCGCCGCCCGCGCTGTCGCGGTTCCAGGAGCACTCGATCGAGGGGCTCGTCGCGACATCGCCGATCGAGTCGCGCGACCGGGACAAGCTGCGCAAGGCCGTCGACCTCACGCTGGAACGCGGCGGCGGGACGCTCTTCGCTTCGTTCGCCGCGGACCTCGAGGCGATCGAGGTGTTCTCGTCCGTCGCGGCGTGCGTCGACTGCGGCACGGCGTACGGACCGCTCGATCCCGGCGAGCTCTCGTGGTCGACGAAATCCGGGATGTGCCGCACCTGCAACGGACGCGGTGTCCAGGCGACGGAGGAGGACGACGAAGCCCCGCGCGATCCGAAGCCCTGCCGCGCGTGCGGAGGCGCGCGTCTCTCGGCGTCCGCGCGCGCCGTGAAGTTCCGGGACCTAGGCCTGCACGAGTTCCTGGCGCTGCCCGTGGACGAGGCGCGCAAATGGCTCGCGAAGGCGAAGCCGCGCGACGCGAGGGAGAAGGCCGTGCTCGCGCCCGTGCTCGCGGAGACCTCGGCGCGCCTCGGTTTCGTCGAGGAGGTCGGTCTCTCGTACCTGTCGCTCGACCGGCCCGCTCGCACGCTCTCGGGCGGCGAGGCGCAGCGCATCCGGCTCGCGGCGCAACTCGGCACGGGGCTCCGCGGCGTCTGCTACGTGCTCGACGAGCCGACGATCGGCCTCCATCCGACCGACAACGCCCGCCTCCTCGCGACGCTGGCGTCGCTGCGGGACCAAGGCGCGACGCTGCTCGTCGTCGAGCACGACGAGGAGACGATCCGCGCCGCGGACCACGTCATCGACCTCGGGCCCGGTGCGGGCGTGCACGGCGGGACCGTAGTCGCCGTCGGGACGCCGGAGGAATTGGCGGCCGACGCGGACAGCGTGACGGGACCGTGGCTGGCCGGACGGCGGCGCATCGAGCCGGGCGCGGTGCGCGCATTCTCCAAGGCGTCGCCCGCGCTCGTCCTGCGCGGCGTGACGGCGCGGAACCTGAAGTCGATCGACGCGCGGTTCCCGATCGGCGCGCTGACGTGCGTGACCGGCGTGTCGGGCAGCGGGAAGTCCACGCTCGTCCGCGACGTGCTCCATCCCGCTCTCCTCCGCGCCCTCGGCCAGAAGGGCCCCGAGCCCGGCCCGCACGCGGGACTCGACGGCGCGAAGCACGTCACGGGCGTCCTCGAGATCGACCAGAGCCCCATCGGCAAGACCTCCCGCAGCGTCCCCGCCACGTACACGAAGATCATGGACCCGCTGCGCGACCTCTTCGCCGAGTCCACCGAGGCGCGGATGCGCGGGTTCGGCGCGTCGCGCTTCTCCTTCAACTCGAAGGACGGCCAGTGCCCCGCGTGCAAGGGCCAGGGTCGCGTGACGGTGGAGATGAACTTCCTGCCCGACGTCGCCGTGCCGTGCGACGCGTGCGGCGGCGGCCGGTACTCGGAGGAGACGCTCGCCGTCCGCTTCGTCGGGCGGACGATCGCCGAGACGCTCGCGCTGCCCGTGTCCGATGCGCGTGCGGCATTCGCCGGCTTCCCGAAGATCGCGCGCGTCCTCGATGTCCTCGACGAGGTCGGCCTCGGCTACCTCGAGCTCGGGCAGTCGTCGCCCACGCTCTCCGGCGGCGAGGCGCAGCGCGTGAAGCTCGCGACCGAGATGGCGAAGCGCGCGCGCGGCAGCTTCGTCTACCTCCTCGACGAGCCGACGACCGGCCTGCACTTCGCCGACGTCGAGAAACTCGTCAACGTCCTGCGCGGGCTCGTGGCACTGGGCAACACGGTGATCGTCATCGAGCACCACCTCGACGTCATCGCGTGCGCGGACCACGTCATCGACCTCGGCCCCGGCGGCGGCGCCGCGGGCGGGCGCGTGGTGGCGAGCGGATCGCCCGCGGAGATCGTGAAGAAACGCGGTTCGGCGACGGGCGCGTGTCTCAGGGCGAAGCTGTAGCTCTCGGGGGGATGGGACGGAGTTCGGAGATTCGGTTCGTCCCCGGGCGCAAACTCCGTCTCGCCCACTTGACCGTGCCGGCGAACCCGCCTACGCTGCGCCCGTGAACTACGCGGAACGCCTGACGATCGACCCCGCGAAGCGCGGCGGCAAGCCGTGCATCCGCGGCCTCCGGATCACCGTCTACGACGTGCTCGACTACCTCGCCGGCGGCATGACCGAGGACCAGATCCTCGCCGACTTCCCCGAGCTCGAGCGGGACGACATCCGCGCGTGCCTCGCGTACGCGGCCGACCGCGAACGGCGGTTCGTCGCCTCGCCGGGAGCGTGATCCGACGCTGCGGCTCCTCCTCGACGAGCACCTCTCCCGGCGGCTCCTGCCGGTCCTCGCCGACCTCTTCCCGGACTCGCGCCACGTGTCCGCCGAGGGACTGCAGTCCTCGTCCGACCAGGAAGTCTGGGACCACGCGGCTCGCCACGGACTCGTGATCGTCACCAAGGACGCCGATTTCCACCAGCGCAGCTTCCTGTTCGGCGCGCCGCCCAAGGTCGTCTGGCTGCGCCTCGGCAACTGCACGACCGACCAGGTCGCGGCGCTGATCCTCGCGCGGGCCGACGAGATCCGCTCGTTCGCCGAGGACGCCGACGGGACGTTCCTCGAACTCGGCTGAGAGGGTCGCCGCCTGAGCGCTCGTCGAATGGCGTCGTCCCCTTCATGCGCGACGCAGGCTACATGCGCGCCGTCGCCGAGGCACGCCGCGCGTTCCGGGTTCCGCGCCGCGGCCCGCCTACCGCCCGATCAGCAGCACAAGGACCTTGCCCTTCTTCCCCGCGAGGTTGCCGAGCGCCTTGCCGACGACCGTTCCCGCGACCGGGTTCTCCGGCGCTTTCATCGCGTGGCCTGGCGTGGACGAGGTGACGAGCAGGTCGCCCGCCTCGATCGCGCCGTTCTCGTCGACCACCTTGCACGGAACGATGCCGACGATCGCCATCGGGACCTCCGTCTCCGTCCACCTCTGGTCGCCCGCGACGTCGCCGTCGCGCGCCAGGATGCCGGGCTTCGTAGCGTAGACGCCCGCGACGAGCTTCGAGTTCGGCGACGCGGACACATCGAAGCGCCGCGTGCCCTTGACGTCGATGATCATCACGTCGCCGGGCTCGTACTGCGCGACGGGAAGCGTGGTCTCGACGCTCTCCGCGAAGTCGGCGCCGCTCGTCTGCGTGCCGCCGTTGAAGTAGCCCTTGCCGTTCGTGTCGATGCGCGCCCTGTTGACGCCGAGCCGCGAGAAGACCGCGATCGCGTTGGATGCGCTCGCGGCGGCCCCGGTGTCGACCGTCATTCCCGTCGTCTGCGCGGTGACGACGAGGCCCACGCCCTGGCTCTGCGCGAACACCGCGATCCCCGACGAGCTCTGCGCCTGGCCGTAGACGCCGATCGTCGAACCGCTGGCACCCGTCGCGTCGCCGCGAACGGCCACGCCGTTCGGGCCGCTCGACGAGCCGTGGACGCCGACGCCCTGGTTCGCGGAGCTCGACCCGTCGACGCCGATGCCGGTGGCCGTCGAGCCCGAGTCGGTCGCGCGCCCGGCGACGGCGACGCCCGTCGCGGACGTCGTCTCGCCGAGCACGCCGAAGCCCGTCGCGGCGCCGGTCTTCCCGTACACGCCGGTCGAGGCGCCCGTCGCGCTCGTCGCCGATCCGGACACCGCCACCCCGCCCGCGCCGCTCGCCGTCGCCGCGATCGCGGTGCCCGCCGTCACCGAGGAAGT
The DNA here is from genome assembly GCA_031404455.1 of Planctomycetia bacterium. GTDB lineage: Bacteria > Planctomycetota > JAJSAM01 > JAJSAM01 > JAJVHW01 > JANNHP01. Next base: position 7,912 of record JANNHP010000058.1, on the reverse strand, counting down.
CGCGGCTACCGGCGTCCCGGACGTCGCCGTGAACGTGAAGTTCGCGTCGATCAGAGTGTCGCCCGATCTGAGGACGTAGCGCAGGTCGTGCAGGTGGTCGCCCGGCGCGATCTGTCCTGCCTTCGTGCCGACCTTCACCTCGGCGACGAGGTCCCCGAACGCCGAGAAGCGCGCCGGATCAAGCGTCCCGGTCAGGTTTCCGGCGTCTCCGAGGTACGCGGCGGTGCGGCCGCCGACGGTCGTCGCGTCCTCGAGGTCGGCCCGGAGTGCCGGATCGAGCGCGATGCTCGTGACCGACGAGGGCGGCGCGACGAGGTTCGTCAGCACGATGTCGAACGAGAGCTCGCCCGACGCGCCCTTCCCGTAGAAGAGGCGCAGCTTGTACGTCCCGGCCTGGAGCCCCGCCGGCAGGCCGAAGACGACGAGGTTCTTCGTCTTCAGTTTGAGCGTGAGCTGACCCGCGAGCGTGCCCGTCGAGTCGGCGAGGTTGAACTGCGTGACGGCGGTCAGGTTGTTGCCGACGACGATCACGACCTCGCGGTTCGTGTCCTGCTCGCGCCCTTCGACGATCGAGCTGACCGAGGGCGCCGCCGCAGCCGATGCGTCGCGGCCGACGAGGAGGAAGGCGGCGGCGAGGACGAGCGCGACGGCGGCGTAGACGAAGCGGCGCATGGACGACCTCCGTGAAGGCCGGGACGGATTGCCCGGCGCGCGCGGATGAGACCACGCCGCGCGCGGCTCCACAACCGTTTCGGTCGTTGGCTCCTATTCGAGGGGCCGCGGACCGATCGCGATCGCGTCGATCCTGCAGCCCGACGCGCACGGGTCGTCGAACGCCACGACGATCCGGCCGCGCGGGATCGCGCCGAGTTCGAAGACGTCGAAGGCCCACGCGGGCGCTTCGCCGCCGGGCGACGGCACGTCGATCGCGAACGGCTTGATCTTCTTCCCGTCGGTGACGGATCCGCGCAGCGTGAGCCGCCCCGTGCCCACGGGCTGCCACCTCACGGTGATCCACGCGGGACCAGGGCCCTCCGGCAGGTCGAGCGCGAGGTAGCCCTCGCCGTGGCCGCCATTCGATCCGGTCGGAGCGATGCACGCCTTGCCCCACGCGAGGGGCTCCGCGATCACGCGGAAGCAGGGCATGGCGTTGTAGAGGTCGCGGAACTCCTCGGCCTCGGCGAACGCGGCTCCGGCCATCCACTTCTTCCCGCGCTCCCACAGCGCGGCGAGCTCGGCGCCCTTCTCCGGCACCTTGCGGAAGAGCACTCCGTCGAGAACGTACTGCACGCGGGCCAGGGTGTCGGGCGGCGCATCGGCCGCGGTGCCGAGCGCCACGAGACGGTCGAGCACCGCCGCGTCGCGCGTGCCGCGGCACACGTCGAGGTACGCCGCGAGCACCGCGGGACGCCCCTTCGCGTGGACGAGCATCGCGTCGCACGTCGCGGCGTCGCCGCCGCGGAAGGGCGCGAGGAGCCGCATCTCGCGGACGGCGTCGGCGTCCGGGAACTTCGTCAGCGCGGCGACGATCGACGGCAGCGCGGCCGCGACGCGGCGCGCCGCCCACGGACGCAGCGCCAGCGCCGCGTCCTTCTCGGCGGCGACGGCGGCGAGGTCGTCGTCCACGCTCTTCGCGTCCCGCCAGGGCACCGAGCAGGTGATCCGCGACGGACTGACGAGCACGATCTCCGTGCCCTTCGCCCCCGGGACGAGCACCGAGCCGTCGGGCCAGCGGTCGAGCGGACGGCCTCCGGCCAGAACGACCACATCGGACCAGTCATCGCGGCACGGACGCAGGCGCACGAGGCGGCCGATGTCCTTCGTCCACTTGACGGCCGCGATCGCGGCGCCGCCCCACGTGATGCCCTTCTTGTCGCCCCACGGCGTCTTCTCGACGAGGCGCTCGTACGGGTCCTTCGGCTCCGCCCACTTCAGGGAGACCTCGACCGGCTCCTTGATCTTGAAGGGATACCGCCCCGCCGACGTGGCCACGGCGAGCGGGAGGAGGCGCACGGCGGCGGGGACGCCGTCTTTCAGGGGCGACTCGGGGATCGGTCCCAGGAACTCGAATCCCTCGACGAGTCCGAGCTTCTGGACGCCTGACTTCGCCTTCTTCGTGTCGTCCTTCGCCTCGAGCTCGAGCGCCTCGAGGACGAGTTCGTCGGCCGCGATCGACCAGCCGAGCGTCTGCCCCGCCGCGCGGAAGGCGCGCGCCGCCGGCCCGCGCGTGGCGTCGTCGCCGCTCAGGCTCTGGGCCTCGCGGCAGAGATCGTCGGCCGCGACGCGCGTCTTCATGTCCTCGAACGCGCGGCCCGAGGGCAGGAGGCCCGCGCGACGGAACACGTCGGTCGCGCCCGGCGACATCACCGCGGCGAGAGGTTCGAGCGCGAGGTCGCGCGACGACGCCACGCGGTTGCGCGGCCAGCCGACGGCGCGGCGCGGCTCGGTGAGAAAGGCGGCGAGTGCCTCGGCCGGATCGCGCTTCGCGGCGCGTTCGACGTCGAGCGCCGTGAAGAAGAGGTGCGCGAGCGCCCCGTCGTTCGGCATCCACTCGCCCGGCAGGCAGCCGGGCTCCCAGTCGGTCGCGAAGCGCTCCTGTGCCTCCTTGCGGAACTCGTCGGCCGGGGCGACGACCGCCGGATCGCCGATCTCGCGCGCGGCGAGGTCGCGGACCACCGAGGTCACCGCGGGGTCGAGGAGCATCGCGCGGTGGTTCGGGGCGGAGCGGACCGAGGACGCCGCGAAGGCGCCCGCGAGGGCGTAGACGAAGCCGGCGCCGCGGCTCGTCTCGGCCGGACCGCCGACCCAGTGATCGAACATCTGATCGGCGACGGGCTTGGGCAGCGGCCACCACCCGACCAGGAACCGCCCGTCGCGATCGCGCGGGCGCTTGTCCTGCTTGTCCTGCACCGTGACCGGCGGCCGCGTGCCCGTGAGACGCTCGACCGCGAGGTGCGCCGCGTCGACGAGCGCCGCGACGCGCGGCGCGTCGGCTGCGGTGACGACGTCGTCCGGCATCACCACCACCACGCGCCGTCCGGCCACGATCCGGAGTCCCGGACCGGAACGGGCGAGCGAATCGACGAGCCACGGATCGGCGGCGCCCGGGTGCTTCGTCGCGAGCGCGACGTAGCGCTTCAGCGCCTCGGCGCGCTCGGGGGCCGTCTTCGTGCCGAGGTACCGCGCGATCCAGCCGGCGAGGGCCTCGTCGACGCGGCCGGCGGTCTCGTCGAGGTTCACGCGTTCCGCGGTCGGCGGCGCGCCGGTGTCCTCAGCGTGGCTGCTGCCCGCCGCGAAGATCGCGCACGAGAGCGCCGCCGCCCTGAGCGTCCTCGCGAGCACAGGTGCCCATCCCTTCCGCATGGACCGCAACTCTAGTGTCCCGCCGCTCGAAGCGCGCCGACATCGTCCCGACCCCCACGCGTCTCGAACGCCGCGGCCCTCCGGACGCTAGCCTCCTCGGTCCGCGGGACGTCCCGGCCCCGCGTTCGCTCGATGACGTCGCCGGCCGCGCGCGCCGGGCGCCGCGTCCCCGGCAGGAGACACCATGTCCGCGAACACGACACCGGCCCGTCCCACGCTGAAGCGCCGTCTCCTGAAGTGGGGGATCGCGGCACTGCTCGTCCTTGGCCTCGTGATCGGATTCCTGCCGGCGATCCTCTCCACGTCAGTCGCCGGGGACGTGATCCGGTCCTGGCTCGCCGACAACGTCGACCGCAAGGTGGAGTTCGATTCCCTCGACGTGAGCTGGGGCCACGGCATCCGGCTCGAAGGACTGAAGGTCGCCGGCGACGGCGGCTCGGACCGTCCGCTGCTCATCGCCCCGCTCGTCGAGATCGACGTGCCGCTGCTGCCGCTCGCGATGAAGAAGGTGAAGGTCCGGAACTTCCTCGTCCCGAACGCGATCGTCCACATCGAGGAGCGCGACGAGGGCACCTCGAGCGCGGACGGCGTGCTGAAGACGCGCAAGGTGAAGAAGCGCCGGGCCGCGGAAGACGAGGCGCCCGAGTCCGACGAGGCAACGGTCCTCCCCGAGATCCACCTCCCGGTCGAGATCCGCAATCTCACGATCGTGTACCGCGATCGCGACGGTCACGAGGCGCGGCAGACGGGGATCGACTTCAAGGGCGTCCTCGACACGCGCGCGGGCCCGACGAAGTTCGACCTCTCCGTCCCGACGGGCGACGGCACGGGCATGAAGCTCTCCGGCGAGGCGACGCTCTTCGAGCCGGACGGCACGCTCCTTCCGAACGACCGCCTGAAGGTCGACGCGACGACCGTCCTCACCCGGATCGACGCCGCGAAGCACGGCGACTTCCTGCGCATCTTCCTCGGCGAGACGCCGGTCTCGGGGACGCTCGACGCGCGGATCGTCACCCAGGTGGACGGCCCGCTGTCGAAGGGCACGATCGATCTGCGGCTCTCGCATCTCGGCTTCGACAAGCAGGCCGCCGCCGCGTCCGCGCGCCAGGGCGACGACCTCACGGTGACGGGCTCGTACGAGTTCGACCGGGGCGACAAGCGGTTCCGTCTCGACGGGATGAAGGTCCGCGGCGAGGGACTCTCGATCGACGCCGACCTCGGCGGCGGGTTCGACTCGCTCGACGGCACCGCAACGGTGGACGCCGACCTCGGCCGGATCGCGGGCACGCTGCGCGCGATCGGGATGGAGTTCGACGCCGTCGTCGAGGGGAAGCTGGCGGGCTCGATGAAGTTCACGCCCTCGCCGTCCTTGGGTACGGGCGACTTCACATTGACGGGATTCCGCGTCGCGGGTCTCGTCGCGGACCGTCCGCCCGTTGCGGTGGACGCGGCGAGCATCCGGTTCGCCGTCGAGCCGTCGAAGGAACGTTTCACGCTCTCGTCCTTCGCGGTCGAACTGCCCGGGCTGAAGCTCGGCGCGCAGGGATGGCGAGCCGAGGACGGCGAACTGGCGTTCACGACGGACGCGAGCGGCGACCTCGGCGGACTGCTCGCGCGCGTCCGCGACCTCGGCTTCCTGCCGGGCGACTTCGCGGTCAACGGGAACGTGGACGCGCAGGTCGGCGTCGCGGGGCGGCCCGGCGCTCTCACCGTCACCCTGTCGCGGTTCCTCCTCTCCGAGTCCAACGTCTCGATCGACGCGTCGGGCGTCCGCGACGCGAAGGGCAACCTCCACTTCCGCACGTCCGGCAGGGGCGACCTCGGCAAGCTCTTCAGCCGCGCGAGCCGTCCCGGCGCGGGTCCGAAGGCGCTCGGAGAGCCGAAGGGCTGGTTCGAGTTCGACGCCACGATCGACGGCGCGCCCGACGCGATCGGCGTGAACCTGAGGAAGCTCCACGTCGAGGGCGACCTCAACCTCGACGCGAAGGCTCTGCTCTCGGCCGACGGATCGATCGACGCCGAGGTGACGGACCTCTCCGGCCGCGTGAACGACGTCGCGCTCCTCCTGCGCCGCATGGCGCTCCTCGACCGCGACGTGACGCTCGACGGACGTCTCTCCGCGACGGCCAATGTGAAGGGCACGCGCGAGAAGCCCGAGATCCCGCTCGCGACGCTGAAGCTCACCGACGGTCCCCTCGCGCTCGACGCGAGCGGGTCCGTGGACGCGGCCGGCGCCGTCAAGGGCGACGCGACGTTTGCGGGCGATCTCGGCGTGATCGCCGACCTCGTCCACCGCGCTGGTTTCGTCGCCGAGAAGCCGCCGCTCGCGGGGCATCTCGCCGTGACCGCGAAGGCCGCGGGGATGCGCGACAAGATCGACGTGCCGGAGTTCCGCGTGCTCGTGACGAAGGGCCCGGTCGACGTCGACATCGGCGGCAGCTACCGCGCGGACGGCACCGTCAACGCGACGGCACTCGTCTCGGGAACGCTCGACCGGCTGACCGACTTCGCGTTCGCTGAGGGCTGGACGAAGCGCAAGGTCGCGACCGGCGGCGCCTTCACGCTGCGCGCGGCGGCGTCGGGGACGCGCGAGGAGTTCGAGGTGCCGCAAGCGAAGTTCGTGATGACCGGGCCCATGGCGGCGGAGATCGAGGGGAGCTTCGACGCGCGGCGGAAGTTCGTCGTCACCGGCAAGTTCTTGGCCCCGTTGCAGACCCTCTCCGACCTCGCCGCGGCGCACTCCGGCGAGGAGCCGAAGCGCATCGAGGGCACGATCGAGTCCGCGTTCTCCGCCGAGGGGAAGCCCGACAAGTTCGACGTGCGCGTGCCGCGGATCGCCGTGCGCTCGGGCGGCCTCTCGATCGACGCCGAGGCCACGCGCATCGGCGGCGGCGCGACGAGCGGCAAGGCGAAGATCGGCGGGCCCGTTGCGGAGGCGATCGCCCTCGCGCGCTCGTTCGGGTTCGCGAAGGACGCGGAGGCGAGCGGCCGTTTCGACGCGGACGTCTCGGGCACGATGACCGGAGCGAAGGCGGAGGGCGCCCTCACGTTCGTCGCGACGGGCCTCGACGTCGCGAAGCCGAAGTTTGGCGACGGCCCGTTCCGCGAGCCGCGTCTCGCCGTCAGCATCCCTTTGGCGAAGTACGACACGGACACGAAGACGCTCGAACCGACGAAGGCGAAGGTCACGCTCGAAGGCGCGGAACTCGACGTCACGGCGAAGCAGGCGGGCGACGTCGTCGGGATCGACGGCCGCATCTCGGCCGACGCGACGTTCGCGAGGAACCACCCCGAGCTCCTCTCGGGAGTCTTCTTCGAGAAGATCTCCGGTCCGATCCGCTTCGACGGCGACGTGTCGAAGGGCCGCGACGGCGCGGCCGGATGGACGGGCGGCTTCGAGCTCGACGCACTCGGCGTCACCGCGCCGCACGTCGATCTCTCGACCGCGAAGCTCGTCGGGAAGATCGCCGGCGGCGTGCTGACGATCGATCCGCTCGACGCGATCCTCAACAAGGGGCCCGTGAAGGGCACGGCCACGATCGGACTCGTCGGCGAGACGCCGTCGCACCATCTCGTCCTGACGGGCAAGGACGTTGAACTCGACGCCGACCTCGCGCCGCTCGTCGCGCGCGCGTCGCCGCTCTTCGCCATCGGCGAGCACGGGAAGACCGGCGGCAAGGCGGGCATCGACCTCGATCTCACCGCAAGCGGCTTCGGCGCGGACGCGATCAAGAAGTCGCTCACCGGCAAGGGCACGGCCACCTTCGACAACGCGTTCGTCCAGTCCACGAACTGGATCGGCGAGCTCGCGGAGTTCCTCGGCGTCGGCAGCCGGATCGACATCGCGTCGGTGAAAGTGCCGTTCGAGGTGAAGGACTCGCAGGTGGCGACAGGCGAGATCCCGATCGACGGCGGCGGACTCGCGCTGCGACTCGGCGGCAACGCGGGTCTCGACGGGAAGCTCGACTACGCGATGCGCGTGAAGACGTCGGGCGGCGGCGGCATCTTCGCGAAGCTCGGCTCGCTCCTCGACAAGGACGGCTACCTGCCGCTGCGTCTCGGCGGCACGATCTCGAAGCCGAAGCTCAAGCTCCCCGACACGAAGGACCTCCTGAAGGGCGGCCTCGCCGACCTCCTCGGCGGTCTCAAGGACAAGAAGGACGAACCGAGGCCCGCGGACGACGCCGAGCCGGAACCTGCGAAGGGCAAGGGGAGGGGCAAGAAGAAGAAGCCCGCCGACGCGCCCGCGCCGCCCCCGCCGTCAACAGATCCGCCGAAGACGGAGGATCCTCCCCCGCCGCCGCCGCCGTCCGATACGCCGCCGACGAAGGACGATCCGCCTCCGCCGCCGCCCGCGCCGAAGGAGGACCCGCCTCCTCCGCCGCCGCCCGCGCCGAGGGACGATCCCCCGCCGCCGCCGCCGCCGAGGTAAGTGACCTGCCTTTGTAGGGGCGGCGCGAGGGGGGCCCCGCGGGGGGGGGCCGGGGGCGGTGGGCGGGCCACCGTGGGGCGGCGGGGGGCGCCAGGGTGGCCCCCACCAACCCCCGGG
>JANNHP010000057.1:0-9550 GCA_031404455.1 Planctomycetia bacterium | reverse complement strand
GTGAAGTTCCGTTTTCTTCGGAACGCAAGCGTATGACCACCATGCACAAACTAGACGAGGCAGCGACCTCCGATGCAGGCGCACAATATCTGGTTGCCCCTACCGAGAACCCGTCGCACTTCGATGGCACACCGGTCGTCAGTTCATCTTCGCGCTGCCGGACTTGCCGGGCTTCGCGGAGTACGACACGTCCATCGTCGCGCGGTAGGTCTTCCCGTCGACGGTGAGGAGCACGACGAGTTGACGCGGCGCGCGCTGCGCGAAGACGAGCCCGTTCATCTGCTCGTCGCCGAGCACCGAGACGAGGTCCTCGCGCTTCCACACGAGCTTGAACGCGATGCCGCGCGGAGCGACGCCCGAGATCCTCAGCGTGTCGCCGTCGAGCGCGCCCTTGCCGCGCGAGTCCATGACGAACGTCTTCGAGCGGCCGCCGACGTCGATCGTCACCGACTTCCCGTTCGGGTCGCCGACGGCGAACGGCACCGAGCCCTTGAGCGTCACGCCGTCGCGGCCCGCCTTCTTCAGGTTGAGCGCGAGCGAACCCTTCGAAATGGAGAAGCGCGGCGGATCCGCGGTCGGCTCCGCGGTGAGCGCTCGAACGAGTCCGGTCGCGGCGATGCCGCCGACGAACTTCGCCTTGCCGCCGGTCAGGTCCACGTGGAAGAGCGAGGACGTGACCGGGCCGGTCGCGAGCGACGCATAGCCCGTGCGATCGCCGGTGATCGTGAGCGTCTGGTTCGGCGGAAGCAGCGTCACGCCGTCGATCGAAAGCGGTCCGACCGAGAAGAGCGTGCCGTCGCGCGCCTCGTCGGGCGCCGACGCCGGACGTCCGAGACGCGCGAGCAGCACGTCGTTCGTCTCGAGGGCGTAGCACTTCGACGGGTTGCCCGGCAGCGCGCGGCCGGTGTACGCGATGGCGCGGACCGACGGGACGTCGCCGGCGTGCGGGTCGCCAGCGTCGAACGCGAGCGGAGAGTCGTCAGCCGTGGCGAGACCGGTCGCTGGATCCACGGTGAAGTTCACGTCACTGCCGGAGACGACGCGCAGGCGGCCGGTCGCCGGATCGAAGTCGCAGCCGACGGGCGTCGCGGCGGCGAGCGTGCGCCCGAGCCCCGTCCCGACGAGTTCCGCGGTGCCGCCCGAGAGGTCGAGGTCCCAGAGGCCGGTTCGCGTGAGCCCGTAGAGGACGCCGGTCGAGGGCCGTGTCGAGATCGCGAGGAACGAGTCGCCCGGAGGCAGGCCGCGCAGGTGCACGGCGCGGAGGATGCGGCCCGGCACGTCGGTCGTGAACGAGACGACGTCGGCCGGCGCGACGAGTCCGGCGAGACGCGTGCCCGGCGGCGCGGGCGGCGACGCGGGGACGACCGCCGCAGCGCGCAGGAGTTCGGGGACCGCGGTGCCGAGCGTCGACGCCACGCCGGTCGTCAGGCTGACGGAGTAGGCGCGCGACACGGTGTCGTTCATCGCGTCGAGGACCGCGAACACCCTCCCCGTGTCGGGCGACGCATCGAGCGACGTGTACCCGCCGGTCACGAGTCCCGAGACGCCGAGCGAGCCCACGGTGAGGCACGACCCGGTGGATGGCGTGTCGATCTTCACGAGCCGTCCGCGCGCGAGGTCGATCCCGTAGAGGACGTTGCCGTCGAGATCCGAGAACGCCCACGCGCACGCGACGATGCCCGCGGTCTGCCCGGCGGAGACGTCTCCCGCCGCGTACACGAGGCGCGAGTCGATCGCCGTCGTCGCGCCGGTCGCGGCGTTGAGCACGAGGTTCTGCCCCGTGTCGCTCGTCACTCGGATGGCGTCGCCCGAGAGCTCGAACGTGACGCCGAAGTCCGTGCCTTCGAGGTTCGGGGTGAACGGGATGCTCGAGATCGAGACCGCGACGCCGGTCTCTGCCTGGATGCGGTAGAGACGGCTCGTGTTGCCGACCGCGTAGAGCGATCCGTCGGAGGGACGGAAGTCGACACCGACGAGGAGTTCGCCGTCCACGAGCCCTGTCACCGGGCGGACGTTGCGGAGCGTCCCGGGGGACGCCGAGTCGAACGTGACGAGCGCGCCGTCCTCGCGGACGCCGAGGATCTCCTCCGCGTTCGCGGCGGAGGCCGCCGCGAACGCGATAGGAATCGGCAGGAGCAGCCATACCCACGCAAAGCGCGGGCGACGCGTTCGTCTGCAGGTCGAAGGCTCGGTCACTTGGCTCCGATCGTACCCCTTGCCGTCCGGCCGGGCGTTACATCGGCAGCGGTCGTGTAGCGTGCGCCCCGTGAACTCCTCGCCGGAGCCTCTCCCGCCGAACCAGATCGCGACCGCGCGCTGGCCTACGATCGGCGAGCGCGACCCCGAGCCGTTCGACGAGGCTGCGTGGAGCCTGCGAGTCACCGGGCTCGTGACGAACCCGGTCTCGCTCTCGTTCGCGGAACTCGCGGCGCTGCCGCGGGTGGAGCGCCGCGGGACGATCCACTGCGTCACGCGCTGGTCGCGCCCCGGCACGGCGTTCCGCGGCGTCGCGGTCGAGACGCTCCTCGACGCGGCGGGCGTGTCGCCGGACGCGGGGTTCGTCCGGTTCGCGTCGGGCCGAGGGCACGACACGTCGCTTCCCGTCGCGGCGTGCCGCGGCGACGTGATCATTGCGCTCGAGTTCGAGGAGGACGGCCGGTTCGTCGGGATCGCGCCGGGACACGGCGGTCCCGTCCGCAGCGTCGTCTTCCGCCGCTACTTCTACAAGTCGGTGAAGTGGCTCCGGTCGATCGAGGCGATGCCTTCGGACCGTCTGGGGTTCTGGGAGCGCGGTGCCGGCTACCACAACGAGGCCGACCCGTGGCGCGAGCAGCGGTACGTCGCTCGCGAGATCGACCGCGTGGCGCTGGCGAAGCGGATGGCGGCCCGCAGCCTCTCGGACCTCGACCTGCTCGGGGCGGATCTCACGGGGGCCGATCTCACCGGTTTCGACCTGCGGCGCGCTTCTCTCCGCAACGCGCGCCTCGACGGCGCGAACCTCCGCGGCGCCGATCTGCGCGGCGCGAACCTGACGAACGCCGTGCTGCGCGACGCGGACCTCCGCGGCGCGCGGATCGGCGGCGTCGACCTCGACGGCGCCGACCTCCGCCGCGCCGACCTCCGCGGCTCGACCGGCGTCCCGGCGTCCCTCGCCGTCACCGAGTTCGAAAGCGTCGGTACCGTCTCCGACCCGATTTCGTCGCTTTCTCCGTCCGACGGCGCGTTCGTCGACGGCCTCGACTGGACGACCGCGCGCCTCGACGGTCTCCTCCCGCCGCAGGAGGACTACCTGCGCCGCGCCGGCGTCCGGCTTCCGAAGCGCGTCTGACCGCGCCGCGCGAGCCGCTTCTGGAAGAAGTGCCGCGACGCGCCCTCGGGGTGTCCGTCCATCACGCCGAACTGCTCGTACCCCATCCGGGCGTAGAACCCGGGCGCCTGGAACGAGAACGTGTCGAGCCCGTGGACCGGCACGCCCCGCGCGGCGAGCGGACGCGCGACGCGCCCCGTGCCGACGCCGAGTTCGAGCGCGGGCCCCTTGCCCGCGAGATCCGCGAGGAGATCGATGCAGGCCTTCGACGCCGGCGGATGCGTGAAGAGGTCGTCGTAGCGCGCCGCGGCGCGGTCGCCGTAGGTGGACGGTCCGTAGTCGCTCATGGCGAGAGGAGAACCGGTCGCGGCCTCGCCCGTCAACGTCGACATCCGCCGATCCGGCGGCGCGCGCGGGACTTCGTTGCCCAGCGCGCGGCGTTCCCGGCTAGGCTCCTCCCCGCGTGAACGAGCGACCGAGTCTCCGTTTCTCCCGAGGGCTGCAGCGCATCGCTGCGACCGTCGCGCTCACGGCGTACGTCGTGCTCACCGCTCTCGGCGCGTCGCTCGTCTTCTGCCACGAGGCGGACGGCCAGATCGCGATCGAGTGGAGCGGCGCCGACTGCTGCGTCGATCTCGGCGACGCCGGTCGGCACGCCGACGACGCCGTGCGCGGTTCGATCGCGCCGTCCTCCGGCGGCGCGGACTGCGTCGAGTGCGTGGACGTCCCGGCCACGAAGCTCCTCACGTCGACGGCCGACCGAACCGGGCGATCCACGGCTTCGCGAACCGCCGAGGATCTCGCCGCGCACGCGGCGGCGCTTCCGCAGAGTCCGGCGCCCTGGACGCTCGGGACCGCGTCGCGGACGGCCGGGCCTTTCACGGCCTCGATTCCTCCGCCTCGCGTGGCCATGCTCCGCACCGTCGTCCTGCGCTGCTAACGCGCCTCTGCGAGAGCGCCGCGCGAAGCTTGCGGATCACGCCCTGAGCCATCGCTCCAGATCCCGCCTTCGCGGCGCGCGCCGTGCCGACCCACTCGTCGGCTCCTGCTGCGCACCTGGTGTCTCCACCATCGCGGAGGTCGTGTGCTACCCACTCGCCTGCTCGTTCTCGTCGTCGCCGCTGCCCTGCCCGCAGCCGGATGTCGCGGCGTGCCGGACCGCGTCGACGGGCCCGCGCCGGAACTCGTCGCCGCCGGGATCGCCGGGATCCCGGGCGAGATCGAGTTCCACGCCGAGGGCTCGCCCGACGACGCGCCCGGCGCGGATCCGGCGACGCTGACGCTCGCCGCGGCGGTCGAGGCGGCCATCCGCAACGACCCGCGCCTCCAGCAGGCGCTCGCTCGATGGCGCGTCGCGCGCGCCGGTTCCGACGAGGCGCGGCTCCTGCCGAACCCGCTTCTCTCCGTCGGCGTGATGTTCGGGCGCGCGATCTCCGACGCCACCGTCACCGCGGGGATCACGCAGGAGTTCGCGGCGTACTTTCAGCGTCCCCACAAGGCCGGCGCCGCCGACGCGCGCCTCAGGGCCGCGGCCGAGGAATGTCTCGTGGTGGCGCTCGACGTGCTCGCCGAGACCCGCGCGGCCTACCTCGCGGCACAGGACGCGGACGCGCGGCGCCCGTCGATCGAGCAGCGGCGCGAACTCCTCACGCGACTTCGCGACATCCACCGCGAATCGCTGCGCGAAAAGGAGGGGCTTCCGAGCGACGTGACGGCCCTCGACGCCGAACTCGCGTCGATCGACCTCGATCTCGCGGATCTCGACGCGGAGCGGACCCGGGCGCGCATCGACCTCGCCCACCTGATCGGACGCCCTTCGGACGCGGGTTCGTGGACCCTCGCACCCTGGCCGTCGCTTCCCGCGCCCCCCGGCGACGCGCGGCCGTGGATCGACGGAGCGCTCGCCCGGCGCGCGGAGGTCCGCGCGATCGGATGGGAACTCGCGGCGCTCGGCGAGGATCGCGCGCTGATCTCCACCTGGCCGTGGGAGGGCGCCTCCGGGGGGGCCGAGATCGAGTACGACGAGGGAGTCGCGTTCGGGCCGAACATCGCGATCCCGCTGCGACTCTTCGATCCGACGGGCCCGCGCACGGCGGCGATCGCGGCGGCCGAGGCGGAGCTTCGGCATCGCGCGGTCCTCGTCCGCCGCGAGGCGATCCGCGACGTGCGTCAGGCGCTCGCCGAAGAAGCGGCCGCCCGGCGCGCTCTCGACCTTCTGGAGCGCGGCCTGCTTCCGCTCCTCGAACGACGGCGCGCCGAGATCGACGCGGCGAAGCGCGCGGGCGAGGTCGAGATCATCGTGCTGCTGCTCGCGGACCGCGAACTCCAGGACACGCGCGCGCGCCGCGTGGAACTCGAGCACCGCGTCCTCGACGCCCGAATCCGACTGGAGCGCGCCGCCGGCGGTCCCGGCGACGCTCCTTCTCCCCCGACCGGACCGCGCGAACCAGACCAGGGAGGAACCCCTCGATGAACCGCATCTGCAGGTCCACGCTGCTCGCGTCGTTGCTGCTCGCCCTCGCCGGTGGCGCTCTCGTCGCCTGCGGCGGCGGAGACGACCACGCAGGCCACGACCACAAGGAAGGCGACGGTCACGATCAATCGACGGACAAGGCGAAGTAGGCGCTCATTGGGACCGGGCCGCCCTCGTGCGGCCCGGCGCCCTCCACCGGAGAACCGAATCATGACGACACGTTCCACGATCCTCGCGGCCGGGCCGCTCCTCTTCGCAGCACTGCTCTTCGCCGGCTGCATGGACGCGAAGGACCCCCACGCAGGCCACGACCATGGCGCGGTTGGCGGTCACGAGGAACACGCCGAGGAAGCCGCGGAAGGCCACGCGGACGAAGTCACGCTCACGGCCGAGGCCATCCGGCGGAGCGGCATCCGTGTCGAGAAGGCCGCGAGGGTCGCCCTGGTGGCGACCTACCGCGCGCCGGCCCGCGTCGCGATGGACCTCGACGCCACGGCGCACGTCGGCGTGCCCGTGCGAGGCCGCGTCCGCGAGCTCCGCGTCAAGCGGGGCGACGTGGTCGCGAAGGGTGCGGTCCTCATCGTCCTCGACAGCCCGGAACTCGGCGGGGTGCAGAACGAGTTCCTGGAGAAGCGCGTCGCCGCCGAGACGGTCGGTCCGGCCGTCGAGATCTCGAAGAGCTCGTACGATCGCGCGAAGCGTCTCCTCGACGCCGGCGGGAACATGACGCTCACCGAGGTCCAGCGGCGCGAGGCGGAGTGGAGGACGAACGAAGCCGCCGTCATCACGGCGAACGCGTCGGTCACGACCGCGGAGAACACGCTCCACCTGCTCGGGATGAACGAAGAGGCCGTCGAGCGACTCACCACGACGCGGAAGATCGACCCGACCGTCGTCGTCACCGCGCCGATCGCGGGAACCGTCCTCGATCGCCACGCAACCCTCGGCGAGCTGGTCTCCCCCGACACGGAGTCGCTGATCCTGCTCGGCGATACGACCGTCGTCTGGGTGTTCGCGCACGTGCCGGAGACACGGCTCTCGGAGGCGCGGCCGGGCGCCACGGTCCGTCTCCACATCGCCGCGTTCCCGGGGCGCGTGATCGAGGGACGCGTCGCGTCGGTGCCGCCGCGCATGGACGAGGCGACCCGCACCGCCGAGATCCGCGTGGACGTGAAAGACGCCGAGGGCCTGCGTCCCGGCATGTATGCGCAGGCCGAAGTCGTCATGGGCGAGGCCCAGGCGCCCGTCCTCGCCGTTGCTGAGGGCGCGGTCCAGACGGTGGAAGGAGGGCCGGCCGTGTTCGTGCCCGTCGAGGGCGAGGAGAACACGTTCGCGAAGCGCGCGGTCCGGCTCGGCACCGCAGTGGGCGGCATGCTCCCCGTCCTCGACGGTCTCGCCGAGGGCGAGGCCTACGTCGTCGTCGGCAGCTTCCTGCTCAAGGCCGAACTCGGAAAGGCCGGCGCGGCGCACGAGCACTAGCCGCTCTGAGCGCCGAGAACTCTCGCCCCTTGGCAGGCACCATCCCGAAAGGCTGCTAGCCCATGCTCGAACGCATCCTCGACTTCTCGATCAAGAGCCGCTGGCTCGTGCTGCTCGTCACGCTCGCCGCCGGCGCCGCGGGCCTCCTCGCACTCCAGCGTCTGCCGATCGACGCCGTGCCGGACATCACGAACAATCAGATCCAGATCAACACCGAGGTGGCGCAGCTCTCGCCGGTCGAGATCGAACGGCAGGTCACGTTCCCGATCGAGACGGCGCTGGCCGGGATCCCAGGTCTCCAGTTCACGCGGTCCATCTCCCGCAACGGGTTCTCGCAGGTGACCGCCGTGTTCGACGACGACGTCGACATCTACTTCGCCAGGAACCAGGTGAACGAGCGGCTCGGCGAGGCGCGCGAGTCGCTTCCCGACGGCGCCGAGCCGGGCATGGGCGCGGTGACGACCGGCCTCGGCGAAGTGTGCATGTGGACAGTCGAGTTCGAGCATCCGCGCGGCAAGGAAGCGTCGGTGAAGGACGGCGCCTCCGGATGGCAGACCGGCGGCGTCTACCTGACGCCGGAGGGCAAGCGCCTCGCGACGGACGTGGAGTTCGCGTCCTACCTGCGCACCGTGCAGGACTGGATCGTCCGGCCGCAGCTCCGCGGCGTGAAGGACGTGGCCGGAGTCGACGCCATCGGAGGCTACGTGCGGCAGATCCACGTGCAGCCCGACCCGATGAAGCTCGTCGCGTACGGCCTCACGTTCCACGACGTGATCGAGGCGCTCGAGCGCAACAACCAGAGCACGGGCGCGGGCTACGTCGAGCACAAGGGCGAGTCGTACGTGGTCCGTGCGGCGGGCCGCATCGAAGACGACGCCGAGATCGAGGGCATCGTGATCGGCGGAGAGCCGAGCAACCCGGTGCGCGTTCGCGACGTCGCGACGGTCGTGACCGGACGCGAGCTCCGCACCGGCAGCGCGAGCGAGAACGGCGAGGAGGTCGTCGTCGGGACGGCGCAGATGCTCATCGGCGCGAACAGCCGCACCGTGGCCGCGGCCGTCGTCACGAAGCTCGGAGAGATCGAGCCGTCGCTGCCGCCGGACGTCCGGGTCAAGATCGTGCTCGACCGGACGAAGCTCGTGGACGCGACGATCGCCACGGTGAGGACGAACCTCGTCGAAGGCGCGATCCTCGTGATCGTGATCCTCTTCCTGCTCCTCGGGAACATCCGCGCCGCCCTCATCACCGCCATGGCGATCCCGCTCTCCATGCTCCTCACGGCGATCGGAATGGTGCAGTCGAGGACCAGCGGCAACCTGATGAGTCTCGGCGCCATCGACTTCGGTCTCGTCGTCGACGGGGCGGTCATCGTGATCGAGAACACGCTGCGGCGGCTCGGCGAGAAACAGCACGCGATCGGACGCCGGCTCTCGCTCCACGAGCGGCTGGCCGAGGTTCGCATCGCGAGCCGCGAGGTCGTCCGGCCGTCGATGTTCGGCCAGGCCATCATCGTCACGGTCTACCTGCCGATCCTGACCCTCACCGGAGTCGAGGGGAAGATGTTCCGTCCGATGGCGATGACCGTGATCTTCGCGCTCGCCGCGGCGCTCGTGCTCTCGCTGACCTTCATCCCCGCGATGGCCGCGATCGGTCTCGGCGGGAAGGTGCAGGAGAAGGAAAACTTGCTGATCCGCGCCGCGAAACGCCTCTACGAGCCGACGCTCCGCGCGGTCCTGCGCCTTCGGTGGGCGGTCGTCGGAGTCGCGATCGCGGCGTTCGCGGGATCGCTCGCCCTCTTCACCACGTTCGGACAGGAGTTCGTCCCGACGCTCGACGAGAAGGACATCGCGATGCACGCGATGCGGATCGCGAGCACGTCGCTCACGCAGTCCACCGAGATGCAGTTCGAGGTCGAGCGCACGGTCTCCGCGTTCCCCGAGGTGAAGTTCGTCTTCTCGAAGACGGGCACCGCGGAGGCCGCCGCCGATCCGATGCCGCCGAACGTCTCCGACACGTTCATCATCCTGAAGCCGCACGAGGAGTGGCCGGACGCAACGGAGCCGAAGGAGGCGCTCATCGCACGGATGCAGGCGGCGCTGTCGAGACTCCCCGGCAACAACTACGAGTTCACGCAGCCGATCCAGATGCGCTTCAACGAGCTGATCTCCGGCGTGCGCAGCGATGTCGCCGTGAAGGTGTTCGGCGACGAGTTCGAACAGCTCGAACGCACCGCGAACGACATCGCCCGCGTGCTCTCGTCCGTTCCCGGCGCGGCCGCGGTCAAGGCCGAG
>JANNHP010000056.1:0-1832 GCA_031404455.1 Planctomycetia bacterium | reverse complement strand
GGGGCGTCGGCGCGACGGAGTACGCCGGGCTCGCGTACGCGGGCTTCACGATCGTCGAGGTGCCGGAGTCGATCCGCTTCGAGCTGACGGGCAAGCTGCGTCCGGGCGTCACCGCGAAGGACGTGATCCTCTTCATCCTCGCGAACCACGCGAAGCGCGAGGAGACGCTCAACCGCGTGATGGAGTTCGGCGGGCCGGGCCTCGCGTCGCTCTCGATGGACGAGCGCGCGACGCTGACGAACATGGCCACCGAGTGCAGCGCGCGCTCCGGCATCTGCGAGGCCGACGACGACACCTTCCGATGGATCGCCGCGCGGCGTCCCGGGAAGACCGCGGCCGACTTCGCGAAGCGCGCCGTCAAGCCCGACGCGGGTGCGAAGTACGACGGCGGCGTCCACACGATCGACCTCGCGTCGATCGCGCCGATGGTGGCGCACCCCGGGAACCCCGACAAGGGCATCCCCAGCGATCCGACGAACGGGGCGCTCATCGCCGAGATCGGCGACGTGGCGATCGACATCGCCTACGGCGGTTCGTGCACCGCCGGCAAGGAAGACGACCTCGACATGTACGCGCGCGTCATGACGGACGCGCTCGACGCGGGCCGCCGGGTGTCGCCGAAGGTGAAGTTCTACATCCAGTTCGGCTCGGTGGACGTCGAGCGCTACGCGAAGGGCAAGGGCTACCTCGACGTCTTCCAGAAGACGGGCGTCACGGTCATCCCGCCCGGATGCGGCGCGTGCATCGGCTGCGGGCCCGGCGTCAGCGAGACGTCCGAGCAGGTCACCGTCAGCGCCATCAACCGCAACTTCAAGGGCCGCTCCGGCCCCGGAAAGCTCTGGCTCGCGAGCCCGCTGACCGTGGCCGCGTCGGCGGTCCTTGGACGGATCACGGCGTACGCGCCGGGGATGTTCAGATCACTCGATCCGGTCGGGAGCCGATAGGACCGCGAACCTCGTGATCTGGTCGGCTCGGCCGCGCGCGGCCACGCCGTGCAGGACGCTCGCCGCCGTCGGCGCGTAGAGGCGTCCGAGCGAACCGCCGGCTGGATTCCCCGCAGCGTCAGACGCCGATGACCGGCATTCCGTGCGCTCGCGCGGCCATCCCCAGCGCCGCGTCGTGGGTCGCCATGGTCGGTGTCTCGCCCGTCGCTTCTCGCCAGAGCAGCGCCGTGGCGAGATGGAGAGCGTCGAGCGTGGTCAATTGCGTCGGCATCGGGGACGCGGCACGTCGAAGGACAGAAGTCGACAGATCGAGGATTTCCACCCTCGCGAGCAGAGCGATGATCGTTGCGCGCGCCGCCGAGAGATCCGAGTCGGTCAACTCACCCCGGACGCGCAGTCTGTCCAGAGTTCGGAAGCACTCCACTTCAGCAAGGCTGCTGGTCACGCCTCGGTCGATTTCGTCGAACTCGGCGAGTGGCTTCGGCTGGTCGAGCGCGATGCGAAGCAGGACCGACGCGTCGGTGTAGGCGATCACCGGTCCCCTCTCTCCTCCATCAGCAGCGCTACGACGTCGGTCTTCAGTCCCTTCGGCCTCGGCGCTATCGGAACGTCTCCGAGCCGCCCGGGTTTCTTCGGCGGGTGGATCACGAGACCGTTCGAGCCGGCTCAAGACGGCGACTTGCGGGAATTACCAAGCGCAGCGGAGGCCTGTTCGAGCGAATCGGCGCGAAGCTCAAACGCTTTCGCTCCATCTTCATCGTTCAATCGTCGTCGGGCCGCCGCCTGGATGCGTATCAGTCCTATCCAGAGCTCCAGCCGCCGCGGATCGGCGATCAGCGCCGTGGCCGATCGGGAATCCAGAGACGAGAGCAGCTGGTACCTCGGACC
>JANNHP010000055.1:0-11521 GCA_031404455.1 Planctomycetia bacterium | reverse complement strand
GCGGGCACGATCGCGGTCGCGCCGTCCCGCCGAACCCGCGCGTGCGGTGCAGCCATCCTTCGCAGCGCGGCCAGCGCGTCGGCGGCGCGGCGCTCCTGCGTGAAGCCGAGGACCGCGTTCAGGACGAGGATTCCCGCGATCGCCGCAGCGTCCACCATCTCGCCGAGAACGACCATGAGCACGGCCGATCCGGCGAGCAGCGCCACGAGCAGGTTCGTGAACTGTCCCGCGAACATTGCGAAGCGGCTCTTGCCTTTCGGCTCGGGAAGCGCATTCGGGCCGGACGCTGCGAGCCGTCGCGCCACCTCGTCGGCCGCGAGTCCATGGGCGGAGTCCGTCTCCAGGCGCGCGACGCTGTCGTCCGCGGTGAGCGCGTGCCACGGCACGGAGGCCGGTGCGCCGATCGTCGCGGGCGTGGCGTCCGTCGAAACTGGGCGAGTTTGCGGAGCAGCAGCCACGGACGCCGGCGGCGGCGCCGCCGGCGCCGCTCTGTCCAGAGGTCAGTCGCCACCAGGAGCGGCGGGCGGCCGCAGAGCAGCGGGCGCGGGTGGAGGCGCTTTCGACGGCGCGGGTGCGGGCTTGGGAGGCGGAGCGACCGGCGCGGACGCGGCGGCGGGCGGCTTTGTCGGGAGAGCCGTCGGGGAGGCAGCGACGGCGGGTGGCACGGCGGTAGCCGTGGGCACCGTGACGACGGGCTTGGGCGACTGCACACCGGGCACGGCGGCGGGCACGACCGGCACGGCCTTCGGCGCAGCGGCCGTCGTCGCGGCGACGGGAGGCGGCGCGGCCACCGGAGTTGTCGCCACGACACGCGCGCCGTCCGGCTTGTGCTCGTCCGCATGCTCGGGCGGGAAGTCATCCGACTCATGCGCGCGCTGACGCACCGCCGACTTGATGTCGGCGACGTCGAGTCGGGTCTCGTCGTAGCGCACCGTGGCGTTTCCCGCGTCGTAGTTCACGGTGACGCTCTCGACACCCGGCACCTCGCCGATCCGCTTCTCGACCCCGACCACGCTCAATACGGAGAGCATGTCGTGGACTTGAATGACACTCGTCTTCATCGCGCCTCCTCGATGGGCCACCTGTTCAGGACGTCTTTCCGCACCTTCATTCACTCCGCAAGACGGCCGCTTCCGATGTTCGAGACGTCGTATGGAAACACGATCCTGCGGTCCGGCCGGATCAGCCGCTTGTCCTTCCCGGCGTACTGAAACCGGCCGAGGAGATCCTTGATGACGTTGAGCCGTGCCTGGCGCTTGTCATTGGCGCGCACCAGAGTCCATGGCGCCGTCGGGGTATGCGAGCGCGCCAGCATCTCGTTCCGGGCCAGGCTGTACGCGTTCCAGCGCTCGACCGCCTGCTCGTCGATCGGGCTGACCTTCCACTGCTTGCGCGGGTCCGTCTTCCGATCCTTCAACCGCCGTCGTTGTTCGGACTTGCTGATGTCGAGGTAGTACTTGAGGAGCTTGACTCCCGCGCGCACCAGCATGTTCTCGAAGTTCGAGACTGAACCCAGGAACTCCTCGTGTTCGGCCTTGGTGCAGAATCCCATCACCCGCTCGACACCGGCGCGGTTGTACCAACTGCGATTGAAGAGCACGAGCTCCTCGCCCGCCGGCAAGTGAAGAACGTAACGCTGGAAGTACCAAGTGGCGCGGTCCCGATCGGAGGGTTTGCCGAGAGCGACGACACGGGTTTCGCGCGGACTCAAGTGCTTGACGATGCGCTTGATCGTGCCGTCCTTGCCGGACGCATCGCGGCCTTCCAGGATGATCAGTATCTTCTCTCTGCGCTTGATGAAGTGCCGTTGCAGCTTGACCAACTCGAACTGGAGCTTGCGCAGGCTTTCCTTGTAGGCCCGTTTCGAGATCGAGGGGGTGTCGCCACTCGATCGTCGTTCCTTGACGTTCTTGCTCATGGTCGCCGCCTCTTCGGCCGTGGATCATCCGACATGGGGACCGGTGCGGAGGCCGTCACGGTTTCGACTCCGGCGCGCCCTGGGCGATCGTCCGAAGTTGCCGTCCACGCCAGACCACGTAGAGCGCCGGGATCACGAAGAGCGTCAGGACGAGCAGCGAGACGAGCCCGCCCCACATCGGCGACGCGATGCGCTTGGCGACGTCGGCGCCTGGCCCCATCGCGAACATGACCGGCATCAGCGCGACGACGTCCGTGGCCATGGTCATCATCAGCGGACGCACGCGGCGCGTCGCGGTCTCGGCGACCAGCGGTACGAGGTCGGCCATCGAGTGCAGCCGGCCCGCCTCGATCCCTTCCCGGTACGCCTGGTCGAGATACACCACCATGATCGTGGCGGTCTCGGCGGCCATGCCGACGAGGGCGATCATTCCGACGTACGCTGCGATCGACGTGTTGTGTCCGAGAACGGCCATCGTCAGGACCGCGCCGATGAGCGCGAGCGGCACGGCGGACATCACCAGGAGCGACTGCGTGACGCCCTTGAGACTCACGTAGAGGATCGCGAACACGAGGAGGAGCGTCAGCGGGATGAGGTACTGCATCCGCGCGCGGATCCGTTCCAGGAACTCGTATTGACCCGTCCAGGCGAGTCGATATCCCGGCGGGATCTGGACGTCGCGCGCGACGGCGGTCTTCGCGTCCTCGACGTACCCGCCGATGTCGCGCCCCTCGACGTCCACGTAGACCCAGCCGACTGGCGAGCCCGCCTCGGACTTGATCATCGGCGGTCCCATGACCGTCTCGAACCGTCCGAGCTGGGAGAGCGGCACCTGCGCGGTGCGCGTCGCCGACGATGCCGCCGAAGGCATGGCCGCTGACGCCGGATCGGATGCCATCCCGGCGGCGGATCCGGACATCACAGGAACGAGGACGCGCTCGAGCGAGGCGCGATCGTCCCGCAGCTCGCGCGGATAGCGGACGTTCACGGTGTAGCGCTCGCGGCCCTCGATCGTCCGGTCGACGTCCATGCCGCCGATCGCCGACTCGACGACGTCGAGCACGTCCATCACCCTGAGTCCGTAGCGGGCGATCTCGTCGCGGTCCGGGATGAAGTCGAGATAGAAGCCGCCCATCTCGCGCTCGGCGTAGACGCTGCGCGTCCCCTCCACCGACCGCAACACTCCCTCGAGGCGTTCGCCGAGCGAGGCGATGGTTGCGAGATCCGGGCCGAACACCTTCACACCGATCGGCGTGCGGATGCCCGTCGAGAGCATGTCCACCCGCGCCTTGACGGGCATCGTCCACGCGCCCTGGAACCCCGGCGTCTCCGCCGCCTTCGCGAGATCGGCGACCAAGCGCTCGCTCGTCATCCCCTCGCGCCACTCGTCCTTTGGGCGCAGCACCACGACCGTCTCGATCATCGAGAGCGGCGCGGGGTCGGTCGCGGTCTCCGCGCGCCCGGCCTTCCCGAAGACGGACGCGACCTCGGGGAACGCGCGCAGCGCGCGGTCCTGGATTCCGACGACGCGCTTCGCCTCCTCGATCGAGATGCCGGGCACGCTGACCGGCATGTAGAGGAGCGATCCCTCCTCGAGCGGCGGCATGAACTCGCTCCCGAGGCTGAGGAACACTCCGACCGTCAAGGCGAGCGCCACCGCGGTCAGCGCCAGGAACGCCCACCGCCAGGCGAGGACGAACGCGATCGCGGGCCGGTACGCGGCCGTGAGCAGGCGGCTGATCGGGTTCTTCGCCTCGGGACGGATCTTCCCGCGGATGAGGAACACCATCAGCGCGGGCGCCAGCGTGATCGACAGGAGTGCCGCGAAGCCCATCGAGAACGTCTTCGTCCACGCGAGCGGACTGAAGAGCCGACCCTCCTGTCCCTCCAGCGCGAAGACCGGCAGGAACGCCACGGTGAGGATCAGGAGCGATCCGAAGATCGGCGGACCCAACTCCTTCGCGGCGTCGAGGATCGTCTGGACACGGTCGGCGCCGGCGCCCGCCTTCTCGAGACGGCGGTGGGCGTTCTCGACCAGGACGACCGCGGCGTCGTCCATGTCGCCGATCGCGAGGATGATCCCGGCCAGCGCCATGATGTTCGTCGACATCCCGAACGCGTACATGGGGACGAACGAGAGCACGACCGCCACCGGCAGCAGGATGATCGCGACGAGCGCGGAGCGCAGGTGCAAGAGGAACGCGGCGGTGACGAGCGCCATCGCGATCAGCCCCTGGATGACGGCGTCGGAGAGAGTCGCGACGGAGGCCTCGATCAGTTCCGACCGGTCGTAGGTGGGAACGAGTTCGACGCCTTCCGGGAAGGACGGGCGCAGTTCCTCGATCCGCGCCTTGACGCGCTCGATCACGCCGAGCGCGTTCTCGCCGGTCCGCATGACGACGATCCCGCCGACGGCCTCGCCCTCGCCGTTCAGCTCCACGAACCCCCGGCGGATGTTCCCGCCGATCTGAACTGTCCCGATGTCCGCGATCCGGATCGGAGTGCCGCCGCCGTTGCCCCCGACGACGACTTTCCCGATGTCCTCGACGCCCGTCAGATACCCGCGCCCGCGAACCACGTACTCGTGCTCGGCGAACTCGATCGTCCGGCCGCCGACGTCGGCGTTCGACATCCGAATCGCCTCGACGACGGAACGCAGCGGCAGGCCGTGCGCCAGGAGCCGCGTCGGATCGACGGTCACCTGGTACTGCTTCTCGTAGCCGCCGACGCTCGCGACCTCGGCGACGCCGGGGACTGCCTGGAGCGCGTACCGCAGCGTCCAGTCCTGGTAGGAGCGGAGGTCCGCGAGGTCGTGCTTCCCGGTGCGATCGACGAGCGCGTACTCGTAGACCCAGCCGACGCCCGTCGCGTCCGGCCCGATCTGCGGCGTCACTCCCGGCGGGAGCTGCCCCTGGAGTTTCGATAGGTACTCGAGCGTGCGGCTGCGCGCCCAGTAGAGGTCCGTCCCGTCCTCGAAGATCACGTAGACGAAGGACATCCCGAACATCGTGAGGCCCCGCACCGCCCTGACCTTCGGGGCGCCGAGGAACGCCGTGGTGATCGGGTAGGTGACTTGGTCCTCGATGAGGGTGGGACTCCGGCCCATCCACTCGGTCGCCACGATCACCTGCGTGTCGGAGAGGTCCGGCAGCGCGTCGAGAGGCACCCTCCGCATCGACCAGACCGCGCCGAGCGTTGCGACGATCGCGGCGATCAGCACGAGCCAGCGGCGCCGCCCGCACCACTCGATGATGCGCTCGATCATGGTCAGTGCCCCGAGTGGCCGGGTCCCGTCGGGCCGCCGCGGATGCGGCTCTCGGAATCGAGGAGGAACTGCGCGCGCGTGACGACCGCCTCGCCCTCCTTCAGACCGTCCAAGACCTCTGCCTGTCCCGCGACGCGGGCGCCGAGCTGGACGTCGCGGGGCTCGAAGACGCCTTCGCCCTTGTCGACGAAGACGATCGTGCGGGTGCCCGTGTCGATGACCGCGTCGGAGGCGATTGCGATTCCCTCGGGGGCGGGAATCTCGATCCTGACGGTCCCGTACGCGCCGGGCCTCAGCGAACCATCCTCGTTCGGCAGGTCCAGCCGGACCTTCACGGTGCGCGTCGTCGGATCGACTGTCGGGGCCACGAATGTGACTTCGCCGACGATCACTCGCGCGCCCCAGCCGGCCGGCTCGAAGCGCGCCGACTGGCCGATGCGGACGGCTGGCGCCTCGTACTCGTAGACATCGACGATCACCCACACGCGGGAGAGATCCGCGATCGTGTAGAGCGCCATCGACGGATCGATCATCATGCCGGGCACCGCCGCCCGGGCGAGGACGGTCCCGTCGCGCGGTGCGTTGACCGTGATCGCGCGCTGGATCTCGCCGGACTTCTCGATCTCGGCGATCGTCGCCTCGGGCACGTCCCAGTGGCGCAGCTTGCCGCGCGAGGCGGCGAGCATCGCGTCCGCGCCGGGATCGCGTCCCGCCGCTGCGCGCTTCGCGGCGCCGATCAGCTCCTGCTGCGCTCCGAAGACCTCCGGGCTGTAGACGGAGAAGAGCGGGTCGCCCTTCTTGACTTTCTGGCCGACGAACGAGACGAAGAACTCCTCGATCCACCCGTCCCACTTGACACGGACCTCCGACTCGCGCGTCTCGTCCGTGCGGACGACGCCGACCGTGCGGACCGAGCGGGTCAAAGCGACGCGTGAGACGATCTGCGTCCGCACGCCGAACTTCTGGATGCGTTCGGCCGTCAGCTCGACCTGCGCGTAGCCGGGAAGCGCACCGGCGGCGTCCTTCGACGCAAGTTCACGAGGGGCCGTCGATTCCTGACCCTTCACTGGTGCCTGGCCGCCATGTCCGGCATGGCCCGCGGGGGCGGCATCCGGTTCGCGCGAACACGCGGCGGTCGCGGCCAACGCCGCAGCGAGAGCCGCGAGTCTCGTGAGTTTGCTGACGTGCACGGCCACCTCCGGGACTAAACGCACTCACGGGTGGCGCAATGCCCATGCCGCCGCGCGGCGTGGCTGGGGTTGCCGCGCCACATGCCCGTAGAATCCTCCAGCGACCGTGACGGCGAGGCGGACCGATCGGCATGTGACGACCGACGCGCGCCGAGCCGTCTGAGGTCAGACAGGTGCTGTCTGTTTGCCTACAGCGGCAGAGCGCGGCGATGGAGACGAGGCCACGAGCCAGCCCGGCGCCGAGGGCTCCGGCGGTCGCCCGTAGGACGAGAGCGCGCCCCCGCGGAACGCACGACGCCCGCAGGGCCGTAGCGCCTGCGGGCGTCATGAAGCGAGGAACAGCGAGGCGGCTACTTCTTCATCATGCCGCCGCCGCCGTGCATCCCGCCGCTTCCCATCATGCCGTCGCCGGACGAGCCGGAGCCGCCGGTCGTGGAACCGTCGTGATGCGACGCGTGGTCCGTTCCGTCCGTCGTCGAACCGCCGTGCATCCCCGAACCGTCGCCCATCATGCCGTCCATGCCCTGGTGATCGCCCGGCATCTCGTCGTGCATCCCGGGCATCGAGTCAGGGTCGCACGTCAGCACCGGGTCGCCGTTCTCGTCCACGACCGAGACACGCGGAACGTCGCCGG
This sequence comes from Planctomycetia bacterium, assembly GCA_031404455.1. GTDB lineage: Bacteria > Planctomycetota > JAJSAM01 > JAJSAM01 > JAJVHW01 > JANNHP01. The sequence continues at coordinate 4,514 of JANNHP010000055.1, read as the reverse complement.
TCGCACCTTCAGGCACCGCCATGTTCCGGAGCTTCGCGCGGCCGCGGTGGTCGGTGACGAACTGCCCGCCGTCCTGTCCCACGGCGTCCCAGCGAACCGTGTGCATCGTGTCGGGGGCGAGATGTGCAAACGACGCGGACATGAGTGTCGCGCCACGGCGCGTCTGGAATCTCATGCGACCCGCCGCCGACTCGGCGGCGTCGGCCGCCTTCAGGCGGACGGTCCGCGTCGTGCGCCTCGCGCGGGCCTCGGCATCATGGCCGGCAAGTCCGGCAACGATGGCGGTGACCACGACCGCGGCGACAAGGCTCAGTCTCGGCATCGGATGACCTCCTGACGATGAAGGAACAACGACACGTGAGTGACGTTCTCGCAATTGAAGGACCGGATGGCGCGGTCATCGAACACCGTGACGCCGGTCGCCACGACACGTCCACCTTGTGACCGTCGTCGCGATGTCCGGCGAGCGGCCGAGCGAAGCCGCGCGAGCGTCGATGCTCACCGGCTCCCTCCCGACCGGTAGCCGAGGATCTTCGCCTGCACGATCAGCGCGTGGAGACGGTGGTTGACCTTGTTCTCCGGGTCGAGCTCGCAGGCGAGGTTGCAGTACTGCTCCGCGGAGGCGATCACCCGGCGCTCGAGCAGGATCGTGCCGGCCGTCAGGTAGGCATCGACGAGCGACGTCTTCGTGGACTTGCGCAGCCGCTCGATGCGCGCGTCGAGACTCGCGTCGCCCGATGAAGTCACGGGCAGCGTCTTCGCGAGATCCCATGCGGATTCGTAGTGGACGATGGATCGTTCGGCGGCGCGTTGCGCGGCAACGTTCGAGCCGACGTGCCCTCCGATCTTCGCCTTCTCCGCGGCGCCCTTGCCGGCATGCGCCTCGACCTGGTCGGCGACGCGCGGAGCGTCCGTGCCGGGAACCGTCCGGACGGCGACCTCTGCGGACGCGCCCGCGGCCTTGTGCGCGGCTGTCGCGACGCCGTCCGCCTTCTTCGCGGCCTCGGTCCCTGGGAACTTCTCCCGCAGCGCGTGCAGGTACATCAGCGCCGCGTTCGGTTTGCCGTCGTCTAGGAGTTCCTGCGCCTCGAGGAGCACCCCGCCCGCGATCATCTCGTTGAGCCGCTTGATCCGCCCGTCCATGTCCTTCGCCGCGGACGGGTCGAGCTTCTTCACGATCGTGAAGTCGATGACCGCGACCTCGAGCAGTCCGGCCTCCTCCGCGAATTCGCCCATCTCGCGGCGCTTCGCGACGTCCGCCGGACCAGCGAGCCGTTCGAGGATCGCGTGCATCGACTCCGGCGAGACGTCGCCGCGCTTGACGGTCACGACCTCGACCGACGGATAGACGGCGTCGATCACCACGTCGTCCTTGCCTTCGAGCCGGACCGATCCGACGACCGCCTCGCCCGAACGCAGCTCCACCGTCTCGCCACGCGCGAACGCGGCGGCGAGTGCCAGAGCGGCCACCGGGACGACTCTCAACATCCACTTGTGCGTCATGATCCACCTCTGTTTCGGACACGTGGCTCGCGCGATGACTCACCGTCTCGGACGCGCCCTCGCCGGTGCTCTGATGGGGAGGGAGTGGGCGCACCGCGTACGGGCGCGCCGAGGACGGCAAGAGATCGCGCTACTTGCTGGGTTCCTCCCGCACGGGTTCACGGACGACCTTCCACTTCTTCTTCACCTCGGTGAGCGCCTTCGCGCGGTCCGCGCCCTTCGCGGCGTCGACGGCCTTCGCCGCGTCGGCGGCCGCCTTCCAGTCGATCTTCGCGGCGGTGAGGAGCTTCTCCGGGTCGGCGAGCAGCTTCTTCGAGCAGCCGGGGCAGCAATGTCCGATGCGCAGCCCGTTCCACTCGGTGTAGGTCTTCCCGTCGACGTCGCCGCCCATCACCGGGCACTTCGCGTTGGCGACGTCGATGAGCGTGCCCTTCGCCGCCGGCGCCTCGACGGCGGCCGGCTCACGAACGACGGTCCACTTCTTCTTCAGTTCGACGAGCGCCTTGTCACGGTCCGCGCCCTTCGTCTCGTTGACCTTCTTGACGGCGGCTGCCGCGTCCTTCCACTCGATCCCGGCCTGCCTCAGCACCTTCTCCGGGTCGGCTGCGAACTTGGAGGTGCACATGCCGCAGCAGTGGCCGACCCGCAGGCCGTTCCACTCGCTCCACGTCTTGCCGTTGGGCTTGCCGCCCATGATCGGGCACTTCGTGTTGCCGAGGTCGACGAGCAGACCGCCGGCCGTCTTGGACGCGTCGGACTGGTCGCCCGCGGTCTCGCCGTCGCCCTTCTTCTCGTCGCCACCGCCGCAGCAGCCGCCGGCGAACGCGGGCTTCGTGCCCACCGTCGTGTAGGCGCCCGCGATGCCCAGAGCCGCCGCCGCGATGCCTGCGGCCCATGTCCAGCGCGCACGCTTGCCCGTCGGACAGCCGTTCGTGGTCATGTTCGATCTCCTTGGTTGTGACTTGGGATGCACGAAGGGAGCTTTCGCACGGGCCGTGCCGCCGCGTCGTGCGCTCGACGCCAGGGGATCGCCGTACGAAAGGAGACGGCGCTGCTCGCATGCGGACAGTCGCGTCGGAAGGGATCACCCATCGGATGGCGACCACGGTCACATGCGTCGCGGAGACCCGTGGATGGCGCGACTCTTGGCGCGTTCGTGCGCGAGAAGTGCCCGGCACCGGGCGAGGATCTCCCGGTCGTGGAGATCCACCTCGCCGACGGAGACGTTCTCGATCTCTGTCACGTCATGGGTGTCGCTCCAACGTGGGTCGCCCTCGCGATCAGCGAACTGGAAGCGCGAGAGGACGCGCCGCGGATGCGGACGGAACTCGTCCCCTACGCGAGGATCGTCCAGGTCACGGTGCGTTCGAGCCGCATCGGGGAGCCGGGCATCGGCTTCAGGAATGAGCGTGCGCGGCGGATGTTCCAGGACGGAGCGACGTGCGAGGCCTCTCCCGAGAGAGCGCTGCACGCCGCAGCCGCGGCTCCTCCAGAAGCTCCGCGGTAGGACTCTAGCTCCGCAAGCAGGGGAGCGTCGGCGACCCTCGGACGGTGCGAGGGGCGGCGCGCCGTACGTCGGGCGCCTTACGTCAGTGGTGGCGGCCGCCGACGCAGCCGACGAGCAGCGCGAACGTCACGGCGAGCGACGACAGGACGATCAGCTTCCGCAGGATCATGGGGAGTACCTCCAGCGGCCGGGCGTGACGACGCTCGGCTTGACAATCGGCGTGCGGGACGAGGTGCGACGAATGCGCCGGGTCACGTGCGCTCGGCGCGGACCTCCGAAGTCGCGGCGGACGTCGCCGCGGCGGACATGCGCAACCGGCATGCCCCGACGGATCCTGCGCCTATCGTCACGTCGCACGCCGCCGGCGTCGAACTGAGCCGTCCGGTTTCGGACAGTGCGTCCCAATGCGTACACCGCGCATGCGGCGTCGGAAGCGTCAGCGGGCTCGCTCCACACGGGTCGCGGCGACCTCTCTCGTGCGCCATCTCGACGGCCATGTCCCCGAGCGCACGGAGCCTTTCTCCCCGCGCGATCGCCTGTTCCGCCTCGAGCAGCGCGTGCGCGTTGCGTTCGAGCGCCCCGGCATGGGACCGCGCGTGAGCGAGCGAATCGTCTTCGCGCTGAGACAGCAATCCCGCGTCGATCCGCAATTCCCACGCCGCGACCACGGCGGGAGTGCCGAAGGCGGCAAGCGTATGAGGACCGGCAGCGTTGTCTGCTAATGGACAGTGAGCCCGAGGGACTCGCCGCACCGTCCAGACCCTGCGAAGGAACCTCGGGAGCGCGAGACGGCGCAGGCCCGACACTGCCCACGCCTGCCCGGCCGTCATTCGCGGGCTGTCTGCTTTCCCACACCCCGCGAGGCGAGCCTGGCTCGGCAGGTGGCGGCACGACAGGTGCGAAAGGCGGACGCCGTGAGGAACATCCTGCTCGCGATCACTCTGGCGGCGACGTCCGGCTGCGCGACAGCGCGACCCGAACCCCCGCCGCCGCCCGGCCCCTTGGACGAGACGGTCGCGCGCTCGCCCGCCGCCGCCGCCTCCTTGCCCGAATTGGCGAAGCCGCTGCGGCTCGGAGATCTCCTGCCGCTCCTCCTCGAGCGCAATCCGGGCATCCGCGCAGCGCGCGCGCGGCTGGAGGCGGCCGCCGAGCGCTATCCGCAGGCGATCACGCTCCCGGACCCGATGGTCGAGGCGACGTACTTCACGCAGAACGCGATGGACCCGTCGGACTCGTTCGCGCGCTACAACCTCATGGTCAAGCAGGACTTCCCCTTCCCGACCGTGCTGATGCTCCGAGGTGAGTCGGCGACGAAGGAAGCCGAGGCCGAGGCGCTGCGCTACGAGGCGGCCGTCCGCGACGCGGTCGCCGACCTGAAGGACGTCCACGCGGAGCGCGCGTACCTCGTCGCGGCGGAGCGCGTGCAGGCGGCGTTGCGCGACGTCTACCGCCGCTTCGCGGAGCTCGCGCGCGGCGACATCACGACCGGCCGCACGCGGCTTCC
>JANNHP010000054.1:0-41614 GCA_031404455.1 Planctomycetia bacterium | reverse complement strand
GTTGCTGCGGCACAAGGTGGCGTTGTTCTCGACCATGGAATGGTCCCATTCTACGGCTCCGCTGCGGAACTGGCCAGGGCGCCGACCCTGCTCCGTCAGGGCGTGGACCGCCGCCCGGTACATCGCGTACTAGTACCGGCTCGCCGCGTCGTCGGTGAATCCCCTCTCCAGCAGGAGATCCCCCGCCGCGAGACTCGCGAGCGCCTTGTCCTTCAGCATCGGCCGGTACAACCAGGTCCGTCCGACGAGCCGAAAGGTGGCACACGCGATTGCGGAGAATCGCAACGACCCGAACGCGGCGCGTCCCAACCGCACCCGCGCGTCGCACCCTCCGCGATACCTGAAGAACCGGCCGTCTCGGCCGGTTCTTCAGCGGTACACCCCCTCCAGCACCTTCCGGAACTCGCGGAAGAGATACAGGCTGTCGTGCGGCCCGGGTGCGGCCTCGGGGTGGTACTGCACCGACATGATCGGGAGCTTCCGGTGGCGCATGCCCTCGCAGGAGCCGTCGTTGAGACTCTTGTGCGTCCACTCCACCTCGCCGGCGTCGAAGAGCGCGGGATCGACGGCGAAGCCGTGGTTCTGCGCGGTGATCTCGACCTTGCGCGTGCGCAGGTCCATCACGGGGTGGTTGCCGCCGTGGTGGCCGAACGGGAGCTTGAACGTCTTCCCGCCGAGCGCGTGGCCGAGGATCTGGTGGCCGAGACAGATGCCGAGGACGGGGAGATTCGCCTGGATCATCGACGTCGCGAGGTCGCTGGCGTAGTGGAGCGTCGCGGGATCGCCGGGACCGTTGCTCAGGAAGAGGGCCTGCGGCTTCGACTTCAGCACGTCGGCGGCGGTGGCGTTCGCGGGCACGACGCGCACGTTGAAACCGAGCGACGTGAGGTTCCGCATGATGTTCCACTTGGCGCCGTAGTCCACGACGACGAGGTCGTAGACCGGCCCGTCGAACTCGTGCTCGGGGAGGAACACCGCCTTCGACGTCGACTCGGTCCACATCGCCTCGCGGCGGCGCGTCACCTCGAGGACGAGGTCGCGTCCCTCCATCGGCGGCACGGCGCGCGCTCGATCGACGAGCGTGTCGTCGGACTCCTTCGCGGTCGTCACGTAGCCGCGCAGCGCGCCCTTCTCGCGGATCCGCCTCGTGATCGCGCGGGTGTCGATGCCCTCGATGCCGACGACGCCGGTGCGCGCGAGGTACGTGGAGAGGTCCTCGTTCGCGCGGAAGTTCGACGGCACCTTCGCGACCTCGCGGCAGATGAAGCCCTCGACCCACGGGCGCTCGGCCTCGGCGTCCTCGGGGACGATGCCGTAGTTGCCGATGAGCGGCGCCGTCATGGTGACGATCTGCCCCTTGTACGAGGGGTCCGTGAGGATCTCCTGGTAGCCGGTGAGCGAGGTGTTGAACACCACTTCGCCGCTGCAGTCGCCCTCTGCGCCGAAACTCTCTCCGCGGAAGACGCTGCCGTCCTCGAGGGCGAGGACGGCCGGGGGACGGGGCTTCTTCGTCGTCAGGGTCTCACTCCTGCGCTCTTGCGCGCGATGACGGCCGCAAGGTAGCCCGCGCCGAATCCATTGTCGATGTTGACGACGGCGACGCCCGCGGCGCACGAGTTGAGCATCGTGAGCAGCGGCCCCACGCCCTCGAAGGAGGCGCCGTAGCCCACGCTCGTCGGCACCGCGATCACCGGGACGTCCACGAGTCCGCCCACCACCGACGGAAGCGCGCCCTCCATCCCGGCCACGACGACGATCGCGTCGGCCGTCCGGAGCTTCGGCAGCACCTTCAGCAGTCGGTGCAGACCCGCGACGCCGCAGTCGTAGAGCGCCTCCGCGCTCGTGCCCATCGCCGTCATCGTGACGCGCGCCTCCTCGGCGACGGGTTCGTCGGCCGTTCCCGCCGAGAGGACGACGACGCGTCCGGCGATCTCGCCCGGTTCGCGGACGCGGCGCTCGACCGTGGCGGCGCGGGCGCGGGCGTGGATCGTCACGTCGGGCACGGCGGCCGAGAGCGCGGCGATCTGTGCCGCGTCGAGGCGCGTGACGAGCAGACGGTCCGAGCGCGAGAGCACCTGCACCGCGATCGCGGCGATCTGGTCCGGCGTCTTGCCCGGCGCGTACACGACCTCGGGGAAGCCGCACCGCACCGCCCGGTGATGGTCCACGCGCGCGTACGCCGGGCCGCCGGCCGTGAGTTCGGCGACGTCGAGCCCGCCGAGGTCGTGGAGGGCGTCGTCCGGCGCGACGTGGCCGTCGCGGACGGCTTCGAGGATCTTCAGCACGCGTTCGCGGTCCATGGGCGGGCCCCGTTCTCCGCGCACCGGCGGGCCCGGGCCCCCTCTTTTTCGCCCGGGAGGCGCGGGGAACTTCGAGCCGGAACGGAATCTCCTGCCCCATTGCGCGTCCAACACGGCATGCGACCATGGTCGCAGCGGTCGGGGGATCGGCCGCGGAGGAGGCACCCATGACGAAGCGCGGAGTCTTCTGGATGGCGGGGGCGCTGGGGATCGCGGCGGTGGCGACGATCGCGAAGCCGGGCGCCGTGGGCGCCGCGGCGGGCGGGGACTCGATGCAGGTCGAGCTCGGACGGCGCCTCTTCTTCGATCCGGCGGTCGGTCGGCGCGGCCGCGTCGGCTGCGCCGAGTGCCACCAGCCCGAGAACGGCTTCTCCGATCCGCGCGCGCGGTCGCAGGACGAAGACCGTGAACTGCCGCGCCACAGCCAGCCGGTCACAGACCTCGTGGGCACCGACGTCGCGGGCGAGGGCTTCCACTGGGACGGCGAGTTCCCGACGGTGCGCGACCTCGTCGACTCCCGCGTGCTGCCGATCGCCGAGGCGCAGTCGGTCGCCGCGGCGCGCACGTCGCTCCGCGTCGCCGCGGCCACGAAGGCCGGCCACGCGCCGAAGATCGGCGAAGAGGCGCCGCCGCCGCGCGTCGGCGGATACGCGGGAGGGCAGGGGATCGACTTCGCCGTCGCGCTCTCGAAGGCGACGCCGGTCGCGGCGCGGCTCGCGCAGGACGGCCGCTACGACGAGGGCTTCCGCCTCGCGTACGGCGACGCCACGATCACGCCGCAGCGCGTCGGCGAGGCGATCGACGCGTACGTCCGCTCGCTCCGCACGACCGAGAACGGACTCGACCGGTTCGCGAAGGGCGATTCGAGCGCGCTCTCGGAGTCCGCGCAGCGCGGGCTCGACCTCTTCCGCGGCTCGGCCGGCTGCGCGCAGTGCCACTCGCTCGACGTGAAGGACGGCCGCGCGGCGCTGACCGACGGCAGGTTCCACGACACGGGCGTCGCGTTCCGGGCCGAGAACCTCCTGAAGAAGAGGAAGGTGCAGAGCGGACGCGGCGTCTCGATCACCACGCAGCAGTTCGACGAGGGCCGCGCGGGCGCGACGTTCCTTCCCGCCGACACAGGCTCCTTCAAGACGCCGAGCCTCCGCGACGTCGCGAAGCGCGCGCCGTACATGCACGACGGCGCCTTCGCCACGCTGGCCGAGGTCGTGGACTACTACGACAAGGGCGGCACGCCGAACGAGCACCTCGACGCGCGCATCCGTCCGCTCTCCCTCTCGGCGACCGACCGCGACGACCTCGTCACGTTCCTCGAGTCGCTCACCGGCTCCGAGCGCGCGGGTCTCGGCGGCGTGCCCGAGTACAGGAAGGAGACGCTGCGCGTCCGGATCGAGGACCTCGGCGGCAACCCGGTGAAGGGCCTCGCGGTCCGCGTCGTCCCCTGCGGCGACCGCCTGCGCGGCACCGACGCGATGCCCGAACCGTTCGACGTCCGCACGGACGCCGAGGGCGACGCCGTCGTCTCCATTCCGAAGTCCACGCAGGTGCGTCTCGAAGCCGACGGCTACGAGCTCGGCCTCTCCCGGCCGATCCCGGACTGGGTCGCGAAGACGACGCTCCTCGCCACGCCGAAGACGGCCATCTCCGTGCGCGTGCGGAGGTCGGCGACGCTCAAGGAACTGCCCGCTTGGTTCGAGGCGCAGCGGAACGAGTTCGAGTTCCAGGCCGGCAACGTCGCGTCGGCGAAGCCCTGGAGGCTGACGCGCATCCGCACGATCTCGGCCGACGAGGCGATCTACACGCTGAACGCGGAACCCGCGGCGCGGCGCACCGCGGTGTCGCTCGTCCTCGAGGGCGTGGTGGAGAACTCGCTCGGCACGTTCGAGATCGACCTCGCGGGCGGCGCGAGCGAGACCATCGATCTCGGAGCGGCGGAACTGCTGCATCCGGAGTTCGCGCAAGTCGAGGGAGGGCGCCAGATCAAGGTCATTCGGGCGCTGCCTCCGGCGAGGAAGTAGTCCGGCCGGTCGTTCACGATCCCCGCGACGCCGCCGTCGCGGGGATCGTCGTTCCCGCGCCCACGACGCGGCGCCACGCCGCGGCAACGCCAGGTAGATTGCGTCTGGGGATCGCGACGGAGACCACCTCATGTCGCGACGAATCGCACTCCTCGCCGTTGCCGCAGTCCTTCCGGCCGTCGCAGCGCTCGATCTCTCGGGCGGGGTCGCAGCGCACGCCGGCGCCGTCACGGACTCGCGCGACGCCGCCGTCCTGGAACTCGGACGCCGCCTCTTCTTCGACCCGGCCCTCGGTCGGCAGGGGCGGATCGGGTGCTCGTCGTGTCACGACCCCGAGCACGGGTTCTCGGATCCGCGCCGGTTCTCCATCGACGAGACGGGCCCGCTCCCGCGCCACAGCCAGCCGCTCACGGACCTCGGCGGCGCGGGCTTCCACTGGGACGGCGAGTTCGACACGGTGCGCGAGATCGTGGAGGCGCGCGTGCTGCCGCGGAGCAGGGTCGCGGCGAACGGCATCGAACGCGCGGTCTTGCGCGCGGAAGCGGCGGAGGCGGCCGGTGATGAGTGGAATCGCGACCGGCTCCGCGAGCGCGCAGCGGCCGGCCTGACCCCCGTGTACTACGGCGACGCGCAAGGCGCCCGGTCGATCGCCGTGCAGACGCCGAAGGGCGAATCGCTCGTGGACGACCGGCTCGCCTGGTCTGGGCTCTACGCCAAGGGATTCGCCGCAGCGTTCGGCGACGAGAAGCCGGCGCTCGACAGGGTCGTCCGGGCGTTGGACGAGTACGTGCGGTCGCTCCGGACGACGACGAACGCGTTCGACCGTTTCGTGGCGGGGAACGAGCGGGCGCTCTCGCCCGCCGCGCGCCACGGACGCGACCTGTTCGTCGGCAAGGCGGGCTGTGCGGCGTGTCACGTGGTCACGCCCGAGAACGGAGTCGCCCCGTTGACGGACCGTTCGTTCCACGACACGGGACTCGGCTGGGACGTGCAGAAGTCGGAGTACGCCGACCGCGGCGCAGGCGTCGCGCACCTGGGGCGCGTGCGCGACGGCACGTTCAAGACGCCGAGCCTCCGCGACGTCGCGCGGCGCGCGCCGTACATGCACGACGGCCGCTTCGCGTCCCTGGAGCAGGTCGTGCGCTACTACGACGAGGGCGGAACGCCGCACGCCGGTCTCGATGAGAGAGTGAAGCCGCTGGGCCTTTCGGACGCCGAGGTCTCGAACCTCGTCGCCTTCCTCGAGAGCCTCTCGGGCGACGCCCGCGCCGGTCTCGGGTCCGCCGGGCCCGGACGGCCGAAGACACTGCGCGTGCGCGTCGTGGATCCAGGAGGCGTGCCGCAGGGCGGCGTCACGGTTGACGTCCGTTCTTCGGGCGACCGTCTGGCGGGCGGGAAGGTCGGGGCGAAGGCCGTGACGCGGCGCAGCGACGCGGACGGCAGGATCTCGGTGCCGTGGCCTCTCGCGACTCACGTGTCGATCGCGTGCCCCGGACGCAGCGCCGTCTCGATGGACCTCGTGCCGGACTACGTCGAGTCGCTGGACTTCGTCGTCCTCGGCGTAGAGGGCCCGCTGTTCTCGCTGCCGAACGGGATCTGCGAAGACGCGCCGGTCCTCGAGGCGTTCCCGGCCGATCGGAGGTCGGGCGCCGCGGCCTTCACGCTCACGCACGCCATGCGCCTCGCGAACGGCAGGTCGCTCTACGCGCCGAGCTCGGCCTCGGAGGACATCCGGGGCCGTTACGACTTGAGGATCCAGCACTCCTCGGACGGCGTCGGGACGTACGACCTCGCGGACTGGGTGTGGTTCGGCGACCGGGCGGAGCTGCGGCCCTCCTTCCTGCCGCCGCCTCAATCGGACGCTCTCGACGAGGGCGTCGCCCAGCGGCTGGCGAAGCTGCTTCCTCCGGCGAAGGACGGTCGCTAGGCGCGCCCGGCTCGCACCGGCCGCGGGAAGCAGTCGAGGCCGAGATCGTCGCGCTCGCCCGCGGCGAGGCGGAAGTAGCCGGTGACGGCGACCATCGCGGCGTTGTCGGTGCAGAGCGCTCGCGGCGGGACGACGACGCGCAGGCCGCGCGCGGCGCCCTCCGCCGCGATGCGCTCGCGGAGCAGCGTGTTCGCCGCGACGCCGCCGCCGATGACGATCTCGCGCGCGCCGGTCCGCCGCGCGGCGAGGAGCGTCTTCTCGACGAGCACGTCCACCACCGCCGCCTGGAAACCCGCGGCCACATGCGCCACGTCGACCTTCGGCTTGGCCGCGCGGGCGTCCATCGGGCGGAGGTCCTGGCCGAAGGCGCGGTAGAGGACGGCGGTCTTCATCCCGGAGAACGAGAAGTCGAGCGAGTCCTTGCCGCCGGAGGTGCGCGGCAGCGGGAAGAGCTTCGGGTCGCCCGTGCGCGCGGCCTTCTCGATCGACGGGCCGCCCGGGTACGCGAGGCCGAGAAGCTGAGCCACCTTGTCGAACGCCTCCCCCGCCGCGTCGTCGAGCGTCGCGCCGAGGAGTTCCTGCTCGCGCTCGCTGCGGCACAGGAAGAGGCTCGTGTGCCCGCCCGACACGATCAGCGCGACGTTCGGGAAGCCCGGGTGGCCCTCGGGTGCCAGGAAGCTCGCGTGGATGTGGGCGACGATGTGGTCGACGCCGACGAGCGGCTTCCCCGTCGCGAGCGCGAGGCCCTTCGCCGCGGCGACGCCGACGAGGAGCGCGTTGACGAGTCCCGGGCGGTTCGTCACCGCGATGCCGTCGATCTGGTCGAGCGTCACGCCCGCCTCGCGCAGCGCCGCGTCGATCGCCCACGGATAGTTCTCCACGTGGGCGCGGCACGCGATCTCGGGCACGACGCCGCCGAAGCGCGCGTGCAGCGCCGTCTGCGACGCGACGATGCTGGACAGACACTCGCGGCCGTCGCGGACCACCGCCGCGGCCGTCTCGTCGCAGGAGCTGTCGATGCCGAGTACGAGCACGGCGGCATCATCGCCGGGCGCTGGGACAGACGGCGACAAAGGCGGGCAAGTTCAGCGCACGATCGGGAACATCCCCGCGACGACGACGTCGCCGGTCCGCGAACGCACCTCGATCCGCAGGCCGGAGAGCGAGGCGACGCCGCCGGGAACGGGACGCCCGCGACGCGAATCGAGGTCGAGCGCGCCCGCGCCGTCGAAGCCGTGGGGGACGATCGAACCGAGCGGCGTCTCCGCGCCGCCTGGGCCGATCGCGACGACGTCGAGGCGTCCCTCCGCGACGTCGAACGTGGTCACCGAGATCCGCAGCGTCTCGCGCGCGCCGCCGGGCTCGTTGGTGACGCCGACGTCGATCCTGCCGCTCTCGATCTCGCGCGGCGCGGCCGGGTCGAGGTTCGCCTTCGCCCGGAACATCACCGACGAGCCGGGCACCGCCGGGCCGCCGACCGTCGCGAGCGGCGGGATCGCGCCGCGGAGGACGACGACGCCCGCAGCGTCGCGGACCTCCAGCGTGCCACCGGCGAACGCGGTGACGGTGTCGATGCCGGGCGGGTACCGGAAGGCGTCGGGATACCGATACCTGCCGTGCCAGAACCGGTAGGCGCCGCTGACGTCGAAGACGAACAAACCCCGCCCGGCCCGAACCGTCGCGAGCGAACCGAAACGCGCCGCCGTGTCGCCTGCCGCCGACACCAGCCAGACGCTAGCCGTCGCATCGGGCGAGAGCTCCTCCACTCGCACCACGAGCGACTCGTTCGTCTCGGCGGGACGCTGGTCCGAAACGACGGTGAACTCGCTGGCCGCCGCACCGAACGTCGAGCCCGGAGCGAGCTGTCCGTGCGAAGCGTAGGCGTGCTCGTCGGGGCGATTCGGAACGGCTCGCCAGGTGATGCCGTCGCGGCCGAGCGTTCCGACGGCCACCTGGCCCGTGATGTTCGTCAGCGCGCCACCGGTGCGGAACGCCGAGCCGGCGCTGGACGCCGTGAAGTCGCCGGTGCCCGAGTAGAGCCCATTGTCGCAGCCGACGATGTCGCCCGTCTGGTTGATGAAGAACGTCCGCGTTCCGGTGCGGCCCGTCTCGATCGGCCACGCGTAGCAGCACCACGTCGTCTCGGCGAGGTCCGTGTCGAGATAGGCCGCGAGGGCCTGCGTGCCGCTGATCTCGAGAACGCCGATGCCGCCCGCGCCCGGGAGGATGATGTGGAAGAGGTAGCCCGATCGCGAGACCTCGTGGTTCGCGTTGAACACGCCGAACTGGCGCGGGAGGTGGGGCGGGTTCAGGACGCTTCCTTGCGTGGACGCGCTCATCCAGTCGCGCACACCAACCGCGCCCGAGAGTTCACGGAACAGGCCGAACTCGCCGATCCCGTCTTCGTCCACGTCGCAGACGCTCGACGCCTTGAACCGCGCCTGCGCCACCGCGATCTCGCGCAGCGTCGCGACGACGGTCTCCTCGATCTCGTCGATCGGCTTGCCGCGCACGTCCGCGGACGGATCCGGGACGAACGGCGGGATGCGCCACTCGCCCGGCTGCCACCAGTAGAAGTTCGAACCGCCGGTCACCGTGAGCCGTCCGGTCGCGAAGTCGGCCAGCGTGGTGACGCCGTCCGGGTACGTGTCCACTCGACTGTCGAACTGGAACTCGAGTCGGCCAAACACGTTCGCCGTCACGAACCCGAAGCTGGCGCTCGGCGATCCGGACCGAGCCGTGAGGAGGATCTCGCAGACGGATCCCGGATCACGGCTCGCCCAAACCGACAGCGTCTCGCGCGCCCGGAACGACGGTCGCTGGAGGACTATCGAGAAGCCCCCGTACTCATGGCTTCCCGCCTCGCTGCGAAGGTCCGCCGGGATTCGAGGTCCAGAAGTGAGCCGCCAGACGTTCCCGTCCCGGCCGCGCGTCCCGGTCGCGATCTGCCCGGTCATCCGCCTGATCTCGCCACCGGCCACGAACGCGGCGCCGGCGTGCACCGTCCCGAACTTCCCCGGCCCCGAGTACCGCGCATCGTTCGTGGCGACGACGTCGCCGGTCTGGTTCGTGAAGAACGTCCGCGCTCCCGAGACGCCGTGACGAACGGGCCACGCGTAGCAACCCCACGCCGTCTCGGCGAGCTCTGAGTCGATGGCCGCGAAGAAAGACGTCGATCCGCGTGACTCGTGAACACCGAACCCGGCCCTGCCGGGAAGAAGTACGTGGAACAGGTACCCCGCACGGGAGACCTCACCCCGGCTCGTGAACCGGCTGAACTTGCGCGAGAGGAGGGGAGCCGCCCTCGGATCACCCTGTGTCCGGCCGATCGAGTCGCTTCTCACCCCCACGACGCCCGTCAACTCCCGCCAGAGCCCGTACTCGCCGACACCGTTCTGATTGATGTCCACGTACCCCGCCGCCTGGAACCGCGCCTGCGCGGACGCGATCTGCCCGAGCGCCGCGATCGCCGACGACTCGTTCGCCTGCATCCGCCGAGTGAGGGCGTGCGGCACGGCGACCGACGCGATCACGAGCACGATCGACGTCGCGAGGACGAACTCCGTCAGCGTCAGTCCGCGGCCTCGGGTCACACCCACTCCGTCGGCAGCAACGGGGAGGGGCTTGAGGATGCGACGGAACGGCGCGGGCGTCCGAGGCTGCCGCGGGACACGCCTCGTCGTCGATCGCGCGGACGAAGGCGGGCGTAGCGGCAAGCCGCGCCGGAGGACGCCGCGCGCAGGAAGACGTCAGATGGCCTGCTGAAAGCTCGTGAAGACGCCGAGCCTCGCGGTTTCGACACGAGCTTTCAGTCCGTGCGCGGGGCGCGACGGGCTCGGCCGGCGCCGCGCCGCCGCCGCGGAGGAGCTCGAGCGCCGCCGCGAGTTGGCGATCCGGCGGGCCCGAGTGCGCGTCTCGTCCCGGCAGCACCTTCCACGCGAGACCGCACTGCCGCCCGAACTCGAGACGCAGAGCGTCGTCCTCGTCGCGCGAGCCGAGGGGCACGCGGACGTCGGGCATCAGGCCGCCGGCGAGATCGTGCGCCGGGTCGCGCTGGTCGCTGCGTCCGTGCGGCGTCGCGTAGCGCGCAGTCGTGATCCGGAGCATGGCGCCGCGGTTCGCGAGCGGGACGACGGTCTGCATCACGAACTTGCCGTACGTCCGCTCGCCGACGATCAGCGCGCGGCCGTGATCCTGCAGCGCCCCGGCGAGGATCTCGCTCGCGCTGGCGCTCGACTCGTCCACGAGGACCACGAGCGGAAGGCGCAGCGGCTCGAAGCTGTCCTTCACCGCCGCGTGGTACTCGTGCGATCCGTCGCGCGCGCGCGCCGAGCAGACGAGCGTGCCCTCCGGAAGGAAGAGCGACGCCACGTCCACCGCCGACTGGACGACGCCGCCGAGGTTCCGCCGCAGATCGAGCACGATCGACTGGGCGCCGTCCTTCACGAGCGACCTGAGCGCGGCGCGCGCGTCGGCCGCCGTCGTGTCGGTGAACTGCGCTAGACGCAGGTAGCCGATGGGCGGAGCGCCCGCGAGGACCCGCACCGACGGCACCATGTCGGCGTCGAGCATCGCGCGCGTCGCGACGACGCGCCGGAGGTCGCCTGCGCCCGCGGGACGGAGCCACAGTTCGACGGTCGTCCCGGGCGCGCCCTTGATCATGTCGATCACGGCGTCGCGGCTGCGTCCCGTCACCGGCTCGTCGCCGACGCGTTCGATCGTCTCGCCGGGGACGATGCCCGCCGAGTCGGCGGGCCCGTCGCGCCGCACCGCGACGATCTGGAGTCCCGCGGGCACCGCGTCGACGCGCACGCCGATCCCGCCGAAGCTGCCCGTCATGTCCTCGTCGAGCGCCGCGCGCTCCTTCTCGGTGAAGTACCGGCTGAAGGGATCGAGATCCTCGACGTAGCCCTTCATCGCGGCGTCGAAGAGACGGTCCGCGCGCTCCTTCGTGATCGGTTCGACGTAGCGCGACTCGATCACGCCCTGGATCTCGCGCCGCGCTTCCTCGGGCCAGCCGAGCACCGGCTCGGGCGCCGCGGGCCGCTGGATCCAGTGGATGCTCACCGCGGCTGCGACGAGGAGCGGCACCACGACCAGCACGAAGAGCCTGAGCGACGGGCGCGCGTCCGGCGTGTCGTCGCAGGCGTCGCGCACGCGCTACTCCTCCGGCGCCGGCGCCGGCGCCTTCCCCGGCGTCGGCTGCACGTAGTAGCTCTTCCCGTAGTTGAAGTCGCGGTAGTAGTAGTAGCCGTACCGGCCGGTCGGCGCGGACAGGTTGTTCAGGATGGCGCCGTGCACCTCGAAGCCGATCGACGTGAGCGACTCGAGCGAACGCTGGATGAGGCGCCACGACGTCTTGCCCATCGAGATGACGAGATAGAGGCCGTCCGTGCAGCGCGCGATGACGCGCGCGTCGGACACCGCGATCACCGGCGGCGAGTCGATCACGATGCGGTCGAATCGCTCGAGCCCGGTCGCGAGCAGTTGCGCGAGACGGTCGCCGTGCAGCAGTTCGGCGGGGTTCGGCGGGATCGGGCCCGACGTGATGGCGAAGAGGCCCTCGATCGAGGTCGTCTGCAGCACCTCTTCCAGCGTCATCTCGCCGATCAGGTAGTTCGTGAGGCCGATCTTGTTGTCGATGCCGAGCGCTTTCGCGACGCGCGGGCGGCGCAGATCGGCGTCGATGAGGAGCACCGGCGACTTGTGCTTCGCGAGCGTGATGGCGAGGTTCGCGGCGACGGTGGTCTTGCCCTCTCCCGGGCCGGCGCTCGTCACGAGGATCGTGCGGACGGGCTTGTCGCTGCGCGAGAAGAGGATCGACGTGCGCACCGCGCGGAACGCCTCGGCGATGGCGGAGCCGGTCTTCGCGTCGGCCGCGATGTCGGGCCGCTCCGCGTCCTTGCCCTCGATGCGCGGGATGAAGCCGAGGAACGGCAGCCCGACGTAGCGGTCGAAGTCCTCCTTCGACTTGATGGTGTCGTCCAGGTACTCGAAGATCAGCACGAGCCCGAGCCCCACCGCGATCGCGGCGAACGCGGTGAGCCCGATGATGAGCGGCACCTTCGGCGCGATCTGCACCGCGGACTCGGCGGGAGTCTCGAGGACGATGCGCCGCGTCGCGCGCGACGCCTCGCCCGTGCCCGCACTCGCGTCCTTCAGGAACCGGTTCTGGAACGCGCGGAGCGCGTCGGACGCGCTGCCGAGCTCGCGCTCGGCGCCCTTGATCCGCGTCTCGAGGTCGCGCCAGCCGATCAGGAGCGAGATGACGCGCGCCTCCTCGGTCTTCAGCTCGTCGAAGCGCTTCTTCAGCTTGTCGCCGCGGCGGCGGCGCGCGTCGATGGAGTCGAGCGCCGATTCGAGCACGTTGGCGATCTTCCGGCCGCAGCTCGCCCGCGCGTCGCTCCGGGCGCGCTGCGCAGCCTGGCGCTCGGGGCTGTCCTCGCGAAACGTCTCCTCCTTCAACTGACGGTCGCGCTCGATCGCGGCGCGGTACTCGCGCATCTGCTCGCCGACCGGCGCGTTCGACGCCACCTGCGGCAGCGCCGCGACGCGCTCGTCGGCGAAGAGCCGGTCCTCGATCGGCGGACCGTCGCCCCGCGCGACGAGGCGGTTCGCGCCGTCGGCGGTCCGCACGTCGACGCCGGCCTGCGAGAGCGCGGCGACGATCGCGGCGCGCGCCGTCTCGTCGGCGTCGCGCTCGTCGTCGAGCGTCGCGAGCTTCGGCAGGGCCTGGAGCTCCTCGGTCGCCGGGTTGCGCCCGCTCGCGAGGTTGAGCGCGCCGTTCGTGACGTCGAGCTGGAGGAGCTCGTTCTCGAGCTTCGTGAGCTTCCCCTGCGCGTCCGTGACGACGCCCTTCAGCGCCTCCTCCTGCTGCTCGGACCGCTTCGCGCTCTTGCCCTCGGACCACTCCGAGAACACCTGCGCGTAGGCGTTCACCGCTTTCGGGAGCGAGCCAGCGTCGGGGCCCGTGAGCGAGAAGCTCCACGCGCGCGTGCCGGGGATCGGCTCGACCTTCACGCGGCTCGGGAGCGAGGATTCCGTGTAGTCGCCGGCGGCGACGTCGACACCCTCCGACTTCAGCTTCTCGATCGCCTTCGCGGCGAGACCGCGGTTCTGCTTGAGCAGCAGCACCTGCGTCTGGAGCTCGTCCTCCTCCGCGGCGAGGACGCCCGCGTACTCGCCGCCGCCCGCGAGGTTGCGCGTGGGCGTGTCGATGACGAGCGTCGCCGACGACGAGAAGATCTTCTGCTGCCGCACCACGTAGAAGACGCCCGACGCCACGACGAGCGCCGCCGAGATGCCGAGGAGCAGGAGGTGCTTCCTCAGGACCGCGAAGTAGACGCCGAACTGGGCGGGCGCTTCCATCTACAGCCAGCGCTCGTCCACGAAGATGACGTCGCGCGCCTCGAGCTCGAGGTCGGGCGTCGCGCCGTTCAGCACGTCGTCGTAGTTCACGACGATGCTCTCGCGGCCGTGGCGCACGACCTTGATCTTCTCCTTCTTCGCGAACTTCCGGAACCCGCCGGCCTCGGCGAGCGCGCGGGACAGCGTCATCCCGCGGGTCCACACCACCGAGCCGGGACGCTCGACGTACCCGAGCACCTGCACGCGCGACTCCTGCAGGTCGGGCACCATGATCGTGTCGCCCGCTTCGATGAGCAGGTTGTCCGACTGGTCGCCTTCGTAGACGCGCTGGACGTCGAGCGACGGGCTCGCCACGGTCCGTCCCGTCGGCGGGTAGGTGCGCTGGATCGTGACGTTCCTGAGATCGCTCTGCGCCGCCGTGCCGCCGGCGAGTGCCAGCGCCTGCGCGAGGTTCAGACGTTCGTTGCCCGTCACCGGATAGGCGCCGGGCGTCTTGACGGCCCCGAGGAGGTAGATCGACCGCGCGGCGGCGGTCTCGAGCGAGACGGTGACGTACGGCTTCTCGAAGAGCGCCGAGTACGCCTTCGCGATGTCGGACTCGAGTTCCTGCGTGGTCCGGCCCAGCGCGTTGATGGTGGCGTCCACGCGGTAGAGCGGGAGTTCGCCGTTCGGCGGGACGTCGCGGATCACCCCGAGCTCGGGCTTGCCCTGGACCGAGATCGAGATGCGATCGCCCGACATCAGCCGCATCCCGGACGCGGGCGCCGCCTCGCGGAACCACTTCTCGACCGCCGGGTCCTCCTTGCGCGCAGGGACGATCGGGGCGGAGGAGCCGGGAGGCACGGGCGGGCGGTCGTCGGTCGAGAACGAACAGGCGGCGAGGCCGAGGATCACGGGGAGGAGGATGCCGAATCGGGCCATGCGCGAGCCTCTTGGAAAGGGACGGGGTGTCATCGTCTCACACCGTCCGCCTCGCGCCAACGTCGGGTCCCACCTGCGCCGCGGCGACGCCCGGAGGCCTGACGCCTAGAAGTGCAGCAGGAACCCGAGCTCGACGATGTTCTGGTAGAACTCGCTGTCGCTCTTCACCTGGTACTCGAACACGCGCGCGCCGCTCGCGAACGCGGACGAGGTGACGATCTCGTTGCGCGCCGTCTGGTGGCGGAACACGTAGCGCAGCGAGATGTCGAACTGCTTGTACAGGTGGTACGTGAGCCCGGCTCCCGTCTCGAGGAGCTTCCTGTCGGGGCCATCGGAGGGCGACGTGGTCGTGAGCGAGATGTTGAAGTCGCTGTCGAGACGCTTCGGGATGATCTCGTGCTTCACCGTGAGGATTCCCGTGTGCTCCTCGTTGAAGTTCGAGATCGCGGAGTAGTCCAACGTCTTCTGGTACTCGAAGCTGAAGATCGTGTTCTGCTCGTCCCACGGCTTGTACGCCGCCTTCACGTGTCCCATGAAGCCCGCATAGCTCGTGGTGTCGGAGGAGAGTCCCTGCGTGTTCGGGTTCCAGGACTCGTACGCCGCCTCGGCGAGGAACATCGTCTTCTCGGAGATCATCGGACCTTCGATCCCGATGGCGCCCTTCTGCACGGTCGCGTCGTTCAGGATCTGCGCGTCGCTGGTCGTTCCGTCCGAGTTCAGCACCTCGGCGCGGCCGAAGTGGTAGAGCCACACGTCGTAGCGCGCGTACATGCGCTGCTGCTCCCAGCCGGGGACCTTCGTTCCGACCTCGGCGTAGAAGTCCTGCCGGACGTGATCGGCCTGCTGGAGGCTCTTGTCGTCCAGCCAGAGGTTGTAGCGCTCGTATCCGAGCGTCGCGTCCGTCTTGGCGCCGATCCACCCGACGGCGAGGTTGAAGAGGTTCTCCTTGCGGCCGAAGTCGTCGAACTGGTCCACGTTCGAGATGCCGTCCTGCTGGAGGAGCCGGATCGTCGCGTCGAGCGGATCGTTCAGGTCCGAGTACTCGTCCGACACCCGGATCCAGAGGTTGTTGCCCCAGCGCTGGTTCAGGAGGTCGTTGATGAACGAGAAGACGTCGGTGCGGAGGAAGACGCTGTTGTTGTCGAGCTCGTTGTGGTCGAGGTACTCCTGATTGCGCACCTTCGCGCCGAGGAACGTCATCTGCTCGAGCCCGCCGAACGCTTTCGTGTACTCCTCGTTCACCGGAAGGACGAGATCGACACCGAGCTCGGATTGGATGATGAAGTCGCTCTCGCGACCCTGAGTGGCGGTGTCCGCGAAGTCGGGGTTCGTGGCTGCGATCCTCGCGAGCTGGTCGGGGTCGGTCACGATGGTCGCGCCGGGTCCGAGCACCCGGGTGAGCTTGACGGGGTTCTCGTCGTCCGCGTTCAGGAAGATGTTGTCGGTCCAGATCAAGCTCTCGCGCAGCGACGGCTTGACCCGGAGCTTCCAGATCTTCGTCTCCTCGATCTTGGTCTGCGTGTTGTTGAGGAATCGCTCGACCGACTCGGAGAGCGAATCCGCCGCGACCGCGGGTGCCGCGCCGAGAAGCAGCGCTCCCACGGCAACGGTCGCGCGGCGTGCCGTCCTCGTTGTCCTCATCCGTTCATCTCCCGTTCCGGGCCCCCGCCCGCCGCTCACTTCACGTCCGAGAAGTTGCTCTGCGCCAGGGTCGAGAACTCGGACGTCAGGCCGATCGCCCGCTCGAGGATCTCGAACTTCACCGCGGCGAAGAGCACCTGGATGGCTCCCGTCGCGTTGTCGATGAGGGCACACGTCCCCGGACCGATCGCGGCCGTGTTGTCGCTCTTCCCGGAGAAGAGCGTCTGGAGCCGGATCTTCGCGGTCTTGAGCGAGTTGATGTCGTTGCAGATCTTGGTCTTGTTGTTCGTCTCGTCGGTGAAGCAGCCGAGGGTCGCCTTCGGCACCGAGGCGACGATCTCGCCCGCCGCGGTCGTTTTCCGCACCTCGACCTCGCCCGCGTTCTGCTGGCCGGTGCGGAAGCAGAACGTCCCGAGCGCCGACGGATCGATGTTGAGCGTGACCGTGTGCGCGGGGAGCAGCGTCACGTTGAACGCGCGGTAGTTGATCCAGGCGCTGCCCTCGACGGCGCGGAACTGCGCTTCCGAGTTCTCGCGGCCGGCGATGGCGTCGACGTAGACCTTCGTGCGGACGGCCGTCTTCGCGGTGATCCATCCGGCCGCGACGCCGACCTGCGTCTTGCCGGTGAGCACTCCCGAGGCGGAGCCCTTGACCAGGAACACGCCGGCGGCGGCTTCGGTCGTCTCGTCCTCGCGCCCGACGCTGCCCGGCTCGAAGGTGACGAGGTCCCCGGTGTCGGAGCGGTAGGTGACCGAGGACTGGCCCGTGTCGAACTTGTCGTCCTTCTTCAGCGTCAGGGTCTTGCCCGCCTCGAGCTTGACGCTCGAGCCGTTGACGGTGAAGGCTCCGGTCGCGGCGGTGATCGTGCCGGCCTCGGCTGAGACGGCTGCGAGTGAGAAAGCGGTGGCGACGACCGCTGCGATGACTGAGGCGAGCGCCGGTGAGATCCGCGTGAAGCTCATGTTCCTCCCCTCCTGGGGACGCACCACTTCGACGTGCACACGTAAGGCATCGACGACCTTCGGCAGGCTCGGACTGTAGCAAGACGCGCGCGCGCCGACGAGCGAGAAAACCGTCTCATTTGCGGGCGGCACCGGGACGCGGAAGGAGCATCGACGCAAGGCCGAAGCCGAAGGCGACCACTGCGGCGCCGGCGAGGCTCTTCAGCCGCGCGTCCTTCTCCACCGCCGCGACCTCCGGACGCGAGACGCCGAGGAAACCGATGAAGTACGGATCGTGCCCCTCGCTCGACACCAGCACCGGGATGAGCAGGGCGGCGCAGAGCGGCGCCGCGAGCCCGGCGACCGCCGGGCGGAGCCAGAGGGCGCGCGAGTTCCAGACGAGCAGGTAGGCCGAGTAGGAGAGGAGCGCCGCGAGCGCGAACGCGGCGGCGAGGAAAAATCCGTGGAAGCCGGTCAGGTCGACGAACGGGACGGCGATCGCTCCGGTGACGACGACGGCCGCGGCGACGACGCAGGTCCGCTTGACGAAGCCGTAGACGGACGGACGCGGGAAGAGCGTGGCCGCAAGTGCGGCGCCGGCGCCGAGTCCGATCGAGGACGCTGCGACCGCGGGGCCGACCATCGACGCCCGGTCGCCGTCCGGCGCGGTGACCAGCCAGCCGAGTACCGCGCCCACGAGTCCCGACACCGCGACGGCGACGATCCCGCGAGCGAGCGCCTTGCCCTTCTCCGACGCGCGCGGATCCTCGACGGCGAACATCGCGAGCTCGCCGGCGAGCGCCGCGGCGTCGCCCGGGCGGTCCCTCGGGTCCTTCTCGAGCATCTTCAGGACGAGGTCGTCCAGGGCTTCGGGGATCTCGAGGTCGGGGAAGGCGTCGGCGAGCGGCGGCACCTGCTGCTTCAGGTGCATCGCCACGAAGCCGAACACGTCCTCGGCCTCGAACGGCGGCTTGCCGGTGAGCATCTCGTGGAACATCGCGCCGAGCGAGTAGACGTCGGCGCGGCCGTCGATCGCCTCGCCGCGGATCTGCTCCGGAGCCATGTACTTCGGGGTGCCGACGACGATGCCGGTCTTCGTCTTCAGGCCGCCGGTCACCTCGCCCATGTCGCCCGAGATGAACTTCACCACGCCGAAGTCGAGGATCTTGGGCCGCTCGATGCCGTCCTCGTCGATCCCGACGCGGATGTTGTCGGGCTTCATGTCGCGGTGGACGATTCCCGCGCGGTGCGCCGCGCCGAGCGCCCTCGCGAGCTGCTGGATGAGATTCGCCGCGCGCCCGTACGCCATCGGCGCGTCGGTCGCGATGATCTCCTTCAGGCTCCTGCCCGCGACGAGGTCCATCGCGATGTACGGCACCCGGTCCTCGGTCTCGCCGGTGGCGAGCACGCGGACCGCCGCATCGTGACGGAAACGGGAGGCCGCGTTCGCCTCGCGCTTGAACCGCGAGAGGTACTCGCGCGACTGCACGAGGTGCTTGTGCAGCACCTTGATGGCCGCCGGGGTTCCCGTGGTGCGGTCCTTCGCCTTGTAGACCACCCCCATCGCGCCTTCACCGATCGCGCTCTCGATCTCGAAACGCTCGCCCAGCACCGTTCCCGGCGTGAGCGTGAGGTGGGCGGAGGAAATGGTCCCGGCGTTCATCGCTTCTTCGGCTGGAGCTGGACGTTCCGCGGCTTGTCGTCGGAGCGGACATCGAGCGGCACGGCGTCCTCGGCGTCGTTGCCGACGCGCCAGCGGATCTCGTAGTTGCCCGGCTCGAGGAACATCGTCTTCGACGTGCCGGCGGCCGATCCGCTGGCGACCCGCTCGGGATCCCTGTTGTTGCGGAGCCGGAGGATCTCGAACTCGGCGTTCGGCGGGCCGAGCAGCGTGACCTGGTACTTCATCACCTCGAGGTCCGCAGCGAGCTTCGACTCGGCGCCCTCGGTGACCTCGACCTCCGATTCGAACGCCTTGAACCCCGACCGCGTCACGCGCACGCTGTGCTTGCCGACGCGCACCTTCACGCGCGCGGACCTGTCGCGGATCTCGTCCTTCCCGATCGAGACGCCGCGGTCGTCGAAGACCTCGACCTTGGCGCTCTCCTCGGGACAGTCGATCGCGATCGTTCCCCAGATCTCCTCGAGACGCGGGACCGTGAACGCGAGCGAACCCGTCGGCGGGAGGCGCTCCTTCTTCGTCCACGGACGGAATCCCATGCGGCTCGCGCTGACCGTCACCTCGCCCGACGGGATCTGCTCGAACTTGCGCTCCTGCAGCGCCGTGGGCAGCGGGTAGGACTGGTCGTACCGCGAGTCCTTCGGGTGATCGGGGTCCGCAACGATTCGGACCTGCACGTACGAGGTCTCCGACGTGACGGACACCTTGCCGCGCTTCGGCACCGGCCACGCCTCGAGCTCCGCCTGGCCCGGCTTCGGGATCGCGACCTGCTTCTCGTCGTTCTCGTAGCCAGGCGCCGAGGCGATGAGCTTGAAGGGCTTGTCCGAGGGCTCGATGCCCTCGAGCAGCGCGATCCCGTCCTTCGCGTCGGCCTCGTGGGTCTTCCCGTCCGGCGACTGGAGCACCACGTGCACGGCGACGTCGGTCGGCTTCGTCGCCACCTGCACGTCGGCCGTGGTCTTGCGCAGCGCGACGAAGAGCCCGCCGATCACCGCGAGGAGTGCCAGACCGACCCAGCCCATGCGCTTCATCGGGTTCGGCACGTCGGGCGGCGGCGGCGCCTTGAACGCCACGCCCGCCTTCTCGATCGCGCCTTCGCCTGCGGCCTCCATCGGCGGCCGGAGGCCGTCGCCGTCGAAGCGCGCCACGATCGCGGTGACGTTGTCGCGCCCGCCGTTCTGGTTCGCCTCCGCGATCAGCATCTGCGCGGCTCTGGCCATGTCCTCGCCGCACTCGGTGAGGATCTCCTTCATCCGCACGTCCTTCACCATGCCCGAGAGGCCGTCGGAGCAGACGAGGAGGACATCGCCGCGGAGCACCGGCCAGTACTTCGTGTCGACTCGGAGGTTCTCCTCCACGCCGACCGCCTGCAGCACGATGTTGCGCCCGCCGAGCTTCTCGGCCTCCTCCTCGGTCAGCGTGCCCTCTTCGATGAGCTGTCCGATGAGCGACTGGTCCTTGGTGAGCTGGTTCAGCATGCCCTTGCGCAGGAGGTACGCGCGCGAGTCGCCGACCTGCGACACGAAGATCCGGCCCGGCGTCACGACCGCGGCCGTCATCGTGGTGCCCATGCCCTTCTGCGACGGGTTCGTCCGGGCGGCCTCGTGGATGTCGGAGTTCGCCTGCTGGACGGCGTGGTCCATGAGCGATGCGATCTGGTCGGGCGAGGAATTCCCGAAGTCGGCCCTGCCGAGGTCGGTCGCCACGCGGTCGGCGGCCATGCGGCTCGCGATCTCGCCCGCTGCGGCGCCTCCCATCCCGTCGCAGACGACGAGGAGCAGCGCTCCGTCGAGCGGCAGGTCCAGCCGCTCGTCGTTGCCGCCGCGGCGCCCGTCGGCGCGATTCATCACGAGGAACGTGTCCTCGTTGTGCTCGCGCACCCGGCCGACGTCGGTCAGGCCCACCACGTCGGCTCGCGCCGTCGGGTTCGGGGTATCAGACATTCACGACTCCTCTCACCGTCCACCCGCCTTCTTGTACTCGTCGAGCACGCTCTCGCGCGTGGCGCCGGCGCGTCCCAGTCCCCTGACGACCTTCTCCAGTTCGACGACGACCGCGGCGTACCACGTCTCGTCGTCGCCCGCCGCGGCGCCCGCCTTCTGGATCGACCCGATCCAGCGGCCGCGCAGCGCGCCGAGCTTGTCGTCGACGATGCGCGTGCGCCGCGAGTCGCCGGCGACCTGGTCGCGCGCCTCGAAGTACTTCTCCGCGGCCTCCGCGAACGCACTGCGGTCCTGACGCGCGTCGCCGGTGCGCACGCCGTCGAGGTAGTCGGACTTCTTCCGCGCCGCGTCGACCGCGGGCGATCCCGGCGCCGCGGCCTGGATCTCGCCGTAGAGCTTGAGCGCCTGGTCCGCGGACCGCGCCTCCTCCTGCTCGGCGATCTTCAGCCACTCGTTCACCGACGCGGCGCTCGCCGCGGCGATCGTCACCTCGCGCTGGTGACGGCGCTCGGGCGCGTCGCCGACGAACGTCCGCGCCACGTCGAGGGCCGCGATCCGCTCCTTCGGCGTCGCCTTCGCCAGCGCCGCGGTCATCGAGTCGGCGAACTTCACGCCCGCCTCGAGCTCGGGCTGCTCGAAGCCCTTCGCGATCTCGCCCTCGTACGCCGTCTTCGCCGCGGCGTACTCGCCCCTGTCTTCGGCGGCGACGGCCACGTCGAGGATCGGTTCGAGCTGGCGCTTGTCGATCTCGACGCCCGCGCTCTTGTTCGCGTCGACGACGGCCTTGTTCTCGACGTCGGTCGCGGTCGCCGCGACCTTGCTCGTCGCCGCGACGGCCGTGATCTGCACCACGCCGAGGAGCAGCAGCACCGCCGCCGCGGCGCCGAGGCGCAGCGCCATCGGCTCCGTGGTGAGGATGCGGATGCGGCGCTCGGCGCTCTTCTTGCCCGAGAGCGCGTCGGAGTCCGCCTTGCTGACCTCGAGCACCTGGTCGTACGCGGCGATCGCGGCCTCGTAGTCGCGCGCAACGAGCGAGCGCGTCGCGTCGGTCTTGAGCAGCGCGAGGCGCCCCGACTCGCAGCTCTCGCGGCGGGGCCTGTACTCCTCGGGGACCGCGCCGCGCTCCTTCGCCTTGTCGAGCGCCTCGAGCGCCTCGTCGAACATCTCCGAGAGGAGCAGCTTGTCGCACTCGCCGAGGAAACGTTCGATCGCCGTGATCGCCTTGTCGGCGTCCTTCCTCACGGCGTTCGCGCGCGGGTGCCGCGGCGCCACGGCGACGACCGCGTCGGCCGCCTCGCGCGCCTTCCTGTACTCCTTCTTCGCGAGCGCCTCCTCGGCGCGCTTCAGACTCGCCTTGACCTCGCCCTCGCGCTTCCTGCAGTCGAGGATCTCCTGCTCGACGGCGGTCGCGCGCGCCGGGCTCGTCGCCTTCAGGCGCTCCAATGCGGAGATCGCGTCGAGGTAGCGGCCGTCCTGCAGGTGCTCGTTCGCGAGCTCGCGGATGTCGCGTTCGCCGCGCATCTTCTGCGCGACCTGCTCGCGGCGCGGGCCGGCGTCGGGGTTGCCCGGGTCGAGCTTGAGCACCTTCTCGAACTGCTCGAGCGCCGCGGAGAAGTTGCCCGCGCGGTCGAGGCGCTCGCCCGACTTCAGGCCCTCCTCGATGGCCTTTCCCCGCACGACCTCCTCGCGGCCCTTCTGGCACGCGGCGAGCAGCGACTTCGCCTCCGCGTCGTCGGGGAGCTCGGCGAGGACGGCGGCGAGCCCCTTCGCGGCGCCGTCGAAGTCGCGGTCCGCCATGAGACGCCGGCAGTTCGCGATGCGCTCGCGCTGCTCCGCGATCTTCGCGCGCGTCGACTCGACGAAACCGTAGAGCTCGGCGTCGCCGGGACGCAGCGACAGCGCCGCCTCGAACTCGCCGAGGGCGCTCTCGAGCCTTTTCCCCGCGAGATGATCCTTGCCGCGGGTGACGAACTGGTCGACCGAGTCGACCGAGGTCTGCGCCTTGCGCCGGACCTCCTCCATCGCCTTGTCGCCGGGGGTGACCTTCAGCACCTCGGATGCGAGGCTGAACGCCTCCTCGAAGCGTCCCGCGGCGAGCGCCTTGGCCGCGCGCTGGCGCGACTCGGCGACCTGCGCGAGGCGCTTCGCGAGCTCGTCGCGCCGCGCGCGGACGTCGTCGCGCGAGGCGTCGACGCGGATCGCCTGGTCGAGGAGGTCGAGCGCCTCGCGGACGCCGCCCTGCGCCGAAGCCTTGTCCGCCTCGTCGACCAGCTTGTCGACCCTGCGCCGCGCGAGCGTCGTCTTCAGCTCGTCGCGGTGCTCGCGCACCTCGGTCGCCATCGGGAAGCGGTTGAGGAGGTCCTCGACACGGCCGAGTGCGGACTCTAGGTCCCCCGTCTTCATCAGGTCGTCGGCCTCGGTGCGGACGCGGTCCACCTCGGTCAGCGTCCCGGCGAGCCGTTCGAACTCGGCCTTCGCCTCGCCGTGGGTCGGCTCCACTTCGAGGGCCTGGCGGTAGCTCTCGGCGGCGCGCCTCAGGTCGCCCAGCGACTTGAACCGCGCGGCCGCTTCCATCGACTTCTTGATCTTGAGCAGGCGCGCCATGTCGGAGCCGCACGCGGAGCACGTGGTCGCGCCGGCCGGGCTCTCCGCCGCGCACGACGGGCACTTGACGACGAGCGCTGCGCCGCAACCGCGGCAGAACTTCCGTCCCTTCGGGTTCTTGGCGCCGCAGCCCGGGCACTGCGATCGGTCCGTCTGCGAGCGCTCCTGGAAGCGCTTCAGCTCGACGATCGTCTCGCGAAGGGTCTGGTAGCGGTCCTCCGCCTTCTTCGCGATCATCTTCTGGATGATGGTCCAGATCTCGGGGGGCACTTCCTTGTTGATGTCGGGCAGCGACTTCGGCTGCTGCGTGAGGATCGCGTAGATGATCTGGACGGTGTTCTGGCCCTCGTACGGGCGGCCCTTGCTGAGCAGGAAGTAGAAGGTGACGCCGAGCGAGTAGATGTCGGAGCGGCCGTCGACCTGCTTGCCTTCGAACTGCTCCGGGGACATGTAGTGCGGCGTGCCCATCACCTTCGTCGTCTTCGCGTCGGTCGAGAGGCTCTTCGCGAGTCCGAAGTCGGTGATCTTGAGAGCGCCCACGGCGTCGAGCATCAGGTTCTCGGGCTTGATGTCGCGGTGGACGATGTTGTGCTCGTGCGCCGTGGCGAGGGCGTCGCACGCCTGGATCATGATCGGGACGGCCTCGTCGACCTTGAGGACGCCCTTCTCCTTCACGATGTCGGCGAGGGTGCGCCCTTCGACGAACTCCATGATCAGGTAGTGCAGGCCGCGCCGCTCGTCGCGGCCGACCTTGTGGATCGCGACGATGTTCGGGTGGTTGAGCTGCGCCGCCGTCACCGCCTCGCGGATGAACTTCTGCACGAACTCCGCGTTCGACGTGAGGCTCTGCAGCATCACCTTGAAGGCAACGATGCGCTGCAGGTTCTGGTCGGTCGCGCGGTAGACGGAGCCGAAGCCGCCTTCGCCGACCTTCTCGATGATCTTGCAGTCGCTGACGACCTCGCCGACCAGGTAGTCCGGCGGCTTCTCCGTGCCCGAGATCGCCGCCGAATCCAGAGGCGAGGTCTCCCCGCACGACGCGCACGTGAACGTGTCGTCGGCGTGGTCCACCGGCAGGCTTGTGGCCTTGCCGCAGACGGGGCAGTCGATGGAGAGGTCGGCCAAGGGTGTTTCGCTAGAGCGACTGCTGCCTGATCTTCACGAGGAATGTCCAGGTGGCGACCCGGCCCAGTCCCGCGATGTTGAAGTCGATTCGCGTCTGCGCCCCGGGCTTGATGTCGCGGACCGTGGCCCACTTCGTCTCGGCCATCTTGGTCGAGTGGTCCATGAACACGGCCTTCGCCTCGAGCTCCGAGACGGCGCGGGTCGACGTGTTCTCGACGGTGATCCAGAGCGTGCCCGCGCGAATCTCGTCCTCGGTCGCCATCGCCACGCACTCGAGCGCGCGGTTCAGGAACATCGTGCCGGTGCCCGGCTGGCCCGTCTCACGCGCGACGGCGCCGACCGGCGGGCTGTCCTGCACCTCGATCGTCGTGCCGCGCACGACCATCCCCGGCCGCGGGTTGTCGACGACGACCTCCTTCGCGGTGTCGCTCTTCAGGAGGACGAGGTCGCGCTCCGGCGAGACCTCGCGGTCCTCGCGGATCTCGATCGCGCTCTTCACGTTCGGGTCGTACATGAAGTTGACGTGGTAGGCGAGGTCCTCCTGCAGCTTGCCGGAGATGTTCGCGAGCGAGTACGTGACGCGCCCGTTCGGGGCGCGGTTGACGCCCGCGATCTTCACCACGCCGGGGAGCGGTTCTTCGCCGACCGAGTCGGTCGCGAACGACGGTCCGCCCGCCTTGCCCGTGCCGTCGGACGAACAGCCCGTCGCCGCGAACGCAGCGGCGACCGCTACGAGCCCATTCATCAGATTCCTCTGGAACACGATCACCTCCGTGGCTTGCCGAGCGGAACGATGCATCGCAACCCCGCCTGCGCCAGCGTGGTCTCTGCAGTCGCGTGGTACTTCCAGTACTTGGCCTCTTCGGCCTTGTTCGTGAAGCGGTTGTAGACCTCGTCGGAGGGCAGCGGATCGCGCAGGAGATCCGCGGTCCACGGCTGGAGGCCGGAGTCGTCGGGCGGCTGGCACTCGCGGCTGAACGACATCTGCTTCCAGCCGCCGCCGATCAGCCAGCCGGTGTCGAGCCATTCCCACACGTTGCCGGCCATGTTGAGGCACCCGCTGCGCGACGGATAGTCACGGCAGCTCTCGACGTCCTGCGCGTCGTCGGCTCCGCCGACGAACTGCCGCCCCGGCTCGGCCTCGTCGTCGCCCCAGGGATAGCGCGGCGACTTCGCGTTGGGCGAGCCGAACGCGGCGTGCGTGAACTGCGCGAGCGACGGAAGGCGCTTGCCGGCGGCGTTCGCCGCGGCCTGCGCCTCCTCGAACGAGAGGCCCGCGACGGCCGCGCTCGGCTTGCCGCCGCGCGAGCGTCCCGTCACCGACTGGTACTGCTGATTGCTCCACTCGGTGCGGTCGATGAGGAACGCGTCGGCGCCGCCCGCCGCGGGGACGATCAGCATCCCGTCGGGCAGAGCGGGGACGAGCGTCAGCTCGCCGCCGCTGCGCGAGATCTCGACCGTCGTCTCGAAGGAGGCGCTCCCGCCGGCGCCCGTGACGTTCACCTTCCACCGGCCGGTCCGGATGCGCCGCGGCTTCGCGGCGCTCTGCGCGGGCGGCTCGCGCCCGGCGCCGACGAAATGCAGCGAAGCGTTCGTGTAGTCCGTCTTCCCGCCCTTGACTCCGAGGAGAGCCTGCGCGTCGCCGAGCCAGAGGATGCGGAGTTCGCCCGTGCTCTCGAGGATCTCCGCCTGCAGCGAGTTGACGTCGGAGAGCGACTTGCTGTCGTCCCTCACTCCCGCGGCGCGCAGCGTCTTGACCGTGTCGGCGATCTTGGCGAGCGCGTTCTCGTAGTCCTCCTTCGACTGGAACGATCGGGCCACGTTCAGTCCGAGCCGCGCGATCATCTGGAACGCCTTGTCGAAGTCGGGCACGTGCGAGAGGGCCGCCCTGGCGAGGTCGAACGCCTTGGCGAAGTTCGCGTCGCCGCCGGCCTTCTCCGCGCGATCGGCCTGGTTCATGAGGATGTCCGCGCAGGTCCGGTGGAACACCGGGCGCTTCGTCTCGTCGACGGACGTCTGCGCGAGCTGGCCGAAGAGCTCGAGCGCGCGCGGCTCGCCCGGCTCGCCTTCCTTCAGCCGCCGCGCGGCGACGATCTCGCGGGCGGTGTCGGCCGTGACCCGGACCGGACGGACGCGCTCGGGCGGAGCTTCGGTGAGGGCCTTGATCGACCGATCGAGGTCGGCGAGGAGGGGCTCCCAGCCTCGGTCGAGCGACCTGACGAAGTAGAGGCTGTCCTCCAGCCGGCGAGCCTCGGACTCCGGCGACGGGCCCGCCGCTTGAGACGACGCGGCCCCCAAGAGGAGGATCGCGACGAACGAAGCGCGCGGGACGGTGCGGCGTCTCATTCTCGGATTCCTCGGCAGGTTACCCATGCCGACACGAATCCCTCACATTCCAGGCTCGCCTCCACGCAGGGCGTACCCGTACGCCGCGGCGTGCGCGTCGAACGACCACAGGGCCGCAACCGCCGCCCGCCCGGCGGTCCCCATCCGGCGCCGGAGCGCCGCGTCCCCGAGCAGGAGGTCGAGCGCCCGAGCCCATTCCTCGGGGGTCGTCGCGTGGAGCCCGGTCTCGCCCGGCACCACGATCTCGCGCAGCGCGCCGACCGGCGACGCTAGGACCGCCGCACCCGACGCGGCGTACTCGAGCGCCTTGAGCCCGCACTTGCAGCGCGCCATCGGACCGTCTTCCTGCGGTGCCAGGCCGACGTCGATGGACGAGAGGTCCTCGGCCTCGTGACCGCCTCGCCACCGCACGAAGTCCACGGGAACTCCGGGAAGACGTGGTTCGACGTCGCAGACCACACGAAGCCGCGCGCCGTGCCGCGCGCACGCCTCGGCGAGGACCGGCGCTAGCGCCTCGAGGGACGCGAAGGCGCCCGACGTGCCGATCCAGCCGAGCACAGGCGGTCCGGCGCGCGAGGATCGATCCGGGACCGGCCACGCGGCGGTGTCGATGCACGTCGGCACGATCCACGCGGACTTCGACGGGAACCAGCGCCGCAGTTCCTCGTTGCCGAGGACGAGGCCGTCGGCGACCTCCGCGAGACGCCGGGCTCGCGGACCCGGCGCCTCCTCGCCGCGGACGACGGGCAGGTCGTCGAGGTCGAGGACGACGCGGCCCGCCGTGCGCGCGAGCGCCGCGGCGACGAACGGCGGACCGTACTCCCAGTGCGGGACGTCGTTCAGGTGGATGACCGCGACGTCGAACTCCGCCGCGTGCGCGACCGCGGCGACGCGCGACGCGAGCATCCGCCGGTGGTACTCCACTCGGTCCGCCGTCGTCGTCCACTGGAACAGGCGCTCGCCTTCGTCCCCCGTCACGGGAAGCGACAGTTCGACTTCGTGTCCCGCGCGACGCAGACGCTCGCCCCAGATCGCGAGCCGGTGTCGCGTCGCCGCGTGCGGCGCGGGCTGCGACGCGAGCATCAGCACGCGCAGCGGTCCCTCGCGCGGCGGCGGGGCGTGGCGCGTCGCGCGCGACGTCGTCCACGCGATCGCCGCGCGCGACGCGATCGTCGCGGCCTGCATGCGGGCGTAGGCGAGGCGTCCCGGAGATCCCATCAGAGCGGTGCGAAGGCCTTCGCGTACGGCGACAAGGTCAGCCGCGCGCCCGCGCCGCGGACGATCGCGCGGACTTCCTCGACGCGCGCGTCGTCCGGCAGCGATGACAGCACGACCTCCTGCGGACGGAGTTCCGCGAGCCGGCGTTCGAGCTCGCCGGTGCCGCCGAGCACGAGCACGCCGTGGATGCGGCGTCCGCGCAGCGCGGGGTCGTCGTCGAGGATGCCGACGGGCGTGACGCGCGCTCCGCCGCGTGCGCGCAGCGCCTGGAGACACAGCGCCCCGGCGTCGCCCGCGCCGACGACGAGGATCTTCACGCCGTCCTCCGGGAAGCCGCCGAACGCGTCGGCGAGGAACCGCATGAACGTGCGCGCGCCGAAGAGGAAGAGCACGAGCAGCGCGCCGTCGAGGACGAACACAGCGCGGCTGTACGGCGCGAACCGCCAGAGGAAGACGACGGCGAGAGTGGACGCGACGACGCCGGTCGCGCACCCGCGCGCGAGCGACGCCGCGTCGCGGACGCCGAAGAACCGCCACACTCCGCGATAGACGCCGGACGCCGCGAGCGCCGCGAGTTGGATCGCCACGACCGGCGCGATCGACTCCTTCAGGAGCTCCATCTCCCCCGACGGGATTCCCCCCTGATCCATGTAGCGGATGACGAACGCGGCGACGTACGCCGCGCCCGCGAGCAGGAAGTCGGCGGCGAGCGGCCCCGCCGCCTGCGCGTAGTTGAGGAACGTACGGCGCAGTTCCTCGGTCTTCTCGGCGTCCTTCGCCGCCGCGACGCGCGTGTACACCTTCACGCGCCCGAGCACGACGCCGACGACGCCCGCGGCGAGGACCGCGAGCGCCATGAAGAGCACGCTGCCGGGCACGTCGAGTCGCGTGGACGCGACCGCGAACGCCCCGAACACCGCCGAGAGAGTCCACAGCGTCGCGACGGCGCGGCGTTCCGGGATGCCGAGTGCCACGAGCCGGTGCGATAGATGGTCGCGTCCTCCCTCGGAGATGCCGCGCCCGTGCCACTTCCTCAGCACCGAGACGAACGTCGTGTCGAGGATCGGCACCGCGAGCGCGAGGAGCGGTCCCGCGAGCACGACGGCCATCTGACCCGCCTCGCGGTGCGTGCCGAGGAGGCTCGCCGCGGCGAGCGCGAACCCGAGCGGCAGCGAACCCGCGTCGCCCATGAACGACTTGGCCGGGTTGACGTTCCAGGGCAGGAACCCGAGCGCGGCACCGCCGGCGACCATCGCGACGAGCGCCGACGTCTCGCCCACTCCGTTCGGAAGCGCGTACGAGCAGATCGCGACCGCAATGGCCGTGATCGCGCCGACGCCGGCGGCGAGACCGTCCATGTTGTCGAGGAGGTTCAGAGCGTTCGTGATGCCGACGACCCAGAGCACCGTGAGCGGGATCGAGAGCAGGTTGTCCTCCGGCCAGCCCGCCCTCACGCCTCCAGCGAGCAGCACGACGGCCGCCACGACCTGCGCGACGAGCTTCGACTGCGGACGCAGGCCGCGCAGGTCGTCCCACACCCCGACGACGAAGAGCAGCAGCACGCCGCCCGCGACGGCAAGCGTCGAGCGCTCGGCAGCGCGGGTGGCGAAGAGTCCGGCGAGGATGCCCGCGGTGATCGCGATCCCGCCGAGCAGCGGCGTCTCGCGCTTGCTCCAGCGGTCGCTCTTCGGGCGGTCCACTGCGCCGACGCGGCGCGCGATCCACATGGAGACGGGCGTGAGGACGAGCGCCGCGGCGAGCGCGACGAGGAGCGGCAGGAGGTGCGTCATCGCTCTAGGGACGCTAGCAAGCCGGCGAGATCGCGGGCCACGGATTGCCGGGAGAAGCGCGAGACCGCAGCCGTCCGCGGAGGGACCGCGCGCGCGGCGTCGCCCGCTGCGTCGGCGGCGGCGAGTCGCGTGAGCGCGGCAGCGATCCCCGTCTCGTCGTCGGGGTGCGCGACCGCCGCGCCGCCCGTCTCGTCGAGGAGCGAGACCGCCTCGCACGTCGGCAGCGCCAGCGCGAGCACCGGCCGTCCGGCGGCCATCTGCTCGTACATCTTCCCAGGGCACACGCCGTCGGCGACAGGCCCGGGCTCCGACCACGTGAGCAGGAGGTTCACCGTCGCCGCGCGCATGAGGCGCACCGATTCGTCGTGCGAGACGAAGCCCGGGAGCTGCACGAGTTCGCCGCAGCCCGCCGCCCGCGCCGCCTCCATCGCCTGTGAGTCCACCTTCCCCGCGAGCACGACCTCGACGCGGCGCGAACCGAACGCTCCCGCTTCGCGGACGCGCGCGAGCGCCCGGAAGAACGCGGTCGTGTCCTGCTTCGCGCCGTAGAGCGTGCCCGCGTGGACGATGCGAAAGACGCCCTCGTCGCGCTGGGGCGCCGGCCCCGCGAAGTCCGCCTCCTCGTACGCGTTGCGCAGCACGCGGAACGGCTTCGCCGCGCCCGAACCGTATCGCGAGAGGAGCCACTTTCGGCACGCGTCGGAGACGGTCGTCACCGCGGCGGCGTCGTGGAGGAGATCCACCTCGAGTCGCCGCTCCGCCTCCGCGCGCGGCCCCCGGTCCGCGTCGGCGCGGTGCGCCGTCCAGAGATCTCGGAAGTCGAGCACGGCCGGGAGATCGAGCGATCTCGCGGCTTTCAGCGCAGCGAGGTGCGCCGAGACGGGCGGGCTCGTGGACAGGATCGCGACCGCGCCGGTCTCGCGCGCAGCCCTCTTCGCGGCGCGCGCCGCGGGTCCGACCCACCCGCGCGCGTGGTCGGGGAAGTACACCGTCGCGGCGAGCGCCCTGCGCACCAGCGCGCCGATGCCAGCGTCGCCCGCGCCCTCGACCATGTCCCCCGCCGCGGACGCGGATCCAGCGCCCCGTCTGAACTTCCGCGCGATCACGGCCGGCTCGAACGATCCGGTCCGCACGACGCGGACGCCGGGGAGCGCATCGTCGGCCGGGAGCGTCGGGTCGAGTCCGTAGGCGCCGCGACGCGGCGTCACGACGACGACGTCGTGGCCGAGCGCCGGCAGGTGGCGCGCGAAGGAGAGCGCCCGCTGGCTCCCCACGCCGCCGAGCGGGGGGAAGTAGTAGGCGATCAGGACGATCGTCGGCACGCGACCGTCTCTTCAGTCCATCTCGCACGAGCCGCAGAGCCGGAGTTCGCGGCGGCGGTCGGCGCGCATCTTCGCGATCGCTTCGGCGCGCTTCGGGCCGCGGAAGATGTCGTAGAGCGTCTCGTCGTGGATGCTGCCGATCGTCCCCTCCGCGTTCAGGTCGTTGCAGCAGAGCGTGACCTTGCCGTCGTAGAGGATCACGGTCTGGTTCAAGATGAAGGCACAGAGCCCCGTCGGCTGGACGAGCTTCTTCTCGACGCCGACGTCCTGCTTGCCGACCCACGTGTGAGGCATGCGCGGCATGTAGTTGGTGACCCGCGCGACGAGCGCGCGGAACTCCGGCGAGAGCTCCGGGTCGGGCCGCGGGAACACTGCGATGATCCCGGTGCGGACCTTCAGGCCGCGGCGCTCGGCCTCGTCGAGGAAGGCGTTGATGTTGCCGAGCACCTCGTCCCACTTCGCGCCGACGCGGATGTCCTCGAAGTCGGCGCGGTTGCCGCCGTCCACCGAGAACCGGATCCAGTCCACGGCGTCCGAGGCGAGGAGCGCCTCGACCCGGTCTCCCCTGAGGTGCGTCGCGCTCGTCAGCAGGTTGACGTGCGGGAACCGGCTCCCGCGCTCCCGCTTCTCGGCGGCGATGCGCTCCACGAACTCGGGGAACTTCGGGTGCAGGAGTGCGTCGCCGGAGTGGTGGAGGTTCATGACCTTGACGTCGAACCTGCTGTCGTCTCGGATCTCGGCGAGCACCCGGTCGAGCGTCTCGAGCTTCATCACGCCGGCGCGCAGCGTCGAGTCGAGCGAGCAGAAGCGGCACCGCAGGTTGCACGCCGAGCAGAGCTCCAGATTGAGCTCGCGGATGACCGCGCGCCTGAGGTGCGGGTGGAGGTGCAGCGACGCCGCGCGCTGGATCTTGGGTTCGACCGCCGCTCGCGTGCGGAGGTAGGCGTCCTTGACGAAACCGAGTCGACCCATCGGGCGCGGATGGTACCCGCGGCGCGGCGTCGAACGCCGCGCCGACACTGAAGCGGGAGCGAGGCGCAGGCGGCCCGGCACGCGAGATGAGGACTCGACCCAGCTCCGCCATATTCGGCGACGTTCTCAACGTCAGCTTTTGAGTTTCTCACGCCGTAACCAATTACGTGTAAGTTGGATCGGACTTCTACAAAGACGTCTTTCCAACAGACGCTCCAGTTCCACTTGGATCGCTTTTCCGGCTGACGAAGTCAGCCGGAAAAGCGCGGCGGAGGCGCTTCTCATGTAAACCCGGCTCCTCGTCATGAAACCTCCCACCATCCTCTTCGTGCTCCCGCTCCTCATCGGCGCGGCGATCCTCGGGCGCGAGTCCGACGACCGCCGCACTACGCAGCGCGCGGCGCCCGGCGCGGCGAGCCTCCTCGGCGGCTTCACGGCGATCGCCGTCCAGGTGCTCTGGATGCGTGCGGACCAGGCGGTCATGGACCAGCGCGAAGACGACGCCCAGGTCGCGTTCGCGGCGATCAGCGAGCTCGAGCCACAGCTCGTGTCGAGCGGCGACTTCATCGCCCGCGCCCTGGGCTTCAATCTCGCCGAGGGGCACACGGACCCGGCGGTGCGCTGGTCGTTCGGCCGCGAGGGCTGGCGCGTCCTCTCACGGACCGTCGATCTCAACCCAGGGGAAGCGAGGGCTCACGCGGCGCGGGGGCGGTACGCGCTGCTCAGGCTGAACAGCGATCCCTCGATGAAGGCCGGGTTCGTGCGCGACGTCGACGCCGCTGGGCCGCTCGAGTCTGCCCGGCGCGACTTCGACGAGGCCGTCCGCCTGCGCCCGCAGTGGATCGAGCCTTGGCACGGGACTGCGA
The DNA here is from genome assembly GCA_031404455.1 of Planctomycetia bacterium. GTDB lineage: Bacteria > Planctomycetota > JAJSAM01 > JAJSAM01 > JAJVHW01 > JANNHP01. The sequence continues at coordinate 8,631 of JANNHP010000054.1, read as the reverse complement.
TCGCCTCCCTCGGACGGGGCGTGGAGCACCTCGGAGCGGGGCGCTTCGGCGACGCGGCGGCGTGTCTGCGCCGTGCGGAGGAGGCGTTCCGCCGCGTGGCGGAGCGCTGGACCGAAGACGGTGACCCGCGGCTCGCCGCGAACATCGAGACGGCCACCGGGTCGGGGAAGCTCGCCGCAGCGCTGGCCGAGATCTGCGCTCTGCCGGACGACGAACGAGCGACGCAGTACGACGACCTCCGGCGCCTCGTGCCCGAAGCGCGCCTCCCCGATCTGCCGAAGTGACCGCCGCCTCGCGGAGTGAGAGGGTGTGAAGAAACCCCACGCGAGCGACGGTTGAGCCTTGGCGAGCCCGCTGCAAGGCGCTCGCGTGAAGGCAACTCCGCTGAGTTTCCGAGCGCGAGCTACGCAGCAGCAGGCCGCCCGGGCTCAAACTCCCGTCGCTCCGCGCGGCACGCACGAGCCGCGGCGGCGCCGCGCGGGGTTGCTTCACACCCTCTGAGCCTTCGTGACGCGCGCGGGACGCGGCTAAGGTAGTCCGCGCCCCATGGACCCGATCGTCGACGCCACCCGGGAGCTCCTCGACGTCCACGTCAACGCGTGGATGGCGGCGTGCCTCGGCGTCGGAGTGCTCGCGATCATCGTCGCCTGGGTGCTGCACGCCCGCCTCGTCGGCCGCGACGAAGGCTCGGATGCGATGAAGCGAGCCGGGCGCGCCATCCACCTCGGCGTCCGCGGCTTCCTGCGCGCCCACCTCGCGGCGCTCGCGGCGCTCGCGCTCGCGGGCACGGTCCTATTGCTCTTCGCATTCAACCGCACGGGCGAGGCATGGACGACCGCGCTCGCGTTCTCGGCCGGTTGCGTCGGCTCGGGTCTCGCCGGAGTCCTCGGTCTCCGGGTCGTGACGGCGAGCGGCGCGCGCACGGCGCAGGCGGCAGCCTCGAGAGGACTCGGAGCGGCGCTCCGCACCTCCCACATGGCCGCTGCGGCCGCGGCTCTCTACGTCATCGGCTTCGCAGTGGTGTCGATCGCGGCGCTCCACCTCGGCACGGGCGACCCGCGACGGCTCCTCGCGTTCGGCCTCGGGGCCTCCGTCACGGCTCTCGTCGCGCGAGTGGCGGGCGGCATCTTCGCGAAGGCCGCCGACGTCGGACTCCACCTAGCGGTCCGCGCGAACCAGGACATCCCCGACGACGACACGCGCAACCCCGGCGTCGTCGCCGACGACGCGGGCGACTGCGTCGAGAGCGTGGCCGGGATGGGCGCCGACCTCTACGAGAGCTTCGCCGCGGCGTCGCTCGCTGCGATGTCGCTCGGCGCCTTCGCCTGGTCGGCAGTCGAGAAGTCCGGCAACTCCGACGTGCGCTCGGCGATCGAGGGACTCGACGCGGGTCCCGCGACGCTCGTGCTCTTCCCCGTGACGCTCTTCGCCGCGGGCATCGTCGCGGCGCTCCTCGCCGCGCCGTTCGTCAAGACGGAGAACGAACGCAAGATCGGCGCCGCGTTGCAGCGCTCCACGATGGTGGGCGCCGTGCTGTTCACGGCCGGCGCCGCCGCGCTGACGTTCGCGCTCGGACTCGCGAGGCCCGAAGTCACTCAGGCGCTGACGGGGGCCGCCCGCGAGGCGGACGAACCGTGGCGCTACAACGGCCCCGCCGGCGTGCTGTGGGCGGTGCTCGCGGGTCTCGTCCTCGGACTCGCACTCGGCAGGATCGCGGAGTGGAACACCTCGCAGGACCGCCCGCCCGCGCGAAAGGTCGCCGAGGAGAGCGAGGCCGGGCCGCCCGCCAACGTGCTTTCGGGTCTCGCGCTCGGCATGGCGTCGTGCGTCTGGCCTTCGCTCGCGATCGCGCTCACGGCCGGAGTCGCGCACTACATGGCCGGCGTCTACGGCGTGTCGCTCGCGGCGGTCGGACTCCTCGCGACGCTCGCGGTGCCGTTCGCCGTCCACGCGTTCGGCGCCGCCGCGGAGAACGCGTGCGGGGTCGCCGAGATCGTGCGCCTCGGCCCCGACGCGCGGCGCCGCACCGACGCGCTCGACGCCGCCGCCGCGGCCACCGCGGCGATGGGCAAGAGCTACGCGACGGGGGCGACGGCGCTGACTTCGCTCGCGCTGCTCGCGACCTTCCGCGAGGTGTACGACCGCCTGCACCCGGGCGCCGCTTCGCACCTGCGTCTCGACCTCGCCGACGTGCAGGTGCAGCTCGGCCTCATCGTCGGCGCGGCGCTCCCGTTCCTCTTCTCGAGCTTCTGCATCCGGGCCGTCGGACGAGTCGCGCGGACGCTCGCGGACCAGATCGTGAACGAGTTCAAGGAGTCGCGCCCGCTCGGCGGGGAAGCGCCGCAGCCGAACCACACGAAGTTCGTCGCCGGTGGCGCGCGGCGCGCGATCCGGCGCGCCGTGCCCGCGGCGCTCCTCGCGATCGGCGCTCCGATCGTGGTCGGATTCTCGCCACTCGGCGCGCGCGGGCTCGCCGCGATGCTCGTCGGCGCGACGCTCACCGCGACCACGCTCGCGTTCACGCTGACCAACGCGGGCACGGCGTGGGACAACGCGAAACGCTACGTCGCGAGCGGCGTCTTCGGCGGCAAGGGTTCCCCTGCCTACCGCGCCGCCGTGACGGGCGACGTCGTCGGCGATCCGATGAAGGACGCGGCCGGCCCGGGACTCCACACGTTCATCAAGCTGATGGCGCTGCTCTCGCTCGTCCTCCTGCCGTTCTTCCCCGCCTGAGCGGCGGCGCTACCCTCCCGCGATGCCTCAGAAGCGCTCGAAACAGTGGACCACTCTCCAGCTCGCGAAAGCGATGGCGCGTCTCGCCGAGGAGAAGCTCGCCGAGAAGATCGTGCTCCTCGACGTCGGACAGGCGATCCAGGTCGCCGACTACTTCGTCATCGCAGAGGGCAAGAACAAGCGCCACCTCAACGTGATCGCGGAGTTCGTGGCGAGCCAGTTGAAGAAGGAAGGCATCTACCGCATCGGCGGCAGCGGGCTCGTGGACGAGAACTGGGTTCTGCTCGACTTCGGTCCGGTCGTGCTCCACGTGTTCAGCCCGAAGGGGCGTGCCTTCTACGACCTCGAGAACCTCTGGGGCGACTGCAAGCGCCTCCGCTGGCAGGCGCCGGTGCGGAAGTCGAAGCCGGCCGAAGCTCCCGACGCCTGATTCGCGCCAGCGTCAGCTCGAGCGCGCGATCACGATGCCCGCGTTGTAGAGCATGTGCGCGACCATCCCCGGCACGAGGCTGCCGCTCCTGTCTCGCAGGAATGCGAACCAGATGCCGAGACCGATGTGGAACGGCAGGCCGATCGTGATCCCGTGCGCCATGCCGAACGCCGCGCCGACGACGAGGATGCCCTGGATGCGGCCCATCAGCACGTGCAGGCGTCCCTGGAGGAGTCCGCGGAACGCGAGTTCCTCGAACACGCCGGGGCAGAACGAGAAGACGAGCAGCAGCATCGGCAGGCCGAGCTCCGCGCGCATCGCGGGAAGTTCGTTGTTCCATCCGGGGAACGCGTCCTCGACGACCTTCGTGAAGCCGAGCGCCAGCGCGCAGGCGGCGCAGGCGACCAGCACCGCCTCCACGAAGTAGCGCGGACTCGCGCCGCGCAGTCCCTCGGTCGCGTACTCGCGGCCGGCGTGGGCGACGACGAGGACGAGCAGCGAGCTCGCGACCGAGACGATCGGAAGGTAGAGCGCCTCGTCGGCGCCGTCCGACACCACTTGCACCACGAGCGCCGGAATCCAGAAGCAGGCCATGATCGCGACGAGCGAGAGCACGGTGCGGTTCGACCACTTCACGCGCGTCTCGACCTCCGCGTGACGGAGCGACCACTTGCCGTCGGCATCGGGACGCAGCGGGCGTCCGTCCCATCCGCGGACGCCCGCGAGCTCGCGCGGACGCGGCGCCGCCGCGAGGAACGCCGCTTCGTCGTCGTCCGGCGCGGCGAGCGCCGAAGCGCGCTCTTGCGCGAGCGCGGCCGGCGATCCCGGCAGCGCGCGCAGGTCGGCGGGCGCGGGCACCGCGACCCACTCGCCGCAGTGACAGCGGACGCGGAAGCCCGCCATGCTGCGGTGGACCCGCCACGCAAGCGCGCAAGCCGCGCAGCGCGCTGCGACGCACTCGTCGTCCGCGAGGCGCGCCCCCGCGGGCCAGGTCGCGGTCTCGTCGCGCGGCGCGCCGTCCGTCACTTGAACTCGGGCCCGGCCTCGATCGACAGACGGATGCGCACGGCCGAGATCCGTCCGTCGAGCTTCGCTTCCACCGTGCGGTCCGCGGCGGCCACGAGGGGACGCAGTTCCGTCCGCTCGGCCGAGAGTCCGTGTCCCTCGCGGTCCTCGAGTCGGAGCCAGATCTCCCCGCCCGTCGCGACGGCGTCGATCGCCGCGCGGTCCGCCGGAGTCTTCGCGAGCGCCTTCAACTCGTCGAGCCGGGCGTTCGCCACGGGAAAGCCCTTGCCGCGGCGCAGCGTCACCTCGTAGTCGCCCCACGACTTCTCGACCGTGACGTCGATGAAGTCGGCGAACGGTCCCGTCTCGATCCGGATCTTCTCCGAACTCGCAGAGAAGAGACGGTCCACCCAGCCGCCCGTCCACGCCGCCACGCCGAACGCGACGAGCAGCAGCGCGAGCACCACGGCGAGCCGCCCGCGTCCCATTGACGGAGGCGGCGCGGGCGCTTCGAGACTGCGGAAGAGGTCGGCGTCGGTGACGGGCCGCGTGCGCGTCAGCGCGCGGATCTGTCCGCCCTCGGGCAGGAAGAGCGTCTCCCTCACCTCGTTCCTGAAGACCTCGGTGCAACGCAGCGTCGATTCGACCGGACCCGACGACGCCGACGCCATCTCCGCGAGCGCGTTCGCGAGGAGACGACGGTTCTCGTCGGTCATGCGCGACGGCGGCACCGTCGTGTCGTCCATGAGCACGGAGAACCGTCCGCCGTCCACGCCGACGTCCATGCGCCCGAAACCCGTCGAGTTCGAACGCGCTGCCGCCGCGCGAACGGCGGCGGCGTCGCCGAGACGGCCCTCGAAGATGCCGTCGAACCACGCGAACCGCGGCTCGCCCGGGTCGAGCGGCGGCGGAAGCGGCGGGGCGTCGTCAGGCATCGAGCGTGTCCTCGAGGCCGGGCACGTCGCGGAGGGCGATCCACTTCGGCATGCCCTTGGACCACACCAGCGTCTCGGTCGTGACGCGCCCCTCCCGCCACAGCCCCTGCAGCGTCGCGAAGTCGAGCGGCCCCTGGCGGTTGATTCCCTGCGCCCAGAACCACGCCGTCCCGCGCAGCGCGTTCGCGCTCTCGGACGACGCGGGCATCGCGGCGATCGGGGCCACGCCGCCCGGGAGCGCCGCCGTCGCCGGCGAGTTCGTGTCGACGCCGAGAGCCACGTCGTGCACGCCGACGCGGCGCTCTATCGCCGCGTGGCGCTCGTCGGCCACCATGCGGTCCTTCTTCAGCTTCTCGCGCAGGCGCCGGTTCTCGTCGGCGAGGCGCCGCTCGCGCTCCTGCTGCACCTTCAGGTCGGGAAGGACGAGCACGAGGATGAGGCCGATGCACGGTGCGATGAACCCCACGAAGAACCAGCCGACCGCGCTGCGACCGCGATTGTGCGCGATGAGGGAGCACGCCGTCCCCACGGCGGCCAGGATCAGGAACTGGATCAGCACGACCATGGTCCGAGTCCCCGCTCAGTCCGCCGTCCAGGATCGTCCTCCCCCTCGTGACAACCGCGACGCCGGGATCCTGGTCCGGACGGCGCCGATTCCGGCTACTTCGCCGGCGACTTCGCCGGCACGATCCCCGGCCCCGCGAGGTGCATGCCCGTGTCGCCGGTGATGTCGGCCCTCGTCGCCACGGGGAACGTCACGTCGTCGGTCGACGGATCGATGTCGAGCATCCGCATCACGTTTCGTTGCAGCGAGTCCGACGGCAGCCGCGTCGCGCGCAGATCGAGGTTCTGCTGCGCCTGCTCCGACGGCGCGTAGTAGTGGTACTTCGTCGCGCCGCCGAACTGGTCGACGAAGCCGAGCTCCTTCCAGTTAGCGTCGTACACGTACTTCCACTCGTACGGCACCCCGCCGCCCTCGACGACGTCGTACACCTTCACGTAGCCGACCCTGCCCGTGTGGGCCGAGACGATCACGTGGTACTGCTTCACCGTGCGCTCGATCAGGGCGCCTTCGTCGATCGCCTTGCGCCGGGCGTCGCTGGGCGACGTGCGGCACGAGGCTGCGGCGAGTGCCAGGACGGCGAGCGCGAGAGCGACGGTCGGACGGTTCATGGAGGCTCCTCGGGGCGCGAAGCTGCGAGGCGCGGCTTCGAAGAGGGGGCGAAGATACTCGTGTCCCCCGCGCGGAGGCAATCTCGGGCCGCATAATCTCGCGGCCCGGCGCGGCCGGCGAGGGGCGATGGCGGCAATCAAGGGGGGGGTCGGGTAACTTCGTAACGCCTTCGCGGGCGTCGCCCGCGCGGCGTGCAGTACTCCCGCTTCCTCCCGGTCCGCGAGGATCCCGGCCATGGACGTCCTCGAGATCCTGGGGCCGAAGGGCGCGATCGCGTCTCGGCTGAAGTCCTACGAGGAACGTCCGCAGCAGACGCGGATGGCCGCCGCCGTCGACCTCATCATGCGCGAGGGCGGGAAGCTCATCGCGGAGGCGGGCACGGGCGTCGGCAAGAGCTTCGCCTACCTCGTCCCGGCCATCGCCGCGGCGGCGGAGCGCGGCGAGCGCGTGGTCATCGCCACGCACACGATCGCGCTGCAGGAGCAACTGCTCGGGAAGGACGTCCCGTTCCTCTCGGGCATCCTCCCGGCCGAGTTCTCCGTCGTGCTCGCGAAGGGCCGCGGAAACTTCCTCTGCAAGCGGCGGATGTTCCTCGCGCTGCGCTCGGGCCGCGAGCTGTTCGACACGGGCTCGCAGGAAGCGCAGATGCAGCGCATCGTCGAGTGGTCGGAGACGACGGCCGAGGGATCGCGGCAGGACCTCGACTTCACCCCCGACGCCGCGGTCTGGAGCCGCGTCAACGCCGAGGCCGGCAACTGCCTCGGCCGCGCGTGCGACCACTTCGACGCGTGCTTCTACCAGGCGGGGAAACGCCGTCTGCAGAACGCGAACATCATCGTCGCGAACCATCACTTCCTCTTCGCCGACATGGCGCTGCGCCGCGCGGGATGGCAACTGCTCCCCGAGTTCCAGCACCTCGTCCTCGACGAGGCGCACGCCGTCGAAGACGTGGCCAGCGAGTACCTCGGGATGCGCGTCGCGCGCGGGCAGGTGCACTACACGCTGCGTCAGCTCGCGACGCCGCAGGGCAAGGGACTGCTCAGCTCCGTCGGCGCGCCGCGGCACGTCGTCGATCGCGTGGACGAGGCGCGCGCCGAGGCCGACGCCTTCTTCGACGACGTGCAGCGCTGGTACGCGCGCAACGAACCGACGAACCACCGCATCCGCACGCCCGACCTCTTCCACCTGACGCTCGCCGACGCACTCGAGCGCGTCGGCAACGAGGTGGACGTCGTCGGCGAAGCGGAGGAATCGAAGGAGAAGTCGCTCGAGCTGCGCGCGCGCGCCGCGCGATGTCTCGGTCTCGCCGAGGACCTCCGCGCGCTCGTGACGATGAGCCGCGAGGACCACGTCTACTGGGCCGAGGAGGACGGCGAGGGCGGACGCAGTCTCGCGCTGCGCAGCGCGCCGGTGGACGTCGCCGGCGACCTTCACACGCATCTCTGGTCGCGTCTCAAGAGCGCCACGCTCACGTCCGCCACGCTCTCGGCCGGCGGCGAGGAGGGCTTCGCGCACATCGCCGAGCGGCTCGGCGTCCTCGAGCCGACGACGCTCCTCGTCGGGTCGCCGTTCCGCTACAGCGAGCAGGCGCGCCTCATCGCCGACACGTCGCTGCCCGATCCGCGCGACGGCGACGCGTTCGAGGACGCTCTGCCCGACGCCGTTCTGCGCCACGTCGGACGCACGGGCGGCCACGCGTTCGTCCTCTTCACCAGCTATCAGAGCCTCGACCGCTGCCACTCCGTCTGCGTCAACGCGCTCCGGACCGACGGTTACACCGTGCTGAAGCAGGGCGACGGACTGCCGCGCGGCCGCATGCTGGAGGAGTTCCGCAAGGCGCCGTCGGCGGTGCTCTTCGGCACCGACTCGTTCTGGGAGGGCGTGGACGTCCCGGGCGACGCGCTGCAGAACGTGATCATCACGCGCCTGCCGTTCGCGGTGCCGACGCACCCGCTGCAGGAGGCGCGCACGCAGGCGATCAAGGAGCGTGGCGGCGACGCCTTCCGCGAGTACTCGCTCCCGCAGGCGATCCTGAAGTTCAAGCAGGGCTTCGGCCGCCTCATCCGCACGCAGACCGACACCGGCATCGTCGTCGTGCTCGACAAGCGCCTCGTCAAGATGCGGTACGGGAAGCAGTTCCTCGCGGCGCTGCCGGACGTGCCGGTCGAAGTTCTGTGACCGCCGAGGCGGCGGACACAGAACTTCGTTAGGAGTCAGTCGGCGAGAGAAGTTCGACTCGTTGTTCGAATTCGTGTCAGGGCAACCGCACCTACGACCGCGCACGCGGCGAGCAGCACGACGTAGCCCGTCGTCCCGCGGACGAGCGGGAAGAGCACGCCGAGGGCGAGGTCGCG
>JANNHP010000053.1:0-16376 GCA_031404455.1 Planctomycetia bacterium | reverse complement strand
GGCAGGAGCGCGCCGGAGACCTGCCCCCACTGGAAGGCGAGGACATCGGCGTTCGGATCGATGGTCGGCGTGGCGGCCATCGGGACGGCGCCCGAGGGCGCGTTCAAGGGACCGTTGACCTTCGCGTTCGGCGGGAGGTTCGTCTCCGTCGGCCGCACGCGAACGGCGACGCGGTCCGCGGTCGCCGTGGTGCCGCCGATCGAGAGCTCGAACACGAGGTCGCTCGCGACGCGCGGCGCGGTGAACGAGGGCCACGGTGTCGTCGCGCCGGCGAGCGTGACGACCGGGCCGGACACCTGCGTCCACTGCACGCCCGAGTCGAGGACGCCCGTGGCCGTGCGCGATGCCAGGCCGCAGAGGTGCACGGACGCCATGCGCGGCACGTACTGCTCGCGGCCGGCGTCGGCGACGGCGGGGTGCGCGGTTCCGACCTCGACGACGACCACATCTTCGAAGCTGCGGGCGTTGCCGTCATCCACTGTGAGGCCGAAGTGCAGCGTGTGGTTGCCCGGGGGCGCGGTGAACGTGGGCGACGCGGTCGTCGCGCCGGTGACGGTGACGGCGACGTCGTCGCCGGGGACCTGTCGCCATGCGTGATTCAGCGGTCCCGAGCGGCGGTTCTTCGAGGCAGTTCCGTCGAGCGTGACGGCCGCGGCGGACGTCACCGACTGCGAGCGGCCCGCGTCGGCGACCGGCCGCTTCGCGATCTCGACGCCGACCGTGACGGCCTTCGAGAGGATCCCGTTCTCGGCGACCGAGAGCTGGAAGGCGAGCGACGCGTCCGTGACGGGCGCCGCGAACGTGGGCTGCGACGTGGCGGCGCCCGTCAGCGTGACGGCCGGGCCGCCCACCTGCGCCCAGCGGTACGTGAGCGCGCCGCCGGAGCCGGGCTGGCTCGCGGTGCCGTCGAGTCGGCCGTCCATGCCCGGCTCGACTTCGAATGCGGGGCCTGCGGAGGCGACGGGCAGCGTGCCCTTCACCTTGGCGGGGCCGGTCGACGCCGAGTACGAGAAGCCTCCGCCCGAGCCCATCGCGCCGGAGAAGCGCAGCGTGTACTTGCCGAAGATCGGGAGGCGGAGCGCCTTCACCGAGAGCGTGCCCTTCGTCGCGCTGCCGACGAACGGGGTGCCGAGCGGCGTCCCGTTCGGGTCGATGACCACGAGTTGCGGCACGAGCCGCGATCCGCTGGCGCGCTTCACCGAGACCGTGAGCGCCGCGTTCTCGCCGGCCACGATCTCGATGTCCTGCTTGCCGTTCACCTGGATCGGGGAGGGCGTGCCTGCGGCCTTCGAGGTGTCGCTGCCCTTCACGGCGAGCGTGAACCCGCCGGACGTGCCCGTCGCGCCGCGGACCTCCACGCGCCAGAGTCCCGTCTGCGGGACCGTGGGGAGCTTCGCCTTCCAGCCGGTCGCGCTCGGCGTGACCGAGCCTCCGCCGGCGACGATGTCGAAGACCGCGCCGTCGGGAGCGATGAGCCTGACGTCGGGCGCGAGCGTCGAGCCCTTCGTGCGCTTCACGAGGAAGCTGAGCTTCCGGCCGGTGCCCTGCGTGACGAGGAACCCGATCGTTGCGACGTCGCTCGCCGACGTGACGGACGCGGTGGTCGTGACTCCGAGGGGGGCCGCGGCGTCGAGCCGGTCGGCGAGGGCGCCCCGCGCCGAGAAGGCGGCAAGGCAGAGCGCGAACGACACGACGAGGCCGAGGCTCTTCATGGGACGGTTCTCCGGAGGGTCGAGGTCAACCCGAGCAACCGTCCCGCACGACGGCACGGCGGGAGACTACCGTCCCGCGCCCGGATGGCAACTCCGTCCCCGGGGGAGCCCCGGGGAAGAGTAGGCGAAGGCTGCTGGCGCGGGCCCCGTCCAGCGTTCCACAATGCCCGCCATGACGAACCCGAACATCTCCGACCTCCTGAAGGAGACGCGGACCTTCCCGCCGGCGGCCGAGTTCGCGGCGCGCGCGCACGTGCGCGACCGGTCCGCGTGGCCCGTCGGCGAGGAGGCGCGCCTTCAGTACTGGGTCGATCGCGCGCGGGAACTGCGCTGGGACAAGCCGTTCACGAAGGTGCTCGACTGGAAGCCGCCGTTCGCGAAGTGGTTCGAGGATGGCAAGCTGAACGCGTCGGTCAACTGCCTCGACCGCCACCTCTCGACGTGGCGCGCGAACAAGGCCGCGATCGTCTTCGAGGGAGAGCCCGGCGACCGCCGGACGCTGACGTACCGCGAACTCCACCACGAGGTCTGCCGCTTCTCGAACGTGCTGCGCGACCTCGGCGTCGAGGAGGGCGACCGCGTCGCCATCTACATGCCGCTCATCCCCGAGGCGGTCGTCGCGATGCTCTCCTGCGCGCGCATCGGCGCGGTCCACACGGTCGTCTTCGGCGGCTTCTCGGCGAAGAGCGTGTCGGAGCGCATCCTCGACGCCGAGGCGACGGTGGTCGTCACGGCCGACGGCGGATGGCGCCGGGGCGCGGACGTCCCGCTGAAGGAAGCGGTGGACGAAGCCGTCGTCATGGCCGCCGCGGCGGGACATCTCGTGAAGAGCGTCGTCGTCGTCCGCCGCACGGGGCGCGACTGCGCGATGCACCCCGGCCGCGACGCGTGGTGGGACGACCTGATGCGCGACGCGTCCGTGCGCTGCGCGCCGGCGTCGCTGCCGGCCGAGCACCCGCTCTTCATCCTCTACACGTCGGGGACGACCGGGAAGCCGAAGGGCATCCTCCACACGACCGGCGGCTACATGACCGGCGTGACCACGACGGCCCGGCAGGTGTTCGACCTCCGCGACGAGGACGTGTACTGGTGCACCGCCGACATCGGCTGGGTGACGGGCCACAGCTACGTCGTCTACGGACCGCTCGCGAACGGCGCGACCGTGATGCTCTACGAAGGTGCACCCGACTGGCCGCACAGGGACCGCCTGTGGTCGCTCGTCGAGCGCCACGGAGTGACGATCTTCTACACGGCGCCGACGGCCATCCGCGCGTTCATGCGCTGGGGCGAGGAGCACCCGCGAAAGCACGACCTCACGTCGATCCGCCTCCTCGGCAGCGTGGGCGAGCCGATCAACCCCGAGGCGTGGATGTGGTACCACCGCGTCATCGGTCAGGGGCGCTGTCCCGTGGTGGACACGTGGTGGCAGACCGAGACGGGAATGATCATGATCTCGCCGCTGCCCGGCGTGACGACCACGAAGCCCGGTTCCGCGACGCATCCGGTGCCCGGAATCGAGGCCGCGATCTTCGACTCGGACGGGAAACCGGTCGAGAAGGGCGGCGGCATCCTCGTCCTGACGAAGCCGTGGCCGTCGATGATGCGGACGCTCTGGCGCGACCCCGAGCGCTACAAGCAGGTCTACTGGTCGAAGTTCGGGGAGGACGTCTACTTCCCCGGCGACGGTGCCAAGAAGGACGACGACGGCTGCTACTGGCTGCTCGGGCGCATCGACGACGTGCTCAACCCGTCGGGGCACCGCATCGGCACGGCCGAGGTCGAGAGCGCTCTCGTCAGCCACCCCCGCGTGGCCGAGGCGGCGGTCGTCGGGCGCCCGCACGAGATCAAGGGCGACGCGATCGCGGCGTTCGTCGTGCTGCGCGGCGGACTCCCGCCGGGCGGCGTGGACAGCGTCCTCGCCGAGGAACTCCGCGAGCACGTCGCGCGCGAGATCGGCAAGATCGCGCGGCCCGACGACATCCACTTCTGCGCCGACGTGCCGAAGACGCGCAGCGGCAAGATCATGCGCCGTCTGCTCCGCGACATCGCCTGCGGGAAGACCCTCGGCGACACGACGACGCTGGCCGATCCGGCGGTCGTCGAAGAGCTGAAGAGGAAGTACGCGGCCTCCGAGGACGGGTAGCCCGCGAGAAAGCGTCGGTACCGTCTCCGACCCGTTTCCGTCGCTTTCTCCGGCTTCGGTTGTCGGCGCCGCATGCGGATGCCGTTCATCTCTTCGGGCGTGACGCCGCGCCTCTCACCGAGGAGGTGCCGCGTGTCCTTCGGCTTCCGCTCGCTCCGTGCGCTCGCAGGGCTGCTGCTCGCGTCGCTCGCGCTGACGGCTTGCGTACGACCGGAGGAGGCGGCCGTCGACTTCTACCTGCCGAAACGCCCCGCGGGGAGCAGCAAGCGGGGACCGACGCCGCCGAGCGAGTTCGAACTGGCCATCCGCGCGAAGAAGAAGGCCGACGGGTCGGCGTTCGGCTTCACCCGGTTCAATCGCAACCTCTACCCGCCCTTCCGCCTCTCGATGGTCGGCGGCCTCCTCGATCCGGCCGGGAGCACCGGGTTCTCCGGGAACTCGCAGTTCTGCATCGAGATCGACCGGCGCGACACGCTCACGCCCGACATCGCGGACCTCCGCTTCGTGCTGATCTGCGCGCGCTCCGAGGGCGACGGCATCCGCGTCCGGGCTCAGGACAAGTTCGCGCAGTACGGCAACCGCCTGTTCGCGGGCACGAAAGTCGTCGAACTGGAGATTGAACACAACGGAACCGACCTGATCTTCCGCGCGGGCGCCGCGACGTTCGACGGCGGCGCGGCGCTCGTGGAGTTCGCGCGGATCACGAACCACGCGGTGACCTCGGCGTACCTGCCGAGCCTCGGCGCATCGTTCCTCTCCTTTCCGGCCGAGGTCTCGTTCGACAAAGCGCGCATCGAGGCAGGCGGTGCCGCGCCGCAGGGCCTCACGCCCGAGCAGATCGTCGCGCACGCGCTCTATCCGGCCCTCGACGGCGCGCTCGAGGCGATCTACGACCTCGACGGCGGGACGCCCGACGCCGTCTCCGCGCGGGCGCGACTCGTCGCGGCGCAGGCGGTCGTCTCCGCGCAGGCGACCGTGATCGACGCGCTCGCTGCGAGCAAGGCGCGCAAGCAGGCGGCTTCGCGCGTGAAGGCGGCGGGCGCCGCCCTCGCGGCGGCCGTCAAGGCCATCGACGGCGAGAAGCCGCAGGCGACGCTCGCGAAGAAGGTCGCGAAGGCGCTCGGCGACGTCCTCGGCGCGATCGAGATCCTCGATCCGCTCCCCGAGGGGCCGTGAAGCGGTAAAGACGTATCCGACCCGTGATTGCTGCCTCCGCCCGAACGTGATCGTGCGTTCTGGAGAACAGAGGGGGCGAGTCCGGTTCCGCGCTCCGCTACCATGGCGCCGCCTCTCGCCGCTGCTCACCGCCATGACGCGCACGACCCTGACCGTACTCGCCCTCCTCGCCGCCGGTGCGGCGTCGGTCGCGCTCGCGACGCTGCTCGAGGTGCCGGGGTGGTGGGGTCTCCCGGCGGTCCCCCTCACCTGGTACGGGCTGACGTGGGCGGGGCGGGCGGCGCATCGTGCCTGGGTGCGGTGGCATCTGCGGCGCGAAGCGAAGAACGGGGCCGGCCGGTTCGTCAAGGCGATCGAGACGTGGGCCGCGGTGCCCAAGGTCTCGACCGGCGAGGCGTGGTTCACCAACTCGACGACGCCGACCGCCGACCTCGAGCGCGCCGTGCTCTTCCCCGAGGCGACGGGCAGCGAGGAGGAGGCGGTGCTCGCGGACCTCAACGCCGCGACGGCGGCGTCGCGCCGCGCGCTGGTCGCGGGGTTGCGCGACCTCGAGGACCTGGCCGTCGCGGCCCTCGGCTCTCCGCTCCACCCGCTCTTCCCCGAGGCGGAGAGCATCCTCGTGCTCGTCGGACATCCGCCCGCGAAGCTCTTCGCGCGACTGCGGGCCGAGGCGGCGTGGCGCGTGCGTCGTCCGGCCGTGGACCCCGATGCCGCCGAGGAGGCGATCGCGATCCGGCTCCTCGTCGCCGGACTGCCGGCCGCAGCACTCGCCGTGCTGGGGCAGGGTCCGCAGACCCCCCGGTCACGCCGGTTGCGGCGGCTCGCGAGGTTCCTTGCGCTGATGCGCCGCGGCGACGCCCTTCGCGCCGAGGAGTACGCGTCGTGGGCGCCCGAACTGCTGCTCCTCGCCGGACGCGGCATCGCCGACCTCGTGCCCGGTTCGGAGCTCCTCGATGTCGTGAAGGGCGGCGCCGCGGAGCTGGAGCGGATCGTGCGGCGCACCCCGGAGGCCGTGGCCGATCTCACGGCGCTCTCGCGCGACGTGCCGCAGCTCTCGCATCTCGTCCACCAGGTGCTGTCGCGCGTGCTGACGCACTGCCGTTCCCAGCCGATGAGCGAGTTCATCGCGGGCGGCACTCCCGACCGAGCGCTGACGATGCACCTGCGCGGCATCGCTCTCGTGGGCGAGGGACGTCCGCGCGAGGCCGTGGGCGAGTTCGAGTCCGCACTCGCGCACGCTCCGGACTTCCCGGCGGCCGCGTACTCGCTCGCCGTCACGCGGCGGCGTCTCGGCGACGCCGCCGCCGCGCGCGACGACCTGCGCGCCTACGCGCACCGGCGTGCCGGCGATCCCGACGCACAGCTCCTCTACGCGCGCTACCTCTCCGAGGAAGGCCGCCGCGACGACGCGCGCGACGTGTTCGAGCGCACGCTCCTGCGCTTCCCGCATTCCCTCGCGCTGCGCGTGAACTATGCGCAGGCGCTCGCCGCGTGGGGCCGCGACACCGAGGCGGCGGCACAGGTCGAGGCCGCGCACGGCGACCATCCGTTCGATCCGCGCCTGGCGCTCTGGGCGGGGCGCTCGCGCGTCCACGGCGGCCGCGCGAAGGACGCAGTGAACCCGCTCCGTCTCGCCGCCGACCGCCTGCAGGGCAAGGAGCGGGCGGAGGCGATGTTCTGGCTGCTCGCCGCCTACCGCGACCAGGGCCGCCACGACAAGGCGCTCGCGCTCGCGGCGAAACTCGCGGCCCGCCTCGACCGCGGACAGGAGTCGATGCTCGAAGAGGTCGCGGAGTACCTCGAGGAGCGCCACGAGTTCATCCAGGCCCGCGAGGCCTCCGACCGCGCCCGCCGCCTCCGCGGCGATCTGTGGGCGTAGAGGGGATCGCAGGGGCCGCGCGATCACGAGGCCCGTCGACTGGCCCATCGTCTCGGTAGGGGCGGACCCCAGTGTCCGCCCAACGTGGATCTCGTGGCGTGCGCCTTCCCCGATGCAACGGGGGGCGGACACGGGGGTCGCCGAGAGTCCGTCCACAGGACGGACTCGTACCGCCCGGCGCCATTGCCCCTACCGAGAGTTACGTGAGTCGAACGCCAACGGAACCCGACCCGCTACTTCCCGCCCGACTTCAGGAACGCATGCGCCGCGGCGAGTTTCAGCGCGACGAGGTTGTAGTCGGTGCCCTTGCCCTCGCCGCGCGTGGGGTCGAGCTGGGCCGCCGAGTCGACGATGACGCGGAACGGAGGCTTCGACGCGACGCCGCGGCGCGCCGCGATGTCGAGGATCTCGACCGCGGCTTCCATGTTCATCGTCGCGGTCCAGGCGCAGACGTAGCCCTCGAGCTGCGACGCCACCGCCGCAGCCGACGCGTCGTCGCCGAGCGCCCAGAGCGCCAGCGCGGCCTCGCTCTCGTAGAATCCGTCCTCCTTGACGCCCAACTCGCGCAGCCACGGCACCAGCTCCGCGCCGCCGCCCTTCACGTGCATCCGCGCGATCGCGGAGGCCGCCGCGGGGACCTCCGACATCGCCATCGCGTTCTCGTCGGACAGGAGCGCGTCCACGATGCTCCTGACGTACGGGATCGCCTCGGTCGCGCCCTCGACGCCGAGCCCCGCGATGACGTCCTCGGGCTGGGCGCCCGAGCCGTCGTTCTCGGCGGTCGACTCCCTCGCGAGCTTCGCGGCGAGGTCCTTGCCCTTCGCGTCGGGGATCCGGATGAGACCCGCGGCCGCGGCTCCGCGGATGGCGCCGCCGAGCTCCGCGTTCTCCGCGATCTGCACGAACACGTCGCGCGCCGCGGCGGATCCGCTCCTCGCCAGCGCCTGGACGGCGAGGAGCGAGACGTCCTCCTCCTCCGCCGCGTCCGACGCGATCTTCACGAGCATCGCCTCGGCAAGGGCCCGCTCGGCGCCCTCGACGCGAGCGAGCGCGTGGACGAGGAACTCGTCGGGAGTCTCCTCGGCCGTGGCGTACGCCTTCGCGACCTCGAGCGCCGTGGCGGCGGCGTCCTTCTCGCCGTAGGCGATCATCGCCTCGGCGCCGAGGGCGGCGGCGGGCAGGTCGTCGAACTGCCCGTCGCTCCGGGCGAGCAGCTTCGCCTGCGCCGGGTTCACGCCCGCGCGGTCGCCGAGTGAGGCGAGGTAGAGGAGCGTCTGCCGCGACTCGTCGTCGGCGGCGAGGCGGGAGAGCTGCTCGTAAAGCACCTTCTTCGCGCTCTCCTCGGTCAGCGGCGGGAAGCTCGGCATCACCCGCTTCGGCGGCGTGACGACTTTCGGGCCCTGCGACGGCGGCGCGGCGGGACCCGTGCCGGGAGCCGGCACCACCGTGGGGTCGGGCGTCTTCTGTTCGCACGCCGCGGCGAGGACCGCGACGAGCGCGAGCGAGATCGATCCCTTGATCCTGTGCATGGCTACTTCACCTTCCGGAGTTCGAGCTTGCGTTCCTCGGCGTCGTCCACGGCCTTGCACCACGCGACGAACGCCTTGTACTCGTCGGCACGATAGCGCGCCGGGTGCAGGTGCACCTCGCGCCGCACGACGATCCTGTCGCCGAGGTCGCGCCACGTCAGGGAGTACGTTCCGAGACGGTGGAAGACGACGTGGTCCTCGGGGACGTGCTTCACGGCGAATGCGCCGCCCGTGACGATCGAGAACTCGTCGAGACGGTCGTCGCGCGCGTTCAGCACGAGGTCGAAGACGCGGTCCGCGCGCTCGACGAAGCGCTGCGACATGTTGATGCGCGGGAGCCCGAGCGAGACGACGTACTCGTCGCCCTGCGCCTGGACGTAGTTCGTCATCGTGCCCGAGAGCTTCATCTCGAACACGGCCCCGCGCGTCTCGAGCCCGGGGAACTCGGCCTTCTCGAGCGAGGGAGACGCGAAGTAGCGGGCGAACGTGGACTCCGCCCACTTCCTGCGGTCGTCCTCGGGCGCCTCCATGACGCCGCGCTTCGCCTCGTAGTCCTCGGCGCCGCGGTTCCAGATCGAGCCCGAGATCGTGGTGCCCTTCGCGTCGGCGCCGAGCCGGATCTCGAAGGAGGACGAGTCGAGCAGGTCGGGGCCGCCGGCGGCGAGACGCCGGATCGATCCGCCCTCTTCGTCGGTGACGAAGGCGGTGCTGCCGCGGTACGCGTCGGGCAGGAGTCCGAACGGCGAGAGGCGGCTCATCATCACGAAGGGCACGGGTTCCGCGTCCTTCGGGAGGAGCCAGAGGAACGGCATCGAGAAGACGTTCGCGTCCATGCGCACCGGACCCGTCCGGCCCTCGCCGTTCCACGGCATCGCGCGCGCGCTCCGGTACGGCACTCCCGCGATGCGCACGAGCGCCTCGAAGAGCTGTCCGCGGTCGCCGGCCTTCGCGAGGAGCGTCGCAGTCGGGCCTTCGCCGCCGCCGTCCTCGCCGGTGATCTCGTCGTTCACGTGGTCGTAGAGCGCGCGGAGCTTCTCCATGTCGCTCATGCCGCTCGTCACGACCTTCGCGACGACCTCCTCGAGCATCGGCGTGGGGCGCGTGTTCTCGCGGCGCGCGAGCATCTGCCAGTTCACGTCGTCGTACGACGGCTGACGGGAGTAGTCGGCGAGCGGCACGATCTCCTGCGCGTCGGGCATGAAGCGCTCGGGCTCGATGCGCGGCATGTCGCGCTTCTCCCACGTGGTGACGGTCACGCCGTCCTTCGTCTCGACGACGGGCTCGCCGTCGTAGTTGCGCTTGACCGGCTCGAGCTTCAGCGACTCGGGCGAGATGACCACGAAGCGCGAGAGCAGCACCGGGTTCGGCTCCTGGCGGAACTCCGCGTCCTGGAAGTAGAAGAGGCCGCCGTCGTAGCCCTTCGGCGTCGAGCGCTGCGACTGGAGGTAGCGGTGCTCGATGACGGTGCCGGGGACGAGTCCCTCCATGTTGTAGGCGCGCCCGGGCAGGCCCGTCGGCTCCATCACGCGGCCGTCGGGGAGGATGGCGCGGACGGTGAGCAGTTCGCCCGAGTTGTCGACGTCGCCGTACTTCTTCACCGCGTTCTCGTCGAGGAGCTTCCACACCATGTGCACGTAGCTCTGCGCCGTTCCGTCGGCGCGGACGCGCGTGACGCAGTGGTCGAGCACCGTCACGGCGACAGCCTTCGGGTGCGCCTTCTTCATCTCCTCCGTCGTCGGGAGCTTCGCGAGGAGTTCGTCGACCGACGGTTCGAACGGCGCGCCGAAGTCGATCTCGCCGCCCTCGATCCGCGCAACCGCGCGCCAGACCGCGGGCTGGAACGGCTCGCACGCGAGGCTTCGCTTGTAGCTCTCGAGGGCACCCGCCGTGTCGCCCTTGCCCTCGAGGATCTGCGCGATCCCGCGCGGATAGCTGTCCTCCTCGGGGACGAGCGCCGCGAGCGAACGGAGCTCGGCGAGCGCCTCGTCGTCCTTCCCGAGCGCGCGCAGCAGAGCGACGACTTGCTGGCGCCACGAGAGCGTGCCGGGCCAGCGCGCGGCGTACGTGCGCACGGCCTTCAGCGCCTCCTCGTGCCTGCCCTGCGCGCGCAACTCCCCGACCGTGTCGTTCAGGGCCTCGCCGTTCTCGGCGTCGATCTCGAGGAGCCGCTTCGTCCGGGCCGCGGCCTGTGCCGCGTTGCC
Source organism: Planctomycetia bacterium (assembly GCA_031404455.1). GTDB lineage: Bacteria > Planctomycetota > JAJSAM01 > JAJSAM01 > JAJVHW01 > JANNHP01. Next base: position 5,736 of record JANNHP010000053.1, on the reverse strand, counting down.
GTACTTCTTGTCGAAGTCGAGGAGGAACCGCAGCGCCTCGATGTTGTTCGGCGAGAGCTTCGCCGCCTCCGTGGCCGCGTCGATCGATTCCTTCTCCCAGCCGCGCTGCCGCGCGATCCGGGCGACGGCCATCCACGCGGTCGCGGTGGGCTGCGCCTTGATCTGCTCGCGCAGAGCCTTCACGGCGGCGTCCGGGTGGTCGTCGTCGTTGACGTAGTCGGCGAGGCGGACCCTCGCGGAGTTGTGCGTCGGGTACGAGGCGATCACGGCCTCGAACTCCGCCTTCGCGCGCAGCTTGCGCTGCACATCGGGGAACTCCCCGAAGTTCGACAGGAACCGTCCGAACGCCGCGTGGACGTTGGCGTGGAGGACCTTGTCGTCGTCCTTGACGTTCGCCGCCGCGGCCGCGAACGCGGTGTACGCGTCCCACTTCCTGCCCTCGTCGTCGCAGAGGTACGCGGCCGCCGCGGTCATCGCCGGGTCGGACTTCGCCGCGGCGAGCGCGCGCTCGGCGGGAGTGCGATAGGTGCGAAGTTCCGCGTCACCCGTGACGGCGGGCATCTCGGCGCCGCCGAGCGGATCGCCCTCCTCGAGGTCGAGGACGGGGAGTGCCGTCGCGGGGTCGCAGAGCTTCAGCGCGAACGGCGAGCTGCCCGCGACCTTCACGAGAATGCGGTTCCAGCCCGCCTCGAGCCGCGCGGTCGCCCAGACCTCGGTCGGCACCTGGTCGCGGTCGCGGTCGGCGAGGATCGCCGCGACGCCGTCCACGATCACCGCGAACGAGTCCTGGCAGTACGCCTTCAGCGCGACCGTGCGCGCGGCGGGGGACTTGACGCGGGCGAGCGCGTAGACGACGCCGTCGCCGCGGCGGATCTGCTCCATCGGCGAGATCCACGCGTTCCCGGCGTCGACCGGCATCGGCAGCCAGCGGACCGGACCCCAGAGGCCCTGCATCGACGCCTTGGGATCGAGGTCGCGCGCCTCGGGCGGGTACTTCCTGTGCACGAGGGCGCCCGAGCTCCAGCCGAACGGACCCGCGACCGCGACGCGGTTGAGGTATCCGCGCGGCGCGTCGTAGGACCGCGCCTTCTCGAAGTCGCCGCGCGAGCGCGCCCGCTCGGCGAGAACGTCGCGGACGGTCTCGTCCATCGCCCCGTCGGAGAGGCCGCGCGCGAGGATGGGGTCGAGCGCCTTCTCGACGACCGTCGGGTCGGCGGCGCTGCCCATGAGCGCGCGGACCTTCAGGAGCGCCGCGCCCGCGAAGGGCGACGCGGGGTCGCTCGCGACAGCCGACGCGAGGTCGGGCAGCCATCCGTCGAAGTCGCCTCGCGCCTCCTTCTCGGAGCCCGCGACCGCGCGGGCGGCCGACGCGTCGTCGGCGAGTGCCGGAGCGAATGGCGCGGCGCAGAGCGCCAGCGCGACGAGGCTCATCACGAAGCGTCGCATCATGTCTTCCCTCGGGTGTCGGAACGATTTCCCCGGCAGTCGCACTCAGCGCGGCTGCCGGGGACCTGTGTCTCTCGGGTGGTCTCGGACGTCGTGCGCGCTACTTGACGCCCGCGTCCTTCGGCTTGTCGGCCGGCTCCGCCGCCGGGACCGCGTCGCCCTTCTTCACCTTCCACTGCTGCTGCAGGAGGGCGAAGCCCTTCGCCGCCGACTCGCGGAAGGCGGGGTAGTCGGTCGTCTTCACGCGCGGCCCCTTGAGGCGGACGTCGCGCGTGAGGTGGAGCTTCGTCCCGTCGGCTTTGGCGGTCGAGGTGAACCCAACGCTCGGAAGGTCGATCGACGCGTCCTCGGGTGCTGCGACGACGGTCCATCCGGCGGGGAGTTCGTACTCCACGTCGTCGTGGAAGTTGATCGCCATCGTCGTGAGGAGCAGGTCCTGCTCGCGCTTCGGTGCCGCCACGAGCATCCGGATGCCCTGCATCATCTGGGCGATCTGCGCGTCGTTGAACTGCGTGGGCAGCGAGACGGTGTCGCCCGAGCCCTTCGCGAACTTCTCGAGCTCGAAGGTGACCGTGAACTTCGCCTCGGGCTTGCTGAGGTCCTTCAGGTCGTCGAACTTCGTGTCGGTGATCTTCAGCTTGCCGAGAGTGGGCGTGAACATCTGCTGCAGCACCTGCTGGCGCTGGCCCTCGACGCTGAACTGCTGGCGCGCGCCGATGGCGAAGTCGCCGAGCCAGGTGCGCTCGCACGTGGCTGTGGCGCTGCCGTCCGCGTGGACCGCGATCTTCCACTTCTGCGAGATGCCGAACGTCTCGGGCGAAGCCTTCGGGATCGTCATCACCTCAGCCCCTTCGGGCTTGACGACGACGACCTTTGCGCCCTGGTCGGACGTGGGCGGCAGCATCGCGGACGCGTACTCGGCCGTGCCGTCGAACCAGAGCGGCGTGCCCTTGCCGTCGGTGTCGGGGACGTAGGCGATGCAGTGGTTGAAGTGGCCGACCTGCGCGAGCGTCAGGTCCTCTTCGCTCCTGAACTGCGAGGCGTTGATGAGCACCATGTAGCCGTCGACGCCGATCTCCTTGATCATCGTGTTGAAGAGAAGGGCCTTGTCCTTGCAGTCGCCCTCCTTCTTGTCGTAGATCGCCGTCGCCGTGTACGGCTTGTAGCCGTGCGGGCCGAAGGGCCAGGCCTGGTACGTGATGTCGCCGCAGACGAACTCGTAGATGGCGCGGACCTTCTCGAGCCGCGTCTCCTTGCCGAGGACGAGCTCCTTGACCTTCTCCTTCATCTCGTCGCTCGCGATGTACTGGTCGCGGATCATCGCGCCCCACCACTTCGCGAACTCGTTCCAGTCCTTGTAGGTCGTGACCTGCACCTGCGGCCGGATCTCGCGGGCGTCGGGCATCAGGGGCTCGTTCTTGATCTTCGCGATGTCTTCCCGCTTCCACGAGTAGACGCGCGTCTTGCCCTCGTCGCGCGTCGATTCCTCGGCCTTCACGTCCATGTTGCGCTGGTGGAAGTAGAAGGTGCGCTCGGCGGGCGTGAGCAGCGTCCACGTGGAGAGGAGCATCGGAACGCTGTCGGCGAAGAACATCGTCTCGCCGTAGTAGTCGCCGAAGACGCTCTGCTCTCGCTCGTCGCGGCGGTACTCCACGTCCACCACGTCGCCGTGCTCGAGCGGCGGGAAGTCCGACTGGTGCATGCCGTACTGCGACTGCGTCTTCGCGTCGACGACCGAGCCGTCCTTCTTCACGACGCGCGCGACCTTCCACTTGAACGCCTCGCCCTGCCAGGCGTTCGCCCAGTAGGTGTCGAAGTTCTTCACGCCGGCGTCGGTGAGGATCTTCGCGGCCATGTGCGTGTAGTTGGAGGCCGTGCCGTCGCGGTTGACCTTCGTCACCGTCTGGTCGAGGAGCACGATCCAGCCGTCGTTCTCCTTGTTCTCGTAGCCCTTCGCCTTCTCGACGAGCGAAGCGATGTCGATCTTGAAGTCGTCCTCGTAGGGCGCCGCCTCGGGGTCGAGGAACTCCACGTAGCGCTCGAGCGCCTGGAGCTTCGGGTTGACGCGGAGCGCCTCGCGCATCGTGACGAGAGCGTCCTTCTCGCGGCCGGCCTTCGCCTGCACGCGGGCGAGCGACTGGAGGAGGTTGTCGTCCTCGGGCGCGATCTTCAGCGCGTCCTTGAGCGCCGTCTCTGCCGACGCCCAGTCGCCCTTGCCCTCGTAGAGCTCGGCCTTGCGCGCGCGCGCGCCGATGTCGTACTGGTTCCACGCGGCGATCTCGTCGAGCACGGCCACGGCGCCCTCGGTGTCGAGCGCGCGCGCCGCGAGCTCGGCGACCTTGCGGCGGACGTCGTTGCTGCGCGCGTCGAGCTTCAGCACCTCGCGCCACGCGATCGCGGCGTCGCGGCCCATGCCGTTCTTGTCGGCCTGCGCCGCCGTGGCGCGCGCGGCCTCCTCGACGCCGGCGGCCTTCGCCGACGCGAGCGCCTTCTCGGTCTCGACCGCGGCCGGCGCGACGAGTCCGCGGCGCTCGAGCACCTGCGCGAGATCGAGGCGCGCCTGCCAGAAGTCGGCGTTCACCTCGAGCGCCTTGCGCAGGAGCTGCTCGGCCTTCTCCAGGTTGATGAGCGACGAGCTGTAGTACGAGGCGAGCGCGCGGTACGCGACGGCGTACGTCGGATCGACCTCGATCGCCTTCTCGCGCCCGGAGCGCTGGCGGTTCTCCTCCTTCTCGACGGAGAGCTCGGTCGGCGGTGCCGCGGCCTCGGCGTAGTGGAAGCGGTAGACGGCGTTCTGCGGCTCGGCCTCGGCGGCCTTCTGGAGCAGGTTCTCGGCCTTCCTGTCGGCGACGGAGTCGAAGCCGCGGCGGTAGTGCAGCCAGCCGAGGTGGAAGAGGTCGCGCGCGGCCTGGCCGCCGCCCTTGCCCGCGACGCCGTCGTAGAACTGCTTCGCGCCGCCTGCGACCGCGCCGGTGAACTCGGCCGCGGCCGGCTTCGCCTTCAGCGCCTCCGCGGCCTCCTCGCGGCTCCCGGCGAACGTCACGCCCGCGAGCGGCGATCCGTCGGAGGCGGTGAGCCGGACGCGAAAGCCCCACTCGCCCGTCTGGTCGTGGACCTTGACGAGGAGCACGTTCCAGCCAGCGTTCAGCCGCACGCCGGCCACGTCCTGGTCGAAGCCCATCTGGCGCCGCAGGTCGCGAGAGACGACTTCCTTGCCGTTCCACCACGCGCGGACGGCCTCGTCGGAACCGAGCCGGATCGCGGCGTCGGCCTCGTTCGCGCGAGTCGATCCAGGTTCTGCCCAATTACCGGGAAGTGCCGGGTGCGATCCCGATACCGGCGGCCTTATCTCTTGCGCTTGGCAGTGTTGTCTCGGAAAACCAGTCGAACGTGACTTATCGTTTTGTCTCAGATTCTCCATTCAAGAATCGAGAGCCGCACGGGCTTGACGAATTCGAGAAGGAGGCATTGGCAAGCCTACGGTTGGAAGCCGAGAAAATACCAAAGGTGGAGGTCATCACGTCAGGCCTGAACACACAAGTACGCGTGATTACACCGATTCTGATGGGTCCCGCCTGCGTCAATTGCCACAATTCTCATCCCGAGAGCCTGAAACACGATTGGAAAGTCGGGGATGTGCGCGGCATCCAGGAAATCTCGGTCAAGCAGCCGCTTCCCCTAAACGTCTGGACCTTTAAATACTCGCTGCTGTATTTCCTGTCCATCGCAGCGGTAGGTCTTGCCATTATTTTTTTGCTGCGCAAACAAAACACCGCCAGTCAATACATGAACCACGCGCTGCGCGAGAACGAGGCGGCGCTGCAGGCCGCGCGCCTGAAGGCCGAAGATTCCGCCAAGGCGAAATCCGATTTTCTTGCGAACATGAGTCACGAGATCCGAACCCCGATGAACGCCATCATCGGCATGGCGCATCTTGCGCTGCGCACCGAACTCAATCCCAAGCAGCACAATTATGTTGGCAATATCCAGACGGCGGCGCAATCACTGCTCGGAATCATCAACGACATTCTCGATTTTTCCAAGATCGAGGCGGGCAAGTACTATGTGGAAAAAATTCCTTTCAACCTCGATGATGTGCTGTCCAACCTGGCCGTAGTCACCAGCCAGGGTGCGGCCGACAAGCGTCTGGAATACCTGTTCCAGGTGCCGCACACCGTACCGCGTCACCTCATCGGAGACCCGCTGCGGCTGGGGCAGGTACTCATCAACCTGATCAACAATGCCATCAAGTTCACCGAAACCGGCGAAATTGAAGTCTCCTGCACGTTG
>JANNHP010000052.1:0-1528 GCA_031404455.1 Planctomycetia bacterium | reverse complement strand
GCGACGCCGCGAACGCCGGGGCGCAGAGGACGCGTTCGATCGCTTCGGCGAGGGACGCGGCGTCGCCCGGTTCGGCGAGGAGACCGGAGCGTCCGTCCAGGATGAGCTCAGGGATGCCGGAGAGGCGGGTGGAGACGACGGGGACGCCTGCGGCCATCGCTTCCATGATCGCGACGGGGATGCCGTCGAGGTCGCCGTTGCCCGCCACGCGGCAGGCGAGCACGAACGCCGCGGCTCGGGACATCTCCTCGCGGACGGCCGCGGGCGACGCGGCGCCGAGGAACGTCACGTCGACGCCGAGGCGGGCGGCAGCGGCCCGGAGCCGTGACTCCTCTGCGCCCGAGCCGACGATCCGCAGGCGCACCGTCCGTCCCCGCGCCGCGAGGATCGCCGCCGCGGCGACGAGGACGTCGTGGCCCTTCTTCTCGCGGAGCGCACCGACGGCGAGGAGGCGGCCCGGCTCGGGTGCGCGCGGCACGCCCGTCCATTCGGTCAGCGCGATCCCGACTCTCGACACCGCAGTCTTGCCTTCCACCGCCGCGCCGCACTCGCGGATCAGGAGCGAGCGGTCGTACTCGCTGATGGACACCATGAGATCGGCACTCCGTGCCTTGGCGTGGAGGAGGAACGGGTTGTAAGCGGTGTGGTTCGCGAACGAGAAAGGGATGTCGAGCAGACACGCTGCGACGTAGGCGACGGTGCTGCCGGCGTCGAGGAACTGGGCGTGGATGCGCCGGTAGCCGCCCTCCCGCGCGAGCCGCGACGCGAGCGCCGCGCCCGCGGCGAAGTGGAGCGGCGCGCGCAGGCGGCAGGCGAACCCGTGGTCGCGGTAACGTCCCCCGAGGCACGCCTTCAGCGTGGACGCGAACCTGAGCGGCCGCCGGACGAACCACACGATCGACGACAGCACTGCCGCCGCCGGACCGAGGTAGCGAGCGCGCGCGGCCTCGTCCGCCGCAGCGGGGTCGAGGCGCGATTCGGAATCCGTCCGGACGGCGAAGACCGTCAGCGCGAGCCCCCTGCGCCGCAGCGCCGCGACCTCGCGCACCGTGAACGTCTGCGTGAGGACGGGAAAGGCGTAAGCGACGTACGCGACCTTCCCGCCCGGGACTCGGTCGGCGCTCACCGGGGTCCCGCGTCCCCCTTCGACAGGACGAAGCGGTCGATCACGAGGTCGTCGAGTCCCGTGGTGAAGAAGCACTTCAATGCGTCGACGGGCGAGTTCACGATCGGCTCGCCGCGGATGTTGAACGAGGTGTTCATCACGCACGGCACGCCCGTCCTCGCCCCCACGCCTTCGAGGAGGCGGTGGTAGAGCGGGTTCTCTTCCGCGGTGACGGTCTGCAGTCGCGCCGACCCGTCGACGTGCGTCACGGCGGGCAGCGTCTGCCTGTGCTCGGGCCTCACCTGCCAGACGTGGAGCATGAAAGGCGTCGCCCCCGCCATGTCGAAGTACTTCGGCGACGCCTCGAGCGTGCAGCTCGGCGCGAACGGGCGGAAGGGCTCGCGGTGCTTCACCTCGCGGTTG
>JANNHP010000051.1:0-15868 GCA_031404455.1 Planctomycetia bacterium | reverse complement strand
CAAGGATCTGCGGGAGAGCCTTCCGGGCTCGCGCGAACAGATCGATGCCGCGAACGCCCCATGTGACGAGCGGCGCTCTTTATAAAGCGCTCAAGGAAATCAGGAAGCTGATGAAGCGCGAAGAAGTGCAAGTGGCGGCCTGAAGCGGCTTAAATCCGCCCCGAGAGATGTCAGGACGCATGCGTCGCCCCTACAACGGCACGGACCCGTTCGACGGTTCGACGCGTTCTCATCGCGGCTCCTCGTCCCGCAACACGTACGGCGGACGCTGCCGCACCATCTGCAGGATGCGCCCGATGTACTCGCCGAGGAGGCCGAAGGCGATGAACTGCGCGCCGACGAAGAGGAAGAGGATGGCGAACAGCGTGAACACGCCGCCCGCCGTCCACTCGTTCCCGCGGAGATGCCGCATGACGAGGATGTAGATGCCGAGCGCGAAGCCCGTGAACGCGACGGCGACGCCCGCGGTGAAGAGGAGGCGCAGCGGCGCAACCGAGAACCCCGTCATCAGGTCGAGGTGCAGGCGGAAGAGCTTGATGAGCGAGTACTTCGAAGAGCCCTCGTGCCGCGCCTCGTGCGCCACCTCGATCTCGCACGGGTTGCGGGAATAGATGTAGCCGAGCGCCGGGATGAACGTGCGCCCCTCGCGCTGCCGCGCCACGTGGTCCGCGATCTCGCGCGAGTAGCCGCGCAGCATGCAGCCGAAGTCGCTGATCGGAAGGCCCGACATCTTCCGTGTGGTGCCGCTGACGATCCGCGACGCGAGCTTGCGGAACCCGCTGTCCTCGCGGCCGAGTCGGATCGAGCCGACGAAGTCGTGGCCCGCGTCGAACTGCGCCACGAGCTTCGGGATCTCCTCGGGCGGGTTCTGCAGATCGGCGTCGAGCGTCACGACGAAGGCGCCGCGGCTCGCCGCGAACCCCGCGAGCACGGCCGCGTGCTGCCCGAAGTTGCGGGCGAAGCTCTTGACGACGACCTCGGGGTTCGCCGCGCGGACGGCGAGGAGTTTCTCCACGGTGCGGTCCTTCGATCCGTCGTCCACACAGACGACCTCGAAGGTGCGCCCCATCGCGCGGAGCACCGGCAGCAGGCGCGCGAAGAGTGCGTCGACGTTCGCCTCCTCGTTGAAGAAGGGGACGACGATCGAGAGGGCGGGTTCAGCGGCCACGCCGGTGCTCGCGGACGATCGCCTTCGCCGCGGCGATCACGCGGTCCTGCTGCTCCTTCGTGAGCAGCGGATAGAGCGGCAGCGACACGATGCGCTCGCACGCCGCCTCGGTGACGGGCAGGTCGCCCGGCTTGAAGCCGTACTTCTCGCGGTAGTAGCGGTGCAGGTGGACCGGCGTGAAGTGCAGGCCGACGCCGACGCCGCGTTTGCCCATCTCCGCCATGAACCCGTCGCGGTCGATCGTCAGGGCGTCGATGTCCACCTGCACGATGTAGAGGTGCCACGCGTGGACGTGGTCGTACGGCGGGATCGGCGGCGTCTCGATCTCGGAGACGTCGGCGAACGCCGCGTGATACCGCGCCGCGAGATCCGCGCGCACGCCGTTGAAGTGCTGGAGCTTCTTCATCTGCTCGACGCCGAGCGCCGCCTGAAGGTCGAGCATGTTGTACTTCCAGCCCGGACGGACGACCTCGTAGCGCGGCGACGCCGTCTTCGCGTAGCGGCTCTGCGAGTCCTTGTTCACGCCGTGGAAGCGCAGGAGGCGCATGGTCTCCGCGAGCTCGTCGTCGCGCGTCGTGACGATGCCGCCCTCGCCCGTGGTGATGTTCTTGATCGGGTGGAAGCTGAAGATCGCCGCGGTCCGCGCGGCGCCGATCTCGACGCCCTTGTAGAACGTGCCGAGCGCGTGCGCGGCGTCGTCGACAACGGGCACGGAGCCGGCGGCGGCGTTGATCGCGTCCATGTCGGCCGGGGCACCCGCGTAGTGGACGGGGATGATCGCCTTCGTCCGCGGCGTGATGCGCCGCTTCACGTCCGCGGGATCGATCAGCAGCGTGCCGGGCAGGACGTCGGCGAAGACGGGCCGCGCGCCGAGGAGTTCTGCGTCGTTCACGGTCGAGGGCCACGTCAGCGACGTGGTGATGACCTCGTCGCCGGGGCCGACGCTCATCGCGGCGAGGAGCACGTGCAGTCCCGCCGTCGCCGAGTTGAGCGCGATCGCGTGCGGGACGCCGAGCCGGTCGCGGAACGCCTTCTCGAACGCCTGCACCTTGGGGCCCGTCGTGATCCAGCCGCTCCGCAGCGACTCGACGACGGAGGCGATCTCCTCCTCGCCGATCGTGGGCCGGCAGAACGGAATGAACTCGGGTTCGCTCATCGGCGGGAGTCTCTCAGGAACCGGGCTCCGCCGGAACGTTGCGGCGGCGCCGGGCCGGGCGCAGCGATCAGCGGGATCCGCGCACCGACTCGGCGGCGTCCTCGTCGCGCGCCGCGGACTGCGCCGGGAGGCGGGTCGGGAACTCCACGACGAACCGGGCGCCCTTGCCGCGGCCCTCGCTCGTGGCGCGAATCGTGCCGCCGTGGAGCGCCGCGATGCGCTCGCAGAGGAAGAGGCCGATGCCGAGTCCCTGCGTCTTGTCGGTGTGGAATGGCTCGAAGATCCGTGAGAGGTCGCGCTTCTCGATGCCGCGGCCCGTGTCCGCCACCTCGAGGCGCGCGCCGTCGCCGGGGATCCGCTCGACGCGCACCGTCACCCGCCCGCCGGGGCTCGACGCCTCGCGCGCGTTGATGAGCAGGTTGAGCAGGAGCTGCTTGATCTTGTCGGGGTCGCAGATCGCCTCGAGCCGCTCCTCGCCCGCGACCTCGAACACGACCGGCTTCGCGCTGCGGTCCACCTCGAGCAGCGCGATCACGCTGCGCGCGAGTTTCACCACGTCGGCCGGCGCCATCGCGGGGGGTCCGTCGCGCGCGAGGTCGCGGAGTCCCTTCAGGATGCCCGAGCAGCGCCGCGACTCGTCCTCGATCATCTCGAGGTACTCGAGCGAATCGACGCAGGCGTCGGGCTGCCGCTTCATGCGGTCGCGGACCGCGCTCGCGCAGCCGGAGATCGTGGCGAGCGGGTTGTTGATCTCGTGGGCGACCGACGCCGCGATCGTGCCGAGCGCCGCGAGCCGGTCGCTCCGCCGCAGCCGCTCGCGCGACTCGCGCAGCTCGCGCCGCCAGCGGGTGAAGAACACCGCGGCGGCTCCGATCGCGCAGAGTGCCACGACAGTGACGCCCATCCAGAGCGCCTGGTTGGTGCTCCTCCCCGCCGCCTCCACGTCGTCGGCCTGCTGGGTGCGGCGGATCAGCGCCTTCTCGATCTCGCCCGCGACCTCGCCCGCCCGGAACCAGTTCTCCGAGGTCGGGTTCCCGCGGGCGACGCCGACGAGGCGCTCGAGCTTCGCGAGGCGGGCCGCGTCCTGCGCGCCGGGGGCGAGGGCGTGCATCCGCGCGATCAGGCCGTCGAGTCGATGGAGCAGGGCGTCCGCGTCCCCGCCGTGCGGACCCGCCGCGAGGTCGCGGGCGGCGTCCTCGATCTCCGCGGTCGTGGCGAGCCGGTTCAGGTCCTCGCGGACCCTGTGCGCGTCCTCGTCGATCTCGTTGAGGAGGTGGAGACCGTGCGCCGTGATCGCCACGACACCGAGCATCGTCGCGACGACGGCGGCGAGAAGTTGCGACCTGAGCGAGATCACGGGGCCCGCTCCGCGCAGGCGTTGCCGGGGGATTGCACGGATTGCACGCTAGCCCGGCGGCGGGGCCGCGGTCTCCTCCGACTTGTAGATCTGGAGCTTGTTGTACAGCGTGCGGAGCGAGATGCCGAGCCGCTCGGCGGCCTCGGTCTTGCGGCCGCCGGTCTCCTTCAGCGCCCTGAGGATCAGGTGACGCTCCACGACCTCGAGATTCAGCTCGTCCGCGCCGAGGTGGTCCTTCGTCGCGGTCCGCGCGACCTCGGACGGAAGGCAGGCCACGGTGATGCGGCCGTCGTCGGCGAGCAGCATCATCCGCTCGACCGCGTTGCGCAGTTCGCGGACGTTCCCCGGCCACGCGTAGCGCCGTATGGCGTCCATCGCGTCGGCGTCGATCTTGAACGGCCCGTGGCCGACGCCGCGGATCGTCTCGAGGAAGTGCGAGACGAGCAGCGGCACGTCCGACTGGCGGTCGCGCAGCGGCGGCGCCTCGATCGCGAAGACGCGCAGGCGGTAGTAGAGGTCCTCGCGGAAGCGTCCGGCCTTCACCTCCTCGCTGAGCGTGCGGTTCGTCGCCGCGACGACGCGGACGTCGACTTGCTGCGTGCGGTTGCTGCCCACGCGGCGGACGTCCCCGCTCTCGAGGAAGCGCAGGAACTTCGCCTGGATGGCGAGGCTCATCTCGCCGATCTCGTCGAGGAAGAGCGTGCCCGAGTGAGCCGCCTCCGCGAGTCCTTCCCTCGTTCGCACGGCGCCCGTGAACGATCCCTTCTCGTGCCCGAAGATCTCGCTCTCGAGGAGCGATTCCTGCAGCGCGCCGCAGTTGACGACGACGAACGGCGCGGCGGACCGCTTGCTGCCCGCGTGGAGCGCGCGGGCGATCAGCTCCTTGCCGGTGCCGCTCTCGCCCTCGATGACGACGCTCGTGTCCGAAGGCGCGACGCGCCGGATCATCTCGCGGACGCGCTCGAGCGCCGGGGCCTCTCCGACGAGCTGGGCGTCCCAGCCCTCCATCAGGCGCTCGAACGCGTTCGCGCGGCGCACGAGGGCGCTCTGCTCGCGCGCCTTCTGGATCTGGACCTCGAGCTCCTCGAGGTGGAACGGTTTCGTGAGGTAGTGGAAAGCGCCGGCGCGCATCGCCGCCACCGCGGTCTCGACGCTGCCCTGGCCGGTGAGGATGAGCACCTCGGGCGCCGGCTCCTGGGCGCGGATCTCCCGCAGCGCGGCGAGCCCGTCCATGCCGGGCATCTTCATGTCGAGGAGGACCACGTCGTAGACGGACTCCGAGATCTTGCGGAGCCCCTCCTCGCCGGAAGCGGCGGAGTCCACCTTGAAGCCCCGGGCCGCGAGTTCCTTCGCGAGGAAGCGGCGAAGCCCCGACTCGTCGTCGACCACAAGGACCCGGATCGTGTCGTCCATCGGCGCCTCCCAGGGTACGCCCATGGAAGGCAATCGCCGTGCCGCCTGAGAGTTAGGAAGGAGGATCACCGCTTCCGCGTGACCCGCCGCACGCTGGGTCCCCCGTTCAGCTCGCGATCGGCAGGTCCACGTCGACGCGGGTCCCGGTGCCGGAGGTCTCGATGCGGATCGTGCCGCCCCAGCGCTGCACGATCTGCTGGGCGACGTAGAGGCCGAGACCCGTGCCGCCGCTCGCGGCGTGTCCCGTCGCGAACGGCTGGAAGAGCCGCCTCCTCACGTCCTCGCGGATTCCCGGTCCGGTGTCGCGGACGGTGATCCTCACGAAGCCGTCCTCGCCGTCGACAGCGCTCGCGATCACCCTCCCGCCGCCCGACGCGGCGGCGCGGACGGCGTTCATCGAGAGGTTCACGAGCACCTGCTCGAGGAGCTGACGGTCGGCGCAGAGCGACGCGCGCGTGGCGCAGCTCTGCAGGAACTCCACGCCCTCGCCGCGGGCGACGGGGTCGACGAGCCGCTCGAGACCGTCCATCGATTCCTTCACCTCGAAGACCCGCGCTCGGCCCTCGCGGCGCTGGACGAACTGCACGAAGGCGTCGACGGTCTCGTGCATCCGCCAGCCCTGGCGCATCGTCGCGCGCAGCCCCTCGCGCAGGGCGTCCGAGTGTCCCTGCATCAGCGCGAGCTCGGCGGCGCCGAGGAACGCGGTGAGCTGGTTGCGCAGGTCGTGCGCGAGTCCGCCGGTCAGGAGACCGGCCTCGGCCACGCGTTGCAGGCCGATCACCTCGCCTCGGAGCGCGTCGCGCTCGCGCTCGAGCTCCCGGACGCGGACACGGAGCGACGCTTCCGCTCCGAAGGGCAGCGTCAGGTTGGACGGACTCGTGTTCTTCACGGGGATCGCTCCGCTCGTTCTCCGGCGACTCGCCGGATCAGTTCCACGGCACGGAAAGGTTGAGGTCCACGCGGCCCCGCCACATGACGTGGGCGCCCGAAGGGAACCACGCGGGGGCCGCCGGCGCGGCGAGCCGGTCCCTGACTTCGCGGGCCGTCCAGTCGTCCGGGTGCTTCTCGCGCATCATCGCGGCGCCGCCCGAGACGAACGGCACGGCGAAGCTGACGCCGCTCCATCGCCCGTAGGCAGCGGGCCCGGCGCCGCCGAGCGCGCCGCACACCTCGACGCCCGGCGCGAAGACGTGCACGAGGGAGCTCGTGACGGACCAGGGCGCCACGACGTCCGCGTCGTCGGTCGCGCCGACGCAGATCGACCGCCTGATGAGGTACGGGTCGTTCTGCCAGCCGTCGTCCGTGCTGCCCGAGGCGACGACGATCACGACGCCCGCCTCGTACGCGGCGCGCACCGCGTCCCGGACGAGCTGCGACGCGCTCGCGATGACGAGGCTCAGGTTGATCACGCGAGCGCCCCGCTCGACGGCGTACGAGATGCCGGAGGCGAGCGCGATGTCGGTGCCCCAGCCCTCGTCGTCGAGGACGCGGACCGGGAGGATCGTCGCGTCGGGCGCGACGGCGAGCACCACGCTCGCGACGAACGTGCCGTGTCCGACGACGCGATCCGTCGCCGCCTCTCCCGGCGCCTCGAACTCGGCGTCGTCGTTCGAACCGTTGCCGAGATCCTGCGCATCCGCGTCGTCGTCGAGCGCGTCGTAGCTCTGGGGCGCGAGACGCCCCGTGAGGAACTCGTGCCCGAGGTCGAACCCGCCGTCGAGGACGGCCACGATCTGTCCGCGCCCGGTCGCCTTCACCTGCGCCGCATACGTGCTCGTCCGCGCGAGCGCCGTCTGCGTGCGCACGCTGCGCGCGTTCCAGTCGCCCTCGAAGATCGGCAGGTTGACGGGTTTCCCCTTCGCGCGGCGGCGCAGCTCCTCGGCGCCGTCGCCGCCGACCTCGCGGCCGACGCGGCGCAGCGCCCGCGCGAGGTCGTCGGACTTGCGCACGGCCGCGTCCCCCGGCAGCTCGAACACGAACCCGACGCCGGGGCCGCCGCGGGAAATCACCCGCCGCGAGCCGACGAGGCGCGCCTCGCCGAAGTAGTTGGCGACGCGGGCGCTGATCGCGTCCGCGTCGGCGCGCGCCGCGGGGACCGTCAGCGTGAAGCGTCCCGTCGGGACGCCGGCGGCGTCGCTGCCCGTCGGTTCGGCCCCCGCGGGGCCGGGCGACGGGCCGAGCACAAGACACGCGAGGGCGAGCCACTTCTGATGGCCTCTCATCTGTCTTCCTCCCTGAGTTCGTGCACAGTCCGCGCGAGTCACGAACCCGCGCGATACGCCCTTCGTGTCAGTTTTCGTGTGGATCCGGGAACTTGCCGCGTGCGTCTCCCACCAGGAAGAACGCGGCCCAGTGATACGGATGCGGGTGGATCTCGCGGACGGTCCGCATCGCCCGCCCGAGTGCGGCGTCGTACGAAAGCCCTTCCCTCAGCGCGCCGTGGAACGTGCCCATGAAGAGCGCGGTCGAACGGTCGCTCACGCGCCAGCGGCTCGCGAGCACGCGCGGTGCCCCGGCGAATAGGAAGCCGCGCACGAGGCCGAGCGCCTCGTCGCCGCTGCCCGGCTCGACGACTCCCGTCTCGCACGCCGAGAGCACCACGAGTTCCGCGCGCACGTCGAGTCCGTAGACGTCGTAGAGGTTGAGCCATGTGTCGGCGAGCCGGATCGACGAGAGCGCCGGCCGGTCGGGGCGGAACATGCCGTGCGAGGCGATGTGCAGGAGGCGCGACGTCGCGGCGGCCTGCCGCAGATTCGACGCAGTCGCCGCCGCCCCGACGTGCGATCGCGTCGAGGGTCCGAGCGCCGCGGCGACGCTCGCCGCCTCCTCCGCGATCATCGGAGCCGCCTCGTCGGGCAGCGCGAAGACGGAGGCGGGGCCGCCTGCGCGGGCGCTCCGCGCGGCGCAGAAGCCGAACACAGCGGCGCTCGGCGCGTACGAGATGTCGAAGCGGTCGCAGAGCCAGCCGTCGCCGTCCGGCAGGGCGTGGAACGCAACGCCGTGCAGCACTCCGTGGGGCACGACGACGATCCGCGGCGTCGTCAGGAGGTCGGCGACCGGCGCCACGAGCACCGCGTGGAGCTCGGCGAGGTTCGCGCGGGTCGCAGCGAGGTGGAGCGCCGGCGCAGGGGACGCCACGTCGCCGCCGGTCTGGAACCGCGCGAGGTGGAAGCGGAGCTTCTGCACTCGGCGCGCGAGGTCCGCCTCTGGCGCCGCGATCTGGCGCACCGTCAGCCCGTCGCGTCGGACGACGAACGCGAAGAGTCGCGTGCCCGCGACGAAGTACTCGAGCAGCGTCGTGTCGGCGTCGAGCAGTTCCCGGACGCGGGCGAGTCTCACGGTTCCCACCGCGGTCAGCGACGCGAACTCGGGATCCCTCGACCACGCCGCGCGCGAGAGCGACGCGAACTCCGCCTCGCGCTCGGAGGCGCCGCGGGAGATCTCCGCGACGCGCTCCGGCGCCGCCGTCTCGAGTCCCGCGCGGATGCGATGCAGGTGCGCGTAGTCGGCGTTCAGGTCCTCGCGCAGCTTCCTCGCCTTCATTCCGGCGAGATCGAGGCCCCGTCCGGGGACGAGACGTGCCGACACGCTGCGCGACGCGAGCATGTCCACGAGCGCGCGGGACCGCGAGCGCTCGCAGTACTCGAACGCCTCCTCGGCCCGGCCGACGGCTGCGAGCGCTTCCACCGTCTCCGCGTACACGGCGGACTTCGACGCGAGGAAGGACACCATGAACTCGTCGGCCGGGACACCGCCGCGGTGCGCCTCGAGCACGCGCACCGCCCGCTGGAGCTCCTCGATGCCGCGGGCGAAGTCGCCTAGGGCCAGGAGCGCGAGTCCGCGCCTGCGGCGCAGTTCGACTTCCACCCACGGCGCGTCGATGCGTCGCGTGCGGCTCTCCGTCTGGTCGAGCCGCGCGAGCGCCGCCGCGGGCCGCCCGGCGGCGAGGTCGAGCCGCGCGAGGAGGATCTCGGCCGACGCGACGCGCGACGGTCTCGCGGCCTCGGCGAAGGCGGCGCGCGCCGACTCGGCGAGCGTCCGCGCGCAAGCATGGACATCCGGGTTCGCCGCGAGCGCGTGGGCCTTCAGGAGATCGCACTCGGCGACCCACACGCTCTCTCCGCTCGCGGCGAAGCGCTCGCGCGCCCGCTCCGCCTGCTGCGCCGCGACGTCGGGCCGGCCGAGGAGCATCTCGGCGACGGCGGCGAAGTAGACGGCCTGCGCACTCTCCTTCGCGCGCCCCTCGCGTTCGAGGCGCGTCGCGGCGGCGTCCGCGAACACGCGCGCCTCGGCGGGCATGCCCATCTGCAGATGGAGCTCCGCGAGTTCCAGACGGATCGGCGCGAGCTCGCTCGTCTCGGAGATCGATCGCAGCGTCGTCTCCGCCCGCTCGTAGAGCTCGAGCGACTCGGCGTAGCGTCCGCGCAGGAGCGCGAAATAGGCGCGGTTCTGGTCGACCTGCGCCGCGGTGTGGCGCAGGCCCTCGCGCTCGAACGTCCCGCGGGCGCGTTCGAAGTACCGCTGCGCCGCGCGGTAGCGGTGGAGCGCCTCCAGGCAGTTCGCGCTGTTGACGTCGAGGATGGCGACGAGCCGCGGGTGCGCCAAGGCGTCGACGAGCGAGCGAGCGCGCCGGAAGTGCGCGAGCGCCGCGCGCGGACGGTCGCGCCGCGATCCGAGGTCGCCCAAGGCGTTCTCGATCTCGATCACTCGGCGGCTCTCGCCGAGACCCTCGAAGAGCCGCGTCGCGGCGGCGGCGGCGGCGCGGGCCTCGTCGTAGTGGCCCAGCGAAGCGAGCGGCGTGATCCGCCGGATCAGCACGGCGCCCACGTCGGACTGCGCGCCGAGCCGGTGGAAGCAGCCGATCGCGCGGGAGTAGAACCGCAGCGCGCCGCGCATGCGGCCCTGGTTCACGAGCGCTTCGCCCGCGCGGCCGAGTCCGTTCGCCGCCACGGCGACGCGTCCCGCGCGGTCGGCCGCCCGCGCGCCGGTCACCGCGAGCCAGAACGCGAGCCGGGGGTCGCGCCGGAGCCGCGACGTCGCTTCGTCGATGAGGGCCGGCGCCAGGTCCGCGGGGTCGAGCTCGTCCTGCGAACGGACCGCCCGGACGACCTCCGCCGTCGTTTCGGCGGTGAGCGCCCGCTCGAGGAACGCGCGAGCGTCCTCGCGCACGGACGAGGACTTGGTCATGCGCGGCCGGTCTCCGGGGCCACGCGGCTCGGCTCCGGATCCGCGGGCGCGAACCAGCAGAGGAACCGTCCCGACGGCGTCTCGACCGAGATCGCGCCCTCGACGAGCCGCGGCGCCGCGAAGCTGAACTCGCCGAACTCGTCGGTCGACGCGCGCACGAGCGGATGCGTCGTCTCGTCGAGGAGCGCGATGTCCGCCCCGACGCAGGGACGTCCGGACGTCGCGCCGTAGATCTGCCCCCACACGAACGCGGCCGCGCGGCCGCCGGGCTGGAACATCAGTTCGACCTGCAGGCCCGAATGCCGGTAGACGAGCCGCCGGTCGTCCGAGGGCACGCCGCGACACCCGAGCGCCGACGGAGTGCGAGCGGTGTCGACGTGCAACTCCGCATGGGGCTCGCTCACGAGGCACCTGCGCCCGGCAGGATCTCGACCAGCGCTCGTTCCTCGGCCGTCACGAGTCCGAGCCCGAACCGCGACCCGGCGTGCGCGCCGAAGGAGAACTCCCCGAACGAGTCGGTCGTGGCCACGGCGGCGGCGACGCGGTCCACGTAGAGCGTCACGCCGGCTCCCTCGGCCGCAGTCGAGTCGTCCCGGAGCGCCTGGCCCGAGAGCGCGAAGCGGCCGGCGCGCCCCGCGGGGTGAAGGACCACGTTCACCCGCAACCCGGGCACGTCGCAGACGAACTGCATCTCCGCGGCCGCGGCGGAGCGCACGCCGGCGCAGAGGGGCAGCGCGACTGCCTGGATCCAACCGGCATCGGGTTGCGGGACTGGAGGCTCGGCGGCAGCGAGCGCCGGCGCCATCGCGCGGGGCGGCACCTCGGCCGCGGCGAGGCGCTGCATGGCCTCGCGCAACCTGCGGTGGAAGTCGACGTCCTCGGCGCACGCGTCGCACGACTCCGCGTGACCGGCAGCCGAGGACGCCGCGCCAGGACCCCAGAGCGCGACCATCAGGCGCTCGACCTCGTCAGGGTGCACGGCATCGTTCACGGCGAGCCTCCCTCCGAGTTCACCGGTCGGTAATGCGTCGAGACCGCGGTCTGATACAGGTTTCCACAGGTTTTTCTCCGTATCCGCTCAAGTCGTGCGACGGGCGGTCGATGGAGGATGAATCGGGTGGGGCGAGGGGGAGAGGTGCGGGCGGAGACGGAGGCGAGGCTGGGGGGCGGGGAGGGAGCCGCGATCCGGACGGATTCGGGATGCGCCGCGCGGGAGTCCGGACGACTTCAGCAGGGGACCCGGCGGCGAGGCGCCGCCACCCTGCTCGAAGTCGGCGCCGGACCCGGGGTGTTTCCCATCTCGCCACTGGCGAGATGGGACGCGTCCTTGCGTCCGCGCCACACCAGTTCTGACTCCGCGCCGCAGGCGCGGAGTCAGAACCCTCGTCTCACGAGCTCGGCCCTCAGGCGGTCGATGGCACGGCGCCTCAGCTCGCCCACGCTCCCGACGGCGACGCCGATGCGCGCCGCGACCTCTTGGTAGGAGAGAGGCTCCTCCTCGAGGAAGAGCGCCTCGAGGAGGCGTCGCTCGCGTGGTTTCAGCGTGGCGAGGGCGTCAGCGAGCGCCTGGAGCTCCTCGGCCTCCTCGAGGAGAGCGCGCGGCGCTTCGGCTCCGGGGGCGAGTCCCTCGACCTCGTTCGGCTCCCGAAGCTCCGGAGCGCGCTTGCGCAGGAGATTGCGCGTCTCCCACGAGGCGATGCTCGCGAGCCATCGCACGATCCGGTCCTCGGAGGGGGGCACCGTCTCGCGGCGCATCGCCGTCAGGACGGTGGACTGGAAGACGTCCTCCGCGTCCTCGCGCGAGACGCCGAATCGCAGCGGGATCGAGTGGATGAGCCGGGCGTACCGCTCGATGGCGGCGGCCCAATTCGCGGACACGGACTGCGCCGGAGGCGTCGCAGCCGGACGACCGCCGGTAGCTGGTTCGACACTCGACATGGGCTTCCACGCGCCCTGCCGCAAATCAGGGCAACCGGATGAAACGCAGCGGACGGCGGGGCCATTTCAGGTTCGTGGCGCCGGGCGGGACGAGCTTCGCGCGGGCGCGACCGAAGTCTCGCAGGGCTCCGCGGCGGCAGTGAGGCTACATTCTCGGCCTTGCCGTTCGATCCGTGCCTGCCCTGCCGCGTGTTCCCGCCGCCGCCGCGCCGCCGCGCCCGGCGGCGCTCGACGACGCTCCTCTTCGTCGAGCAGGGCGGCGCCCGATTCGCGGTCAAGTCCTTCGTCGAGCCGAAGGACAGCCCGGTCGACGCGCCGCGCCGCGTGCAACGCGAGCTCGCGGCGATCGAAGCGTTCCGTCGGGCCGGCACCTCGGCGCTCGCGCCCGTCGCCGGCCCCTTCGACGAGCTGGCGCTCGAAGTGGACGGCCGCGCGGTGCGGTTCCCGCAGGCACTCGTCTTCCCCTTCCTCGACACTCCGACGCTCTACGACGCGATCGCCGCGAGCAAGGACCCGCGGCCGATGATCGCCGAGGCCGCGAGGCGTATCCGCGCGCGCCACGACGTCGCCGATTCGATCGCCGCGGTCCACAGCGACGGCTCGGCGCACAACGTCTTCGCCGACTGGACCTGGTTCGACTTCTGCGAGCCGCACCCGTGCGACGGCGTGCGCGACGCGAAGGGGCTGGAGCTCCTGCGGTTCATCTCCAGCGTCGTCGAGGTGAGCCGCGCGGGCACCGCGCGCGGACGCATCGCGGCCTTCTGCGAAGCGTACGGCGATCCCTCCGTGCTGCTCCTCGCGCTCGACTTCTCGCGCACCGACGAGACGCACATGCGCACGCGGATGTGGATCCGCATGCTCGGCCGGCCGGCCCGACAAGCTCGTGGCCTACTGGCGCGGCGACACGCAGATGTTCCGCCGCATCCGCACGTGGGACGCCCTCGACCACGCGCTCGGCGGGTGACGCCGCGCCGGCGGCGCGCTACTTCGGCGTCTTCATCGCGAGCTTCACGATGTCCATCTCCTCGGGGAACTCGCCCGTCGCGAGCTTCGAGTAGACGAGGTTGCCGTCGAACGAGACCTCGAAGCGGCCCTTGTCGCTCGGAACGAGTTCGAGCGACGAGATCCTCCGCTTCAGGTTCGTCATCAGCGCATCGGCCAGGCCCACGGCCCGGGGTTCGTAGTTTCAATTCGTGCAGTAGACGATCTGGATCTTCATGGGCGAGAGGGTACCGGAGCGACGCCGGGATTTCTCCGTCGGCGCGTCGTGGTCGACGGCGCGCGCGCCGTCGCCGTGCCCCGTCGACTCGCGCCGACCCGCGAGGGCGAACGAGCCCTGGGGCATCTGCGGACCGGGAGCGATGCCCCGCGAGTGTCGCACCGCACTCCGGGGGGCCGCGCCCCGTGCGTCGCGTGCAACTCCAGTCACGTTTCGCACGTGCCGGGGGTCACGCCGGGAAGCGAGGAACCGGCTTCGTTCCAGGCGCCGTGCGGACGATGGATGGAATTCATTCGGACCAGCGCGCCTTGCAATTCAGGTAGCTCAGGCATTCAGCGAGATCGCAAGTTCGCGGAAGTTGGGAAGGCAAGGTCTCGGATGGTTCACAAGGCATACGTCTCGATGGGTTGGCGGTTGCGCGGAGGCGCGCTCGCTACGGCCGCAGTGCTGTTGGCGGGTGGATTTCTCTCCGTGGCGGCGGACGACGGTCCGTCATTGGGTGCGGCAGCGGACTTCGCGGTGCTCGGCGCCTCGACCGTGACCGCCGCCGGCCTCACCGTCGTCACCGGCGACTTGGGCGTCAGCCCCGGAACCGCGATCACCGGCTTCGGCCCGGCGATCGTGTCCGATGGGGCGATCCACGCATGCGACGATGCGGCGTCCGATGCCCACAGCGATGCCGCGATCGCCTACGGCTACCTGGCCGGCATGTCGAGCATCGCGGCCAACAACCTCACCGGCACGGACCTGGGCGGGCTCACGCTCGCGCCGGGCGTCTACACGTTCGACGCCGCCGCCGGGTTGACCGGGGAACTCACTCTCGACGCCCAGGGCGACTCCAATGCGCTCTTCGTCATCCAGGTGGGAAGCGCTCTCACGACCGCGAGCAACTCGTCCGTCGTCGTGATCAACGGCGGCGCCAACTACGATGTGTCGAGGGTGTTCTGGCAGATCGGCGGTTCCGCGACCCTCGGTTCGGGCACCGCGTTCAAGGGGAACATCCTCGCGTACGCGAGCATCTCCATCGTGTCCGGCGCGAGCCTCACCGGCCGTGCCCTGGCGATCAACGCCGCCGTGACGATGGACTCCAACAGCGTCAGCCGACCTTAGGCTGCGTCTCGGTTCCGGGCGATCAGGGCCGGCACGAGACGACGCGGCAGAACCCGCCTCCCGCGACCACTCGCGGGGGGCGGTGCCGTTTGGGGAGCGCCCATTCGAAGGAAGCAGTTCCGATCCATCGACGCCGCAGGTCACCGCGGCGACCACGGCCAGCGCGACGATGCGGAAGGACTCCATCGGCGCGCAGGTTAGCCTCCTCGCGATGCCCGGGCCGCCCGATCTGATCGTCTGCGCCGCACGCGCGTTCCGGGCGGACGGCGCGGACGCCGTCGTCGTGAAGGACGGTCGCATCTCCGCGGTGACGACTCGTCGCGCCGCGATGGCGGCGCGCGGACCGCGCACGCGGGTGATCGACGCGCCGCGCGGCATCGTCTGCCCCGGCTTCCACGACGCGCACGCGCACCTCGTGCCGCTCGCGATGTCGCGGCGCGAGATCGACCTGCACGGACTCGGCGTCGACGGCATCGTCGCCACGGTGCGCGCCGCGGCCGCGCAACGGGCGCCGGGGAGATGGATCGTCGGACGCGGGTTCGATCCCGAGGTCTTCCGCCTCGGCTCCGTCACCGCGCGCGCTGCCCTCGACGCCGCGACGTCTTCGCCGGTGCTGCTGCGTTCGCACGACTACCACTCGGCCGCGCTGAACACGATGGGACTCGTGCGCTCCGGGTTCCTGCCGAAGGCGCCGGACATCGAGGGCGGGCGCGTCGATCTCGATGCCCACGGCGCGCCGACCGGCATCCTCGGCGAGAACTCCGCGTTCGCCGCGTCGGCGCAGGCCGAGGATCTGACGACCGAGGAACTCGCCGAGGCCGTCGCCGCGGTCCTCCCGGAACTCCACCGCGCGGGGATCACGGCGGTCCACGACATGAGCGGCTCGCGCGCGCATCCGCCCTTGCGCGCGCTCGACGCCGCGGGGCGTCTCGGTGTGGAGGTCTTCGCGACCGTCTCACCCGGCGAAGCCGCCGTCGCCGACTTCCGCGCGCCCGGACGCGCGTTCAGCGTCGTCGGGATGAAGACGTTTCTCGACGGCGCACTCGGCTCGCGCACGGCGCGTCTCCTCGATCCGTACGAGGGCGACGACTGCCACCGCGGCGTCGAGATCCTGCCGCCCGAGGCGGTGCGCGACCTCGTCCGCGCGACAGCCGATGCGGGCCTCCCGAGCTATCTGCACGCGATCGGCGACGCCGCCGTCCGCACCGCCCTCGACGCACTCGCGGGCGCACTCGGTCCGAACGGCGCGCGGCTTCGTCACCGCGTGGAGCACGCGCAGATGATCCACGACGACGACCTCCCGCGGTTCGCCGCGGCGGG
>JANNHP010000050.1:0-2476 GCA_031404455.1 Planctomycetia bacterium | reverse complement strand
CCCGGTCGACGCGGACGCGGTCGTCTTCTCGCTGCTCCGCC
Source organism: Planctomycetia bacterium (assembly GCA_031404455.1). Classification (GTDB taxonomy): domain Bacteria; phylum Planctomycetota; class JAJSAM01; order JAJSAM01; family JAJVHW01; genus JANNHP01. The sequence goes on along the minus strand of JANNHP010000050.1, from coordinate 2,435 downwards.
AGAAGGACGAGAACCACCCGGCGCACGTCGGCGTCTTCAGCTACTGGGGCGACATCTTCGGATCGGTGAAGGAGGTCGTCGCGATCGACCCGCGCACCGTCGAGATCCGGCTCGCGGAGCCGTTCGCGCCGCTGCTCTCGACGATGACGGTCTTCAACACGTCGATCGTGTCGCCGACCGCGTGGAAGAGCGAGGGCATCGACCCCGCGACCGGGAAGTACAAGTACAAGTTCGCCGAGAAGCCCGTCGGCAGCGGACCGTTCAAGTTCGTCCGGTGGAACCGCGACGAGACGATCGTCCTCGAGTCGAACGACGCCTACTGGGGCGGAGCGCCCGGCGTCGCGAAGCTCGTCTTCAAGACCGTGAAGGAGAACGACAAGCGCCTCCTCGACGTCGAGAACGAGCAGTCGCAGGTGATGGACGGTCTCGCGCCGCAGCACGTGGAGCGCGTCAAGGCCAGCAAGGACCTCGAGTTCGTGTCGCAGCCCGGGATCAACATCGCGTACCTCGCGATGAACTGCGGGAAGAAGCCCTGGGACGACCCGCGCGTGCGCCAGGCAGTGGCGTTCGCCATCAGCAAGGAGAAGATCCAGCGCGCGGCCTACGACGGACAGGGCGAGATCGCCGTGACGCCGTGTCCGTCTGCGCTTCCGGGACACCTCGCGATCCCGGATCGCAAGCAGGACGTCGAGAAGGCGAAGGCGCTCCTCGCGGAGGCAGGCTTCCCGGACGGCTTCGAGACGACGCTCTGGTGCGGCGACAACCCGCGCGCCTACATGCCGGCGCCGCAGCAGGTGGCGACGCAGATCCAGCAGGACCTCCTGCGGGTCGGCATCCGCGCGAAGGTCTCGACCGTCGAGTGGAAGCAGTACCTGAAGGACACGCGCGACGCGAAGCACGACATGTGCCTGCTCGGCTGGATGATGGACTACCCCGACGCGGACAACTTCCTGCACATGCTCCTCGACAAGGAGAACGCGCGCGTCGGCAGCGCGAACAACGTGAGCTTCTACCGCGGGGAGAAGGTCCACGACCTGCTCGTCCGCGCCCGGACGAACACCGACCCGAAGGAGCGCGTGAAGCTCTACGAGGAGGCCCAGCGGATCCTCTTCGACGAGGTGCCGATGGTCCCGCTCGTCACGATGCCGGAGATGCGCGCCGTGTCGAAGCGCGTGAAGGGGTACGTCATCTACCCGGCGGGCGGCGAGTACCTCCACGGCGTCACGCTGAAGGACTAGGCGAGACTTGCTCTTCGCGCTGCGGCGGCTCGCCCTGACGGTTCCGCTGCTCGTCGTCGTCTCGTTCGTGGTCTTCGTGATCGGTTCGCTCCTCCCCGGCGATCCCGCCGCCGCGCGGTTCGAACTGCACGGCGGTCCCGAGGCGAGGGAGCAGTGGCGCCGCGACAAGGGTCTCGACCGGCCGATCCACGTGCGCTACGCGCGCTACATGGAGGGCGTCGTCACCCGCTTCGACTTCGGCCAGAGCTACACGGACGACCGCGAGATCGGTCCGGTGCTGATGGACCGTTTCAGCGCCACCGTGGAACTGACGCTCTTCGCGCTCGTGATCGCCGTGCCCGTCGGGATCGGAGTCGGCGTCCTCGGCGCCGTGAAGCGCGGGAAGTTCGTCGACTACCTCGCGAACCTGCTCGCTCTGCTCGGCAACTCGATCCCAGTGTTCTGGCTGGGGATGGTGCTGCTGCTCGTCGCGATCGCGCTGGGCTTCCGCCACTTCAACGCGCGCTACGACATCTCGCACGACGACGTGATCGGCGCCTACTCGACGAAGCTCTACTTCTTCGAATCGCTCGCGCGGGGCGAGTTCCGGGTCGCGTGGAGCTGTGTGCAGTACCTGCTCGTCCCTGCGCTCGCACTCTCGACGATCCCGATGGCGGTCATCACCCGCATGACGCGGTCCGCGGTGCTCGAGGAGATCCGCAAGGACTACGTGCAGACGGCGCGGGCGAAGGGGCTCCGGCCGTCGAACGTGGTGCTGCGCCACGTGCTGCGCAACGCGATGATCCCGATCGTCACGGTGACCGGCCTGCAGATGGGCGGGCTCCTCTCCGGCGCCGTGCTGACCGAGACGGTCTTCAACTGGCCGGGCCTCGGCACGTTCATCCTGGACGGCGTGAAGCGCAACGACAGCCCCGTGCTCGTCGGCGGCATCCTGCTCGTCGCGGCCACGTTCATCCTCGTCAACCTCGTGGTCGACCTCCTCTACGGCGTGATCGATCCGCGGATCCGCGCGGGCGGCGCGTGACGCACTGGCAGCGCCGCTGGCGCGCGTTCCGCCGCAACCGCTCGGCCCTCGTCGGCGCGGCGCTCGTCGGCACGATGCTCGTCGCGGCCCTCTCGGCGGGGGCGCTCGCGGGCTTCGACCCCGAGATGCGGATCGACCCCGACCGCGCCGACATCTTCCAACTGCCGCCGTCC
>JANNHP010000049.1:0-9807 GCA_031404455.1 Planctomycetia bacterium | reverse complement strand
CAACCCGAGCGACGTCGTGCTGAAGGGCGGCGAGGAGGCGCAGGCGGTCCGCGTCACCTACCGCTTCGACCGCGCCGACACGTACGCGCTCCGCATCGGGATCCCGGTCGAGCCAGAAGAGAAGATCAAGAGCGACAACTTCGTCACGCACACGGTTCGCGTCATCGACCGCAAGATCAAGGTGCTGTTCGTCGAGGACTACCCGCGGTGGGAGTTCACGTACCTCTCCAACTCGCTGATCCGCGACCGCGAGACGATGCTCGCGCACACGATCCTGCTCGACGCCGACCCCGAGGCGCCGCAGAAGAAGACGAGCGCGCCCGACTGGCCGCCGCTCGACACCGCGCGCGCGCTGCCGTCGCGCGAGAAGCTGTTCGAGTACGACGTCATCCTCCTCGGCGACGTGGACCCGCGGAACCTCGCGCCGGACGCGCGAGCCGTCGAGGACGCGCTCGCCAACCTGCGCGACTTCGTCGACCGCGGCGGAGGTCTGGTGTTCATCGCCGGGGCGCGGAACAACCCCGCCAAGTACCGCGACGGTCCGCTCGCCGCCGTGCTGCCGATCGTCGTGGACCGCAACGCGGAGCAGGACGAACGCACCGACACGGTGTCGGGCTCGGGATTCGTCGTCACCGCGGACGGCGCCGACAGCCCGATGATGAACGTCGCGGGCGACCCCGCGGAATCGCGGCGGCTCTGGACCACGCACCCGAAGTGGCGCCACTACTGGAGCTATCCGGCGCTGCGCGCGAAGACGCTCGCGAAGGTGCTCGCCGAGTCCGACGACCCGCGCGCCGAGAACCGGTTCGGGCGCCGGCCGCTCATCGCCACGATGCCGTTCGGGCGCGGCCGCTCGCTCTTCGTCGGCGTGGACGAGCTCTTCCGCATGCGGTGGGAGGTCGGCGACCGCTACTTCTATCGCTTCTACGGAGAGGCGGTCCGGTTCCTCGCCACGTACAAGCTGCTCGGCGGCAACAAGCGCTTCAAGATCATGACCGACCTCGAGACGTACACGCTCGACGACCCGGTGCGCATCACGGTGGACGTGCTGGACCGCGACTACGAGCCGTCGCGTCTCGAGGCGCAGACCGTGAGGCTCGACATGCCGGGTGCCGAGCCGGGCAAGCGCGAGACGGTGGACCTCGTCATCGCGAAGGACCCGAACGAGAAGGGCAGCTTCAGGAAGACGATCGTGCCGACGCGGCCGGGCGACTACCGGCTCACCGCCGCGACCGACGACCCGAAGGACGAGCCGCCCGAGAAGCTCTTCCACGTGGTGCAGAGCTCCCTCGAGGGCCGCGACCTCTTGCTCAACGAGGCGTCGCTGCGCGACATGGCCGGCGCGTCCGACGGCGGCGACTACCGTTATCTCGCGGACCTGCCGAAGCTGGCGCCGGTCGCGAAGGAGCGCCGCATCAACACGAACGTGCAGGAGGACGACCTCTGGGACAACGGGTGGACGCTCGCGATCGCGGTCGGCCTGCTCGGTCTCGAGTGGCTCCTCCGCAAGCGCTGGAGGCTGGTCTGACTCGATGAGGAACGGCGCACTTCCCGCAGTCCTTGCGGTCGCCGTTCTCGCCGTGACGGCGCGCGGCGCCGTGGCCGAGGACATCACGCTGCCCTTCCAGGCGCCGGACCGCGTTCCCGCGCGCCGCCTCGTCGAGGACTTCGACAGGTTGTCGAAGGCGGGCGACTGGCCGCTCGCCGCCGACCGCCTGCAGCAACTGCTCGACTTCCCGGCCGACGACCCGGTCGTCATCCGCAGGAGTTTCATCCCGGCGCGGTTCGAGGGCGCGTCGTTCGTCGCGCGGCGGCTCTTCGACGCGCTGCCGCCCGAGGGCCGCGCCGCGTGGGAGAGGAACTCGCGGGAGCGCGCCGAGGAACTCCTCTCGCGCGGACTGCGCCTGCGCCGCGAGCCGGATCTGCGCGAGGCGGCGCGCCGCTTCCCCGCGGCCGACGTGCGGCGCCGCGCGTTCGACGCGCTCGCGCAGCTCGCGCTGGTGCGGGCGGATCTCGCGGCGGCGAGGTTCCATCTCGCGGCGCTCTACGACGCCTGCGACGAGCCGGACCGGGCGCTCGTCCTCGCGCGGCGCGCTTGGGTCGCGGCGCAGCAGGGCGACGCCGAGGAGCTCGCGCGCGTCCGTTCCGCGGCCGAGCCGGTGCGCGACACGCCGGTCCCGTCGGGCCTGCGCACGGAGCCGCTCGGCACGTTCGTCGACCGCATGATCCGCGCCGCGGGTCCCCAAGGCGGGGGCGGCGGGGGCACGACGAAGCAGTTCGGCGGCGACGCGCACGGCAACGGGCTCAGCGACGCGCCGCCCGCGCCCGAGTCGCCGCGCTGGCAGGTCTCCACCGAGTTCCAGGACGGGACGGAGAACGACGACGAGAACCCGCCGCTCCTCTGGCGGGACCGCGCGCGGCTCGAGCCGGTGGTGCCGCTCGTCTCGCACGGGCTCGTCTTCGTCAACAGCGGTCTCTCGCTGATCGCCGTCAACCTCTCCTCGGGCACCGTCGCGTGGCGCCACGACGCTCCCCAGCAGGAGCCGGAGTGGCGCGACAGCCACGTCGTCTCGCACACCGTCGCCGTCGCCGACGGCGCGGTGTACGCGGCGCTCGCCACGCGCTCCGACGCCGCGGGCTTCGACCGGCGCTTCTACGGGCACACGATCCTCTACCCCCTGCCGCACCGGGCGCTCCACGCCTTCGACGAGCGCACGGGCGATCTCCTCTGGAGCCACGAGACGAGCCGTCTCGCGCCGGGCCGCGAGGACGCCGCGGAGATCACGAAGGAGTGCGTCAGCTCGCCGCCTCTCGTGGTCGGCGACGACCTGATCGTCACAGCGTGGACGTACGAGGGCATCTACGACGTTCGCGCCGTCTGCTACGACCGCCGCACCGGCCGCACTCGCTGGCGCACGAGCCTCGTGCAGGGCCAGCAGGAGCTGAACCTCTTCGGTCGGCCGGTGAAGGAGCTCGTCACCGGCGCGATCGCGGAATCGGCGGGCCGCCTCTTCTTCGCGACGGGTCTCGGCGTCGCGGCAGCGGTCGAGCGCGAGGACGGGCGCATCGCGTGGCTGTCGCAGTACACGCAGACCCCGATTCCGAAAGCGGTCCGCTGGCACGAGACGCGCGACCGCGACGTGGGCTGGTGGCCGTCGCCCGTTTCGGCGTCGCCGCTCGGCGTCGTGATGGCGCCGGTGGACGCGCCGGCGCTCCTCTGCTTCGATCCGGCGAGCGGCCTGCTGCGATGGAGCCGGCGGCGCGTCGAGAGCCCCAACTCGTACCGCTGGTTCCTGGGGACGACCGGCGGGCGCGCGTACGTGCTCGGGACGCGGCTCGCCGCGATCGACATCGCGAGCGCCGACGGGCGGCTCGTCTGGACGACCCCGGATGCCGGCCGCCTCGCACCGCCGAAGTCCCCCGTCGTCGAGGCCGCGGGCCGCGGGATCCTCACGAAGGAGCGCGTCTACGTCCCCACGGACCGCGCGGTCGTGGTGCTCTCGGCGGCGAGCGGGGTGCTCGAGGAGACGTGGCCGCTCGTCTCGCCGATCCGGAACGTGGCGCCGGGCACCGGCAATCTCGTGAGCGGCGAGGGCGCCCTCCTCTTCGTCACGCGCAGCCGCATCGACGCGTGCTTCCGCTTCGAGGACCTGCGCGCGCAGCTCGAATCACGGCTGGCACAGAGCCCCGACGATCCGCAGGTCCGGCTCGACGCGGGCGAGGCGTATGCCGCGGCGGGCCGTCTCGACACGGCGATCGAGACGCTCGAGGGCGGCTTCCGCCGTCTCCCACAGCTCGCGCCGCGGGTGCGGGACCGGCTCGACGTGTCGCTGCGCCGTGCGCTCCACTCCTGCCGAACGGCGCGCGCGATCGTTCGCCGCGACGCGGGCGATCTTCCCGGCGCAGCCGACGACCTGAGGGCAGCCGTGGACATCAGCCGCGACCGCGGCGACGCCGTGCGGGCGTTGCTCCAGCTCGCGCAGGTGCTCGAGGCGGCCGGTCGCCCCGCCGAATCCGAGATGGCGCTCCGCCGGATCGCGACGGAGTTCGCCGAGGTCGTCACCACGACGGCCGACGGCGAACGCGCGCAGGCCGGCGCCCTGGCCCTCTTCCTGCTCGGCGACTTCGCGCTCCGCGCGGGCAAGCCGGTCGACGCCACGACGCGCTGGCTCGATCTGATGGAGCAGCACGGGACCGAGGATCTCGGCGCGAGCGACGTCGCGACGCGTGTGCGGGAGAGCCTGAAGGAGCTCGCGAAGACCGAGCCGGACCTCGTCGCGGCCGCCGTGCGCACGCGCGCCAAGCGCGCCTTCGAGACGGCGAAGGCGTCGCGCGACCTCGCGGCGCTCGACCGCGCGGCGCGTCTCTATCCCGACCCGGAGTTCGCCGCCGAGAGTGCCCTGCTCGCCGCCGAGCTTCACCTCGCCGCGGGCCGCCCGCGCGACGCGGTCGGCGTCCTCTCCTACCTGCTCGGCGAGCCGCGCTCCCCCGAGGTCGCGGCCCGTGCGCTCTGGAAGCTGGCGGCCGCGTACCGCGCGCTCGGCGAGACGGCGCGCGAGCGTTCCGCGCTGCGGCGGCTCGCGGCCGAGGCGCCGGACGTCGTCGTCCTCGGCACGACCACCGCGGCGGACGCCGTGAAGACCGAGCTCGCCTCCGCGCGCTTCCACGACGCCGTCGCCGTCATCCCCGATCCGAGACCGCCGCTCGTGCTGCGATGGCAGGCCGGCGGCTCCGACCAGATCCCGCCGCAGGCGATGCGCTTCGCGGGTTCCGAGACGTCCGAGCTCGCCGGGCGCATGCTGCTCGCGCGCGCGGGGGTCGTCACGTTCGTCGACTCCGTGACGGGCAGGCCCGTGTGGGAGCAGTCGGTCCGCGTCGAGGTGCGCGCCGTCGCGGCGGTGCCGGGCGCGATCGTCGTCTGCGGCAACGACGGCGCGTCGCGCGACCGGGCCGTCGTCGTGCTGTCGCTCGCCTTCGCCGACGGGCGCGAGCTCTGGCGCAAGCGCCTGCCCGGCCAGTACCGCGGCGCAGAGACCGCGCTCGGGGTCATGTACGTCCTCACGGCCGACGGCGGCGCGCGCACCTCGTACGGCATGTCGGCGATCTCGATCGCCACGGGCGAACTGCTCGCGTCGCGCGCGTTCGACGGCCCCGTCAACCCCATGATCACGGTCGCCGAGGACGGCATCGTGGTCACGCAGCCGACGCGCGCCCGCGACGGTCCGCATCGCACGCTCGTCACCCTCGACGGCACGAACCTCTCGCTCCGCGGCCGCCTCGAGATGGCGGCGCCGTCGTCGCCCTTCTACGTGCACCCGAGCCTCTCGAGCGTCGTCGTCACGACGGACCAGGCCGATCTCGTGGCCGTGGATCTCTCGAAGGGCGATCGCGCGTGGAAGGTCCGTCTCGAAGGGCGCGCGGTGAAGGCGGTCTTCCACGTGCCCTCGGCCGTCATCGTGTCCGACGACGCCGACGCGGTGCGCCGTCTCGATGCCGAGACCGGTCGCGAGATCTGGCAGACCCCGCTCGCTGCGTCGGGCAGCCTCGTGTACCAGGGCGAGGCGGCAGAGGGCGACCTCGTCGTCGCGACGCTGAAGACGAAGGAGGGGTCCGCAGCACTCGCCGTCGGCCTCGACGCGGCGACCGGCGCGGTCCGCTGGCGCACGAAGCTCGATCTCGCCGACGAGAACACGTATCCGCACCCCGAGATCCTCGGATCGGTCGTGGCCTACGAGCTGAACGAGCGGCTCGACCGCGGCGCCCGCTCGCGCGTCGTCCTCCTCGACCGCACGACCGGGGAGGTCGTGCAGACGATCGAGCACCCGACGATCAGCAAGGGGTATCAGCGCGTCATCTACGGGCCGGACTGGCTCGCGGTGAGCAGCGCCAACGAGCTGGCGGTGTACGGGACGAGCGCGACGGTCAGCGGCAAGTAGGCTTCGCGATTGCCGGGCCGGCCGCATCTGGACCGCTCGTATAGTCTCACGACATGAACTCGAGGCAGGCCAGGCTGCTGTCGGTCGGGCTCGTCGCCACGGCGAGCGCGGCCGGGCTCTGGCCGCTCGTCGCGACCTCCCAGGAAGGTGCGCCGACCGAGGACTCGTCCTCGCTCGCTACGGACGCGTCGCGCCGCGGCGCCGAGAAGGCGCTCCGCTGGCTCGTGCAGCACCAGGAAGAGGACGGCGCTTGGCGCTGCGACGTCGGCTTCAAGCTGAACGAGGGGTACCGGGTCGAGAAGTCGAATGAGCCGCACGTCGGCGTGACGGCGCTCGCCGGCACCGCGTTCCTCGCGTCGGGCAGCACCCCGGAGCACGGTCCGTACGCCGAGAACGTGAAGAAGGCGCTCGCGTTCGTGATGAGCTGCCAGAAGAAGGACTCCGGCTTCATCAGCGCGAGCAACACGCGGATGTACGAGCACGCGTTCGCGACGATGTTCCTCGCCGAGGTCTACGGCATGACCCGCGACAAGAAGGTGAAGGAGAGCCTGCAGCGCGCGGTCGAGTTCACCTACAAGGCGCAGAACTCCCAGGGCGGATGGCGTTACGCGCCGAACGCCGAGGACTCGGACATGTCGATCGTGGTGTGCCAGGTGATGGCGCTGCGCGCCGCGAAGAACAAGGGCATCACCGTGCCGAAGGAGTCGATCGACAAGGCCGTCGACTACGTGCTGAACTCGGCGATCACCACGCCGAGCACCTGGGGCGACTTCGACAAGGGCACGTTCCTCTACCAGTACGATCCGAAGAACCAGGCCGCCGCCGTCCAGACGCGCACGTCGTTCGCGCTCACCTCCGCGGGGCTGACCACGCTCTACGGCGCCGGCGTCTACACCGACCGCGACATCGCCGACGTCGTGGCGCAGCGCAACCTCGAGAAGTACCGCCGCCGCGGCGAGCCCCTTCCCCGGTTCCGCGACATGATCGAGTACGTGAAGGACCACTACGTCGACGTGGCGAACCCGGACAAGTTCAACCACTACTTCTTCTTCTACGGGAACTACTACGCCGCCCAGGCCATGTTCATCACGGGCGGGAGCCACTGGGCGACCTACTACACCCGTCTGCGCGACGACCTCCTGCGCCTGCAGCGCCAGGACGGCAGCACGCCCTCGAACGTGGGCACGGCATTCTCGACCGCGGTCACGGCGCTGCTCCTGGAAGTGCCGAACAACTACCTGCCGATCTTCCAGCGGTAGGGGGCGGGTGGGGCGGGGGCGCGCGGGGCGTGCGCGGAGGAGAGACGCCAGGCTCGGGGAGACCTCTTGCACCCCAACCAGGTCCGCCCAGGCTCGGATGGCGTACCTGCGCGGTTGCATGTGCTGCATCTGCGGCATGTGTCGCATGTGTGGCGGTGGTAGGGCGACTCTAGGGCAACTGCGATCGGGTTCGGACTGCGCGCGGAGGGATGGCGGAGCAGGGTACTGACCCGCTTCCGGCGAGGCCGCTCGGCGGCTCATCGCCCTCTACGTCGAGGAGCACAACGCGCAGGTGCCTCACGCCGCGTTCGACTGCCAGACGCCGGACGAGAAGTACTTCGGGACGGGCGGGCACATGCCGGGCGAACTACGGCGGCAAGGACGGAGGCGCGCTGACGAAATCTGGCGTTCCATCGGGCGCCGCGATGCGGTGTGTGTGTCCTGGGAAGGAGGTGAACAGCCAGTCGGAAGCGAGTTGAGGGCCGCGAGTCCGACGTCGCGGATTCCCTGGTTGCGGTCGGATTCGCGACGGCGCGACGCCGGATCGCCGCCGGGAAGGCGTCGTGGCGTCGGAGCCGGTCCTGCTGCGTCGGCGGATGGAGACAGCGCAGTCTCCGTGCCGAGAACTCGTCAAGAATCTACCGAATGTGCTGACGCGCAGCTGCGGTGCTCTTCCGTGCCGAACTTATGACTCAGCCAAGTGGGGATCTGGTGTGCGGTGCGGCGTCTTCCTCCGGCGTGCTGGGAGCATCGCCTCATCGCCACCTGGGAGGGAAGCAGGTCATTCCTTCGTGAACTCGTACCGGTCAAAGCCCTCGTCGTCAATGTCATGGTAGAGCTTCCGCGAGCTACCGCTGCCCGAGATGTAGAGGGGCATCCCGTACCCATCCTTCTCGTCCAGTATCCTGTCGAAGGAGAGCTTGACGACGGTGCCGGACCTCTCCTGGGCGAGCTGCCACGAGCCCACGCCGTCGGCAGTTCCCGGCGGTGCATCGATCCAGAGGATGGAGGTCGGGAACGCGGTCGCGACGAAGCGACCATCGTCGTCGAACTCAAGCCTCGCCCCGTCGACGTTCTTCCAAGTACCGACGATGTCGGTCTTCGTCGGCGGTGCACCACCGCCGCAGCCGGCCAAGATGCACGCCCAACCGGCTGCCAGCAGCGCGACGACCGAACCTGCTCTCACTTCCACTTGATTGTCTCCGACCACTCGACATACCGTGCCAGGAACCAGTCGCCGCGTTCGGTGCGCCGCCACCCCCGCCGACGTACGTCTTCGGCGCCGCAACGCCGCGTCGCGCACCGGACCAACCGGCCGATGGCCGCGACGAACCCCCTGCCGGTGACGGCTGACATGTCCGGATGCTACTGCCTCCGCTCGCGCTGACGACAGGGGGTCGTGCAGGCTCGGACGGACTTCCGCAACAGCATCGCGGGATGCCCTGTGCAACTTCAGGGGGGTCTGGACGGACCTAGTGCGGGAGGGTTCCATGTCCCGACGACCGAGAGACGACCATCGCGCCGCCTGGTGGCACCTGTTCAACCGCGGCATCGCCAAGCGTGCGGTGTTCGAGACCGCGCTCGACGTCGAGCGGTTCCTCGCGCTCATCCGCGCGGCTTGCGACGACGGCGAGATCGAGGTGCACGCGTACAGCGTCCTCACGACGCACTACCACCTGCTCGCCCGCAGCCCGCGCGGCGACGTCTCCAGCGCGATGCAGCGGATCGGGAACGCGTACGTGCGCTGGTTCAACCGCTCGCGCAAGCGCGACGGGCCCCTCTTCCGCGGCAGGTTCGGCGGACGCCGCATCGACGACGGCTCGTACTGGCTGACGGTGCTGCGCTACATCGACTTGAACGCGCCCCGGGCGGGCATCTGCACGCTTCCGTCGGATCACCTCCACGGCAGCGCGCGAGCGTACCGCCATGGCGACGCGCCCGCCTGGCTCAGGCGCGAGGCCGTGGAGCGCGCGGTGGCCGACAGCGATCCGTCGGGATCGTTCCGCGGCGCGGACTACGACGCGTTCGCGTCGAGCTGCGATCCAAACGTCAACGCGCACCTCGTCGAACGCCTGATGAAGCGTCCGTCGTTGCCCGCGCCCCGGTTCGCGGACCTGGTCCGCGCCGCGTCGCATCGGCAGCAGGCGTGGATGGCGTGGAAGGCCGCGCTCGCGGATGCGACGGTGCCGGGGACGGCGTTCCTCTCGCCGGGAGAGGCGGACCGCGCTGCGCGCGCCGCGGCGAGGGCCATGTCCTGGTTGCCCGCCGCACGGTCCGATCCCGCTCTCGACCTGCGACTGGCGCTCCTGCACGACGCCGCGGGCCTCGGCCGGTCCGAGGTCGCGCGGTTCGCCGGCGTCGGACGCACCCGCGTGTTCGACGCCCTCACCCGCCACGCCTCCCGCCTCGCGTCCGACCCCTCCTACGACGAACTCGTCAGCCGCGTCCTGCGCTCGGCCGTGAGCCGTTCGCTTCCGGCGCCGACCCACGCGTTCGACCTCCCGATGCGCGTCGCGAAGGGAGCCCTGGAGCCTCTCGAGATCCACCCGGTCCCATGACGCGGGTTGTCGGTGCCGCGAGCGCGGCGACTCGTTCCTGGCACGGTATGTCTG
>JANNHP010000048.1:0-14830 GCA_031404455.1 Planctomycetia bacterium | reverse complement strand
GAAGAAACCCCACGCGAGCGACGGTTGAGCCCTGGCGAGCCTGCTGCAAGGCGCTCGCGTGAAGGCAACTCCGCTGAGTTTCCGAGCGCGAGCTACGCAGCAGCGGGCCGCCCGGGCTCAAACTCCCGTCGCTCCGTCCGGCACGCACGAGCCGCGCCGGCGCCGCGCGGGGTTTCTTCACACCCTCTGAGACACGCGCTCCTCGCCGGTCTCCTCGCGCTCGCGACGCCGGCGTGCGGCGGCGACGGCCTCGCGGCGGCGCCCGCCCGCGGCGCGGAGTCGCTCGTCGAGCGGCGTCCGGACGCGTCCGCGTGGACGCCCGGCGATCTCCTGCCCGATCCCGCCCGCCGGTTCCCCGACGGCGCGTCGGTCGTGCGGATCTCCGCGGACGGCACGGAGACGCCGTTCTCGATCGGCCTCGCCGCCGCTGGCGCGCCGTCGGTGCGGCACGACGCGCAGGCGATCCTCTTCGTCGGTCGCGAGCGCGCGGGCGATCCGCTCGTCGTCTGGACGTGCGGCCCGGACGGCCAGGATCGCCGCGCTGCCGTGCGTCATCCGACCGACTGCCTCTCCGCCGCGTTCCTCCCCGACGGCCGCATCGTCTACGCCGCGACGACGCCCGAGGCCTCGCCGATGCCCGGAGTGCCTCGCGGCGCGGCGCTCTTCGTGTCGAAGGCAGACGGCACCCCGGGCGCCCGGATCACGTTCGGCTCGGGGCTCGACGCGGATCCGTTCGTCCTCTCGGACGGCCGCATCCTCTTCGCGTCGTGGCGCGCGACCGGCGCCGGCGGCCGTCTCGGCCTCTTCACCGTTTTCCCCGACGGCACGGGCATCGCACCGTTCCACCTCGCCGACGGCGACGCCGCGCGCCCTCGGCAGGACGCGGACCTCGACGTGACGTTCGCCCTGCGGCACGGTGCCGCCGTGTCGCTCCATCGCGCGTCGTGGGACGCTCCGATGTCGGCCGCGACCGGCGCGCCGCTCGCGGGCCGGTATCCCACCGGCGCGTCGCAGATCGGCACGGCGGCGCTCGCGCCGCGCCCGCGGCCGCAGGGACAGCTCTCGGTGGTCAGGGACGACCGCGCGTTCGGCACGCTCTATTGCGTGGACGCGCGGCGCGGCGCGCCGGGCGCGGTGAAGGTCCGCGTTCGCGCGTGGGGCGCCCCGGGCGGTTCATCGCACGTGCTCGGCGAGGCGCCGCTCGCCGCCGACGGCTCCTTCCACCTGCGCGTGCCGCCGGACCAGCCGTTCGCGCTCGAGACGATCGACGCGGCGGGGAACGTCGTCGCCGCGGAGCGCGGGCCGATGTGGGTGCGGCGCAACGAGGTGCGCGGCTGTGTCGGATGCCACGACGACGCGGAGACCGGCCCTCCGAACGTGCGCCCGGCGGCCGTGCGCTCGGCACCCGTCGACCTGACTCGCGCGGCTGAGGACCCGCGATGAGGCGGCCGAAACTCCGCACGGTGGTCGTGGTTCTGGCGCTCGGCGGCGTTGCGGCGCTCGTCCTCGGCCGCACGCTGGCGATGAGGCACGTGCGCAAGGTGACCGGTCGCGAACCGCTCGGCATGCCGTCGTGCCTCGACTGCCACCGCGGCGGCGGCCCGGCGACGTTCAAACGCGAGAAGGCGCGCCCGAAGCCGGTGGACCTCGCGGCGGACCCGCGCGGGCGTCTCGTCTATGCGGCGACCGGCGCCTACCGGCGCGTCGGCGTGATCGACGCGGAGGCGGGAGTGCTCCTGCGCTGGATCGAGGTGCCCGGCGAGGCATCGGGCGTCGCCGTGTCGCCCTCGGGCGAGCGGATCGCGGTGTCGCTCTCGGACCGCAGGTCGGTCGTCCTCGTGGACGCCGCGACGGATCGCGTCGGCGCCGAGATCCCCGTCGGACTCGAGCCGGCGGGGCTCGCGTTCGCCGCCGACGGGGCGCTCCTCTTCGTCGCCAACTCCGGGTCCGGGACGGTCTCGGTCGTGGACGTCGCCGCGGCCGCCGAGCGGTTCAGCGTGCCGGCGGGACGCGATCCCTACCGCGTCGCCGCGTCGCGCGACGGCGCGCGCGTCGCCGTCGCGGCCCGCATGGCGAGCGTCGGCCGTCCGCAGGAGACGCCGTCGTCCGAGGTCACGCTCCTCGACGGGCGCACCGGGCGCGTCGAGCGCCGCGTCGCGCTGCCGTCGTGCCACCTGGCCGAGGGCGTCGCCTTCACGCCGGACGGGGCCCGCGTCATCGTGCCGGTCCTGCGCGTGAGGAACCTCCTCCCCATCACGCAGGTCGCGCGCGGCTGGGTGATGAGCAGCGCGCTCGCTTCGATCGACACGGCGACCGGCGCGGTGGCGCTCCTGCCGCTGCAGACGACGAACCGGATGTTCCCCGACCCCGCGGGCGTCGCCGTCACCGCGGACGGGAAGGCCGCGTTCGTCGCGGCGTCCGGTGCGAACCAGGTGGCGCGCGTCGACCTCGCTGCGGCTCTCGCGCAGGAGAGTGCCTGCCTCCCGGACGACCTCGAACGCTTCGCGCTCGCGCGGGAGTGGATGCGCGAGCGGACCGGCGTCCTCGCGATGCCGGGCGACGTCGAGATCGTCGGCGACGGCGCCTCGGCACGCGTGGCCGTGGCGGAACGGCTCGGAGACTCGGTCGCGCTCCTCGCCGCCACGGACGGCGCGTTGCTCACGCGGGTCGCCCTCGGTCCGCCCGAAGAGGCCGACGCGCCGCGCCGCGGGATCGGGGTCTTCAACTCCGCCGCGTTCGCATTCCAGGGCGCCTTCTCGTGCCGAAGCTGTCACCCGGACGGGAACACGGACGGCCTCACCTACGACTTCGAGATCGACGGACTCGGCCGCGACGTCGTGCTGAACCGCAGCCTGCAGGGCGTGAAGGGGACCGCTCCGTTCAAGTGGAACGGCGCGAACGCCACTCTCGAGCGCCAGTGCGGGATGCGGTTCGCCACCGTCCTGACGCGCGCCGACCCGATCGAGGGCGAGCCCCTCGAAGACCTCGTCGCCTATCTGGAGTCGTTGCCGCCGCCCTCGCCGCCGGCCGGCGCGGACCCGGTGCAGGCGTCGGCATCGCGGACCACGGCGATCGAGCGCGGGCGCGCGTTCTTCTTCCGGGCGGAGACGAAGAAGGGGCGGCCGATCGCGGCCGGGAACCAGTGCGTCACCTGCCACCCGCCGCCGCACTTCACGAGCCTCGAGCGCGCCGACGTCGCGACCGGAACGGCCTTCGACAGCACGACGTCCTTCGACGTCCCCCACCTGACCGGCGTCGGACGCAAGGCGCCGTTCCTCCACGACGGCCGCGCGCTGACGCTGGAGGAGATCTGGACCGCGCCCGGCGTCGAGGACCTGCACGGGCAGGTCACGGATCTCAACAAGAACGAACTGAACGACCTCGTCGAGTTCCTGAGGAGCCTCTGACATGCGCACGAAGACCGTGGTCCTCGCCGTGACCGTGATCTGCTGCGCCGGCGCCGCGGGCGCCGCCCTGATGCGGCGCGCGGGCCCGGCGAGCGAGGCGCGCGCGGAAGAGCCCGCGGCTCCGGAATCCGCGGCGCCCGCCGCCGATCCGTGGGCGCCCCGGGCGGATCTGCCGGAGCCGGTCCTCTACTTCGACCGGTGGGAGACGCTCACTCAGAAGGACGGACTTCCGTCGGACCGCACGACGTGCGTCGCCGTCGAGGGCGACGACCTCTACGTCGGCACGGAGCACGGACTCGGCATGCGTCGCGGCGGCAAGTGGACGACGTGGGGCAAGGCGCAGGGCCTGCCTCACTCGTACGTCACGTCGGTGGCCCGCGACCGCGCGGCCGACATCACGTGGGTCGCGACGATCCGGGGACTCGTGCGGATCGCCGGCGGAAAGGTCGAGGTCTTCACGCAGAAGTCGAGCGGGCTCCAGAACGACGTCGTCTACGACGTGGACGTGGAGGGCCCGCGCGTGTGGTGCGCCACGGGCGCCGGCATCAGCGTGCTCGACACGCGCAGCGCCTCGTGGTCGCTCTTCGACAACGAGAACTCGATCATGTCGGAGCCGTGGTGCTACGCCGTCACGTTCGGTCCGGAGCGCGCGTGGTTCGGCATCTGGGCGGGCGGGATCGTCGAACTGAACCGCCGCGACGGCACGTGGCGTGACTACCAGGACACCGACGGCGAGCTCGAACTCGACCTCCTGCGCGACGACGGCCCGATCCACATGGTCTCGTCGTTCGCGAACTACGCCGACGGCGTCCTCTGGCAGGCCACGTACTTCGGCGTGTCGCACTTCGACGGGCACGGGTGGATGAGTTACACGGCGAAGGACGGCGGCATCCCCGGCGACTTCGTCGCCCACGTGTCGGGCCGGGGTCACGCCGGCTACGTCGCCACCGACCAGGGCTTCGGGGCGATCCGCGCCGACGACCACGTCGTCGCGGCGTACCACCGTCAGCCGGACGGGACGTGCCGCGTGCGCACGGTGCGCGACTTCGACGACGACGCGGCGACCGAGCGGACGTTCGCGTCCGCGCCGGCGTCGGACGTCTGCATGTGGACGCTGCCGCTCGACGGCGAGATCTGGCTCGCGACGTCGCACGGCCTCTCCCGCGGCTTCGCCGCGAAGGAGCAGTGATCGTGAGGGGCACGCCGAGCCGGAGTCGTGGAGCGGGAGGTTCCATCGTGAAGAGGATCGTCGTCGTGGCTGCCGCGGCGCTCGTCGCGTCCGCGGCGACGGGCATCGTGCTCGCGCAGGAGACTCCGAAGGAGACGCCGCCGCAGGCCCCGAAGCGTCGCGAGCGCTACGGCGGCACGCCCGACGAGATCGCCCCCTTCCGGGACGTCGAGCCGGCCCGCTGGTTCTTCGTCGAGCGGCCGGAGTTCCGCGGGCCGGGTCGCGAGGACCCCGCGCCGCCCGCACTGAAGGGCGTCGCGATCGGACTCATCACACCGATCTCCGGCCCGGACGCGGTCGTCGGCAGGCGCATCGAGGCGGCCGTCCGCATGGCGCTCGAGCGTGCGAACGCCGAGGGCGGATTCGGCGACGAGAAGCTGCCGTTCACGCTCGCGCTGCGCGACGAGGGCGCCCGCTGGGGCCAGGCCGGCGACGCCATGGTGGAACTCGTCGAGGACGACGGCGCGTGGGTCGTGATGGGCGCCTACGAGGACGCGAACTCTCACGTCCTGACGCGCGTCGTCCTCAAGCTGCAGGTCGCGAACGTGAACACCGCCGGGACCGATCCGACCCTCACCGAGCACAACATCACGTGGGTGATGCGGAACCGGCCCGACGACCGGCAGACGGCGATCCGCCTCGTCCGCAAGATCTACGCCGAGGACGGCCGCAAGCGGGCGGTGCTCTTCCGCGCGAACGACCGCTACGGCCGCACCGGCGTGAAGGAGTTCAACGACTCCGCGCGGCGGTCCGGACATCCGGTGCCGCTCGAGACGAGGTACGAGGCGAACGAGACGGACTGGGCGCAGCGCATCGAGCGCATCAAGGAGGCGAAGCCCGACGCGATCGTCTTCTGGGGCCGCCCGGGCCCGTCCGGCGAGGCGCTGCGCGCCGTGCGCGAGGCCGGGATCGACGTGCCGTGCTACGGCCCGGACCGTCTCGCCGACCCGCGTTTCCTCGCGGCCGCTGGCAAGGCCGCCGAGGGGTTCGTGTTCACGTACCCGTTCGATCCCGCGAAGTGCGGCGAACCGTACGAGCGGTTCCGCAAGGCGTACCGCGAGCGCACCGGCGAGGAGCCCTACGCCGACGCGGCGTACGCGTACGACGGCGCGGCGACGATCGTGGCCGCGATCCGCGCGGCCGGACTCAACCGCCCGCGCATCCTCGACGCACTCCTCGCGAAGCCCGAACTCCACGGAGTCACGGGCACGGTTGCGTTCGACATGGTGACCGGGAACAACGCCGGGAGGATGACGATCGGCCGCGTCGCGAACGGGCGGTTCGTGATCGGTGAGTAGGTTCGCGTTCGCCGCGGCGGCGCTGCTCTGCGCGGCGTGCGGGGCAGGGCCCCCGTCGATCTCGCCGTCGCCGGCGTCGCCGCCGCCTGCCGTCGCCGCCACGGCGTCCGCGGTGGTCCCGGCGCCGCCCGCTCCGTCGCAGCCCGCCGACCGCCCGCCGCCGGACTCGAACGGCGAGTGCCGCCCGCTCGTCGCGCTCGTCCCGTCGGACGACGCGGACGTCACGCGGGACCTCGCCGACGGCCTGCGCACGGCGTTCGACGAGGCGCGCCGCGCGGGCGGTCCCGACCTCGAACTGCGCGTCGCCGGTACCTCGGCGCGCTGGGGTTCGCAGGTCGAGGAGGCGGTGCAGATCGCATTCGACGCCGGAGCGCTGGCGCTCGTCACGCCGCCGGAGCGGCGTCACGCGCACCTCCTCTCGCAACTCGGCACGAAGGTCCGTCTCCCGACGCTCTCGACGGCGCGCGACCCGCGCGTCGCGGCGGCCGGCAGCACGTGGGTCGTCCCCGTCACGGAGCCCCTCGAGCTCGCCGCGGCCAAGGCGATCGACGGCCTCCCGCCGCCTGCCTTCGATCCTCCCGAGGCCCGGCCGTGGGAGCGGGTCGGTCGCGAGCTCGGTCGGCGCGTGGCGGAAGCCGTCCGCGCACACGGACTTCGGCGCGAGGGGTTCGTGGAAGCCGTTCGCGCGACCGGCGCCTCGCGCTGACTCAGTGGAGCGAGTAGAGGCTCCAGGAACCGGGCGGCGACATGCCTGCAGAACTCCGCGACGAAGATCCTCCGACTTTCCCTGTCGGCTGACGAGCGGGGCGCCGTTCGTCTCGGATGGTGCCGGTTCGAGCCGCCGCAGCGGGCTCGCGATCCCGGCCCGAGGGTCTCGAGGAGGAGCGCATGCGTCGAATCTCGATGTTCTTCGCGGTGGTCGTGCTGAGCCTCGCGGCTGCGAGCGACTCGCTCGCGGCGCGCTTCACGACGTTCCTCGATCCGCTCGAGGTGGCGCTCCAGGCTCGTGTGGCCGACTCCGCGACCGACGCGAAGCTGAAGAAGCTCTTCCAGGGGCACCTGAAGAAACTCGCGAAGACGACGACGAGCCTCGCGCAGGACGTGAAGACCGCGTCGTCGATCCTCCCCGCGCTCGAGAAGAAGGCGTCCGCGGACGCGGCTCTCCTCGTCGTGGCGCAGGACGTCGTCGACGACCTCGCCGCCTCCGTCGGCTCCTACCTCTTGACCGTGGAGAGCCGCGCGAACGGCCTGCGCAACAAGAAGGACCCGATCGTCAAGATCGACTCGCTCCTCCTGAAGTCGCGGACGCTCTTCACCACGGCGCTGGCGCAGGGCGCCGTCGCGGCGCGGATCAAGGCGCTCCTCTCGGCTCTCTCGATCGGGACCAAGGCGAACAACGCCGTCACCCGCGCGATCAACTCGGGCGGGGGCGGAGGAGGCGGCGGGGGCGGCGTCTGCGGCCCGACGCCGAAGCCCGCCGGGCTGCGCGCGCTCGGAAACGGCGAATCGTTCACGGTGCACATCGTGGACTTCACCCGCACCTTCGACTTCGTGGGCTCCTCGGTCACGGCGAAGGCCGGCCCCCTGGGCGGGGTCGCGACCAATCCGGTCGCGCTCGAGATCACGGCCTGGGACTGCGCGAAGGAGGCCGGAGTCGCGATCCAGATCCCCTACCCGCCCGTCATCGATCAGCAGTACCGCAACGGCCAGGGGGGAAACCCCGCGGTCGGAGCCCTCTACACGTACCAGTGGGACGGGCTCACGGAGCTCTTCATCAGCGGCGTCACCGTGAAGGCGACGGCGTTCAACCAGCAGGCGGAGACGATCACCATCGAGTTCTCGTTCTCTGGCTTCACGCTCGGCACGACGACGATCCACGGCTGGCAGTAGGCGCTCGCCCGGCCATCGGTGCGAGTCAATGGGAGGAGGAGGTTCGATGGGCTCGTCCATCCGCTCTCGCAACTGGCTGAGGACCACGCTCCTCGTCGCGGTGCTCGTGGCACTCGGCGCGTGCACGAAGGGCTGTCTCGGCCTGCGCGCCTACCGGTTCTCCGACGGCAAGGACACGCGGTGGTCGTGGACGTCGATCGCTGCGACTCCCGCGCCCGCGAAGACGACGAAGCTCACCGAGCGCTTCCTCGCCGTGGCGGCGAAGAAGGGTTCCGTGGGCGCGTTCGGGTTCACGCGCGTCCCGTACGACCTCTGGGCGCCCTTCGACCTGTCGCTCGAGTTCGGCATCTACCGCGAGGACCTCGCGGCTGGAATCGGTACCGGCCTCTTCGGCTTCGAACTCGACGCGCGCAACCCCGGCACGTCGGCGACGACCGAGTTCTACGGGTGCTTCGCGCAGTTCACCCAGGGCGGGCTGAACGTGTTCGTCAGCAAGCGGGGCGCGTCGGACTCGAGCGCGTCGAACGTGGGAGCTCACTTCTTCCCGGGCGCCCGCCGCGTCGAGGTGTTCGTCGAGCACGACGGCGCGAGCCTCGTCTTCCGCGCGCGGCCCGCCGACACGGTGCAGACGCCGGTGGTGATCGGCACCGTGGCCTTCGTGCAGCAGAAGCCGCTGAACCCGGGCATCGGCGCGTTCAACATCGGGGACAAGGCCCAGATCGGCTTCGACCGGCTGGAGTTCGGCGCGAACGGCACCCCGCCCGCGCCCGTGTCGCCCGAGGAGAAGGCCGTCTCCGACCTCTTCCGCGCCGCCGCGCCGATCCTGCACGCGCACAACCTGCTCGACGGCACCGCCACGCCCGACATGGCCGGCGCGGCGGCGGCGCTCGACGACGCGATCGCGAAGATCGAGACCGCGAAGGCGAGCATCGACGCGATCCCTACCGTCGCGAAGGAGCGCAATCCGTTCGTAGAGGCGCAGAACCGGCTCATCCTCGTGGCGTTCGCGCTGGGGAGCGCCCGAGCCCTCCTCGGGACGGGCGACCCCCGAAAGGTGGCGTCGGCGCTGCGGATCCTCGAGTGCAAGGCGCTCTTCGGACTCTTCCTCGCTCTCGAGTTCGTCATCCCGCCGCTTCTGCTGCTGTCGCTGCCCGGCGCGTCGTGAGACGTCGGCGCGGAGCCGGCATGCACCCCGAATCGCGTGAGCGCGAGGGGGTCGGTCCGCGGACGCCGACGCGCTGCGCATGAAGGCAGCCGCGGGCGGGGCTTCGCGCATCGCTCCTTGACGTCCCGCGCTCGCGGCGTAGCGTCGGGCCATCGCGTTCGGGCGCGACGGTCGTCGGCGATGAACGGAGCGATCGATGTCCACCTGGCGCGCCCTCTCCGCGGTCCTCGCCTGCGTGCTCGCTTCGCCCGCGGCGCGCGCGGCGGAGTCCGGGGACGCCGAGACGTTCCGGCTCGAGGAGTCGATGTCGGAGCGGCTGGTCGTCGTCGGCCCGCGCGGAGATCGTGAGATCGCAGTGCGCCGGTCGCGTTCGCTCCGCGCGTCGTTCGAACTGCCCGTCGACCCGACGATCACGGTCGCGCTGACCGGCGAGAGCCCCGTCTCGCTGCGGATCGGCTCGCTCGAGTTCGACGCCACCCTCGAGGACGATCCGCGCTTCACCCCGTTGCGGCGGAGCGCGAGCTTCCTCGTTCCTCCGGCCGTCGGCGAGCCGCCCGGAGAGCCGTACGGGACGCTGAAGCTCCGCTGGTCGGGACGGCGCATCTCCGTGCGCGTGCGCGGCCCCGTGGGCGCGCTCCTTCCGAGCTTCGTCCCGCCCGCGGGATCGTCGCGCATCTCCCTGCCTGCCGAGGCGACGCTCACCGTCGGCGACGGTTCGTGGCTCTTCCTCGGCACTTCCGCCGGACGCTCGAACCGGCGCCCCGGGCCCGTGCCCGGCGCCTCGCCCGACTTCGCGCGCGCGCGCGTCTCGCTCGTGGGCAAGCCCGCGGATCCGTCGGCCGACCGGGTGGCGCCCTCCATCGACATCCGCTCCCCGGGAGCGATCGTGATCGCAGGGCTGACGAGGTTCGCCGGAACCGCGTCCGACGATCGCGGGGTGTCACGCGTCTTCTGGTCGCAGGGCGGCGGCCCCGAGACCGAAGCGCGGTTCGACGCCGAAGCGTCCGCCGGCGAGGGCGGCGGCGAGACCGGCACGTTCGACTTCGATGCGCTGCTCCCCGCCGCGGGCCTGCGGAACCTCCGCGTCCGCGTCGTGGACGCGGGAGGCAACTCGGCGGCCGAGGATCTCGCGCTGACCGTGCTGCGCACGGGCTTCCTCGCGACCGGCGGCGAGTCGTCGTTCGTCCTGCGCGACGACACGGTCCTCGCCTGGGGCGCCGACGTCTCCGGCCAGATCGGCGACGGCCCGGACGACGAACCGGGCGGCTCGCGGGAGACGCCGTCGGTCGTGCCGCAGCTCGCGGGGTCGGTCGCGATCTCCGCCTCCGACACGCACACAGTCACGCTCCGAGCCGACGGGACCGTGTGGAGTTGCGGCGCCAACTCGTCCGGACAGCTCGGGGACGGGACGAGGACCGCGGCCGAATCGCCGGTCGAGACGGCCGGTCTCGCCGGTGTGCGGAACGTGGCGGCCGGGTGGAACCACTCCATCGCGCTGCGTTCCGACGGCACGGTCTGGTGCTGGGGCTCGAACAGCCACGGTCAGTGCGGCGACGGCGTCGCGGGTGGCGAACGTCTGACGCCCGTGCAGGTGGCGGATCTTCCGAAGTCGGTCGCGGTCGCGGCGGGACACGGGACGAGCTTCGCGCTCGGCAGGGACGGCGTCGTCCGCTCGTGGGGCTTCGGCACGTTCGGCACCCTCGGCAACTCGATCTCGAGCAGCGCGATCCCCCGCGAAGTGGGCGCCACGATGACCGGCGGGCCGTTCCACGGCGTCGTCGAGATCGCCGTCGGCACCCTGCACGCGCTCGCGCGCAGGTCGGATGGCACGGTGTGGGCGTGGGGCTTCGCCGACGACGGCGCGCTCGGGATCGGGAGCACGGCCGGACTCGTCTCGCACCTCACGGTCGTCCCGGTCCTGGTGCAGGGCGTGTCCGGAGCGACGTCGATCTCCGCGTCCTCGTTCGGCTCGGCCGCCGTCCTCGGCGACGGGACCGTGGTCGCGTGGGGGAACAACCGGTGGGGCGAGATCGGCGACGGCACGCGGACGAAGCGCGAGTCCCCCGTCGCCGTGCCGAGCCTCCGGAACGTCGTGCGGATCGTGTCGGGCCACTCCTCCCGTCACATGCTCGCGGTCCTCGGCGACGACACGGTGCTCGGCTGGGGCTCCTACACGACCGGCACGCCGCTCCACCCCTCCACGCAGGGCGACGTCTGGACCGTGCAGCCGATGGAGATCCTCGGGCCCTGAACCGTCCGTCCGCGTCTGCGGACGCCTCCGGACGGCTTCGGACGGGGCGGAGTCCCGGAAAGATGACGATCCGCGGAGTCGTCCGTACTCTCGCCGCCCTTCGGCACGGTGGCGGCGTAGCTCAGCTGGCTAGAGCGGCGGTCTCATAATCCGCAGGTCACTGGTTCGAGTCCAGTCGCCGCTACCACCGACGCTCGCGCGAAGGCCCGTCCGGCCCGGCCGAACCCGCGATCCCGCCTCACCGCCCCGCGAAGCGCGCAGCGACGAGTTCGTCGACCGCCGCGAACTCCGCCGCAGACGTCCGCGGGATGCGCACGGCGCGCGCGAGTCCGCCGCGAGGCATCTCGCGCGTCGCGAGCATCGCCGAGAGCTTCAGCGCCTCGGCGGCGAGGTCCTCGACGAACGCGTGGAAGACGAGCGAGACGAGCGGCGGCGGCGCCGAGACGGCGGCGAACTTCTCCGCGACGAGTTGCGCGTACGCGATGACCGCGAGGCACTTCCCGATCGCGAGGAGGACTTCGTCGTCCGTGCCGTGCTCGCGGCCCGCCGCGTCCGTCGCGTCCGTCGCGTCCGTCGCGAACGCCCGGAACGACTCCACCTGACGGACGAACACGCGGACGTTCGGCAGCGGAGGCAGGGCGTCGTACGCCGCGAGCGGCGGCGCGAACCGCACCGTCTTCGCGTTGCGGTTGCGCGTCTCGAAGAGATACGGGTTCTCGCCGGGCGAGGCGTCGATCGAGGGCGGCGGGACGGGCGCGCCCTCGCCGTCGCGCACACCGGCGAAGTACGGGCCGACGAATTGCGCCGCGAGGCCGAAGTTGATGTGCGTGCTGCCTTCGAGCCCCGGGACGAGTTGCGCGTCGCGCAGTGCGGTCTCGAAGTACGTCTCCGACTCGGCACCCCGCGCGCCGATGCACTCGGCGAGGAGCGCCAGCACCTTCACGCCCTCGGTGCTGACGCGCGCTTTCTGCACCGAGTTGAAGAGGAGGTAGCGGCGGTCCTCCTTGCACGCGGACTCGAGGTACTCGAGCGCGCGCGTCGCGTGCATCTTCATCGCGACGAGACGCGCGAACGCAACGGTCGTCGTCGCGCGGATGTGCGGCATCTCGGAGACGGGACGCCCGTAGAGGATTCGGCTTCGCAGGTGCGCGACGGCTTCCGTCATCGCGTGCTCGCACATGCCGACCACGCCGAACCCCAGCAGGAACTTGCCGAGATCGACGGTGCGGAAGACGGCGTCCCACGCGTCGCGTCCCTTCGAGATGAAGTCGCTCTCGGGGAACGCGTGGTCGCGGACCTCGAACGACCCGACGAACGCCGCGCGGATGCCGAGCGTGCGGATCTTCGTCACGTTCCCGTATGCAGGCGACTGCTGCGGACGGATCGCGACGAACGCGAACGGCGCGCGCGTCGTCGCGGCGGCGGCGGCGTCCGCGAACTGCGCCAGGACCGAGACGATGCACGCCGCGTTGGCGTTGCCGATGTAGTACTTGTCGCCGTCGGCGATCCAGGCGCCGGGACCGTCCGACCGCACCGTGAACTCGTTCGCGAAGAGGTCCGACCCGTGCGCCTTCTCCGAGACCGCGAACGCGAAGAGCCCGCCCGCCTCCAGCTTCGCGACGGCCTCGCGCTTCAGCGCTTCGTTGGTGCCCGTGAGGATCGGGAAGATCCCGAGGAAGGCCACCTGCAGGCTGTACGCGTGCGACGGGCTGAAGTACGCGCACACCTCCATGAACCGCGTGAGGCGCCGGACGTCGAACTCGCTGCCGCGACTCGAGAGACGCCGCGGCGCGAGGAGACTCGCATAGAGACCGTGCTTCGCCTGGAACCGTATCCAGTCGTCGCACCACGTCTCGTCGCGGTCCTCCGTCTTCAGCGCCGCGAGACCCTTCGTACGGAAGAAGGAGACGAGCGCCCGGATCGCGGGATCGACGAGATAGTCCGCGGCTCCCGCGCCGGGTTCCGCGGCGTCGAAGGACAGCGGCCACGAGGCGTCGCTCACGCGCGGCACTCCGGCATCGTCGTCGGCCTCCGACCTGCCGCCCGGGAACGGCGGATTCGGAGAAACGCGGCGCGGGGACATGGCCGTCACCGTACCTCAATCCGCAAGTGGCATTGCAACGCGGCGTCGGGGTTGCGGTAATGGTCGCAGATGAAGACGATGTCTCCGCGCGCCCCCGCGACGCCCGAGGACCTCCTCGCGCGGTTCCGGACGACGCGCGACCCCGAGGCGCTCGGCGCGCTCTTCGACCTGACGGCGCCGCAACTTCTGCGCGTCGCGCTGTCGATCGCGCCCGACGCGGCCTCCGCCGAGAACGCGCTGCAGGAGACGTTCCTCGCCGTGCTCGAGGCGCCCGAGCGCTGGGACGAGACGCGCCCCGTGACGCCGTGGCTCCTCGGCATCCTCCACCGGCAGGTCGGGAAGATCCGCCGCGACGGCGCGAGGCGTCCCGACCCGTTCCGCGTGGCCCCGCCGCTCTCGGACGATCCGTCCGCGCTCGCGTCGTCGAACGAGGAACAGGCGCGCGTCCGCGCAGCGATCGACGAGTTGCCGGAGCCCTACCGCGCGGTCGCAGTTCTGCGCTGGCGTCACGGTCTCGACCCTGCCGACATCGCCGACGTCCGCGGCGAACCGCCGGGGACGACGCGGTCGCTCCTCTCGCGCGCACTGGAGAAACTCCGCGAGCGTCTCGGCGGCGGCGCGTTCGCCATCTTCGGCGTGCCGGGGACGAGGGGGATCGGGGGAGTCCGGCGCGTGTTGATGTCGAAGGCGACCGCTGCGACGGCTGCGGCGGGGACGACGGCCGCGGTCGTCGGGGGAGTGGTCGTGATGAAGAAGGTCGTCGCGGCGTGCGTGGCGGTACTGCTCGTCGGCGGCGGAACGTGGTGGACGGTGGATCGAGCGTCGCGGTCGGCGGCGGCGTCGCGCTCGCGCGAGAGCGTGGCCGAGATCGCGGCGGCTGCGGAGCGCCGTCGAGTCCATCTTGCGACGCCCGAGCCGAAAGGCGAGATCGCGCCGGTCGATCTCGACCAGTGCGACCGAGACCTCGACCTCTTCGGGCGCGTGATCGACGAGGACGGGAAGCCCGTCGCGGGGGCGAGGGTCGAGACGCTGCGCTATCCGGCTCGCGGACTCGGCATGGGCTCCGCCGCCTGGAACGAGTCCGAACCCGGTCCGACGACGCGAACGGCGAAGGACGGCACGTTCGCGGTCCGGCTCGAGCGTGGCGAGAAGTTCGACCTCCACGTGACGGCCCTGCCGCTCGGATCGGTCGTCCGCGAGGACTGCCAAGCGGGCGAGCGCGTGGAGATCACGCTCCGCCGCGGCGCGACGCTCGATGTGACGACGGTGGACGAAGCGGGCGCACCGGTCTCGGACGTCCGCGTGAGCCTTCGGGCGAACATGATCAAGCGCTCGACGCTCAAGCAACCGCGCGAGGTCGTGACCGACGCGACCGGCCACGCCGAGATCCCGGGACTCCTCCCCGGTCCGCTGACGCTCTTCTTCCTGCACGCCACGCTGGGCGAGCCGCAATGGCAGCGCACGACCATCCCGGCGACGGGCACCCTCTCGCTCCACGTGACGATGCC
>JANNHP010000047.1:0-7685 GCA_031404455.1 Planctomycetia bacterium | reverse complement strand
GGTGGCGCGCTCAATGCGATTGTGCGGTTGCACATTCCCACTTCGGGACAGGTGTCCCCTGGTGTTGTGTGGCGGGCTTAACCCTGCGCGCGGCCCTGGCGGCTGCCGGGACGGCCACGATTGCCGCCCGGACGCCCAGTCGGCCGCGCACCGTCGCCGCGATGGGCGGGGTTGCGGTTGGGACGATGGTCGCCCTGGGGACGAGTTCCCTGAGGACGCGCGCCCTGTGGCCGTTGGCCCTGGGGGCGCTGGCCGGGGCGAGATGGTGCGCCGCGATAGCTGCGCTGCTCGCGCACTTCCGGCGCCGGCCTGAGGGCGCGGGTCGAGCGCACCGCGTCGGCGAAATTGCCGGGCAGCGGCTCGATGTTGAGCTTCTGGCGCGTCAGCCGCTCGATATCGCGCAGCAACGGCCGCTCGTCATCGGCGCAGAAAGCGATCGCGATGCCGGTCGCGCCGGCGCGCGCGGTGCGCCCGATGCGGTGGACATATTGCTCGGCGAACGACTTCCTTGCCGTTCCACCACGCGCGGACGGCCTCGTCGGAACCGAGCCGGATCGCGGCGTCGGCCTCGTTCGCGGACTTGACGAACGCGACGGCGTACGCCGCCGCCTGGTCGTTCGGGCGCAAGAGGGCGTCGAGGTCCACGTAGCCGAGCGTCTGATCCACCTGCAGTTCGCGCCAGGCGACCTTGCGCTCCTTGCCCTCGAAGGTCTCGTCGAGGTCCACGCGCTTCTCGGGACCGAACGCGGTCTTGAACGCCCGGCCGCGCTCGTTGTCGAAGGGGCCGAGGACCCAGAAGTGACGGACGAGCCCGAGCGGCTCGACGATCTTCAGGGCGCCGTCGCGGTCGCCGACGGCGAGGAGTTCCTTCGCGCGCTCGTACCGCACCTGGGACTCGAGCACCGGGCCGAGCGCCGCCCCGTCGTATCCGGCGAGGAACTTCTCGGTCTCGCCGTGACGGGTGATGCGATCGGAGAGCGAGTCGATCTTCTCCAGGATCACCTCGGCGCGGGCGAGGTTGCGCTCGCGCGCCGTGCCGCCTGCCTTCGCCTGCTCGATGCACGCGTCGAACGCCTTCTTGAAGGTGCCGAGGGCCTCGTCGAACTTCGCCTGGGCCTCCTCGTGCAGCGCCTTGTCCTCGACCGGATCGACCGGGTCCGCCGTGTCCTCGGCGAACGCCGGGACGATCGTGGTGAGCGCGGCGAGGGTGAGGAGGAAGAGCGGGCGGCGGCTGATGCAGTGCATGGAATCTCCAGTCCGTGGACGCGGGAGCGACCTGAGCGGAGGATCATACGGGGGCCGGATGGGCCGGGGTCATGCGAAAGCGGGGTCGCGGGACCGTCCGCGACCGGACCCGAGACGCACGACCTCGGACGACCCTCCCGGCGGCTACATTGACCCGGTGACCGTCCACCTCGCGGCCCTCTCCGACGCACACCTCCTCGCGCGGTGCGACGTCCAGCGGTCCCGCGGCGGCGGCCCGGGCGGCCGCCACCGCAACTCGACCGAGTCGCGCGTCGTCGTCCGGCACGTGGCGACCGGGGTCGAGGCGTCCGCGGGCGAGCGGCGCAGCCAGCACGAAAACCTCGACGTGGCCGTACGGCGCCTGCGCCTCGCGCTCGCGGTCGAGGAGCGGATGCGCCGCGACGCGGCGGCGGTGCCGTCCGAGCTCTGGCGGTCCCGCAACCGCGGCGGGAAGGTCGCCTGCAGCGCGGGCCACCGCGACTTCCCGACGCTCCTCGCCGAGGCCCTCGACGTCCTCTCCGGTGAGGGCTGGGAGACGCGCCCCGCCGCCACGCGCCTCGGCGTCACCGCGACGCAACTCGTCCGCTTCGTCGCCCTCCACGGACCGGCGCTCGCGAGCGTCAACCGTCAGCGCGGCGAACGCGGGATGTCGCCGCTCAAGGGGTGACGGGCACAA
The DNA here is from genome assembly GCA_031404455.1 of Planctomycetia bacterium. Lineage (GTDB taxonomy): Bacteria > Planctomycetota > JAJSAM01 > JAJSAM01 > JAJVHW01 > JANNHP01. The sequence continues at coordinate 5,764 of JANNHP010000047.1, read as the reverse complement.
GGCCCAATCGCTTCGGGCGCGTTCCAGGACATCGTCTCGGTAGGGGCGGACCCCCGTGTCCGCCCACGTTGTCACGAGCACACCGTCCGAGCGGGAGCGGACGTTGGGCGGACACGGGGGTCGCCGCGAGTCCGTCCACAGGACGGACTCGTACGACCCGGCGCCAATGCCCCTACCGAGAAGTGGCGTCTCACGGGTCGGAAGGTGCGTTCAGGCGCGGTGCTCAGCCGGCCGCCGCCGCCGCCGCAGCGATCTCGCGGTTCGGGCTCGACGCGGTGAGGAACGTGTGGCGGTCCGCGATCGGGAGGTTCGCGGCGATGGCCTGGAGCGTCTGCCACGCGGCGGCGATGTGCGAGCGGTAGGCGTCCTCGTCGCCGAGCGCGCGCGCGGCGAGGGCGGCGAAGTAGAGACCCTCGGCGCGCGAGCCGACGGAGAGCGGACCGTCGCAGGTCAGGGCCTCGCGGGCGTGCTCGAGCTCGGCCCGCGCGCGGTCGCGCTGCCCGTCCTTCGCGTAGAGCATCGCGGCGGTGGCGCGGGCGAGTGCTGCGATCGCCGGCATGTTGAGCGCGGGTGCGAGTTCCATCGCCTCTTCGAGATACGGCCGCGCCGCTTCGACGCTGCCGCCGATCGCCGCGATCTGGCCGAGTGCCAGGAGCGATTCGCAGACGCCCGCGCGGTAGCCGATCTTGCGCCGCAGCTCGAGCGCCTCGCCGAAGTCGCGTCGCGCGCGCTCGGCGTCGCGCGCCTCGAGAGCGTTCTCGCCGAGCGCGTGGAGGATCGACGCCTCGAAGCGCAAGTCGCCGACCTCGCGGCACGCGTCGAGCGCGCCGAGGAGGCAGCCGCGCGCGTCCGCGTGCATCGCGAGGTGTCCCGCGAGGACCCCGAGGGCGAGCAGCGCCGCGGCCTCCTGGAGACGCCGCGGGACGCCCGCGTCCACGAGGAGCAGGCGTTCGCCGTCCACGCGCGACTCGGCGTAGCGTCCGAGCGCGCGGGCGAGTCCCGCGAATCGTTCGCGCATCTCGTCGTCGGGGAACTGCGACGCCGAGAGGTCGCCGGACTTCCTGATGCCGAAGCCCTCCGCGATCCGGATCGCCTCGAGGAAGTGGAGCTGGGCCTGGCGCCTTCGCGCCTGGTGGAACTCCACGAGCCCGAGCGAGCCGAGGATCAGGCACCGCCTGAGACGGCTCTCCGCCGGCAGGAACTCGCCGAGCGCGCGCTGCAGTTCCGCCACGGCTTCGGAGTACCGGCCCGTGCAGCGAAGCGCCGTCGCGCGGTTCGCGAGCGCCGCGAGGGCGCCGTCGCGGTCGCCGACGGCGAGCGCTCGCGTGAGCGCGTCGCGGCAGATCTCGGCCGCCGCCTCGAACTCGCCGGTGCGGAAGTGCAGGACGAGCCGGGCGTCGTCCACTCGTCCGACGAGGCGCGCGTCGGCGCCCTCGCGCACGGTCTCGGCCGCCGAGCGCAGCACGGCGCGCTCCTCCACGCGGCGTCCCTCGTGCTCGTGGAATCCCGCGAGCGACAACATCACCTCGACGCGCGTCTCGATCGGTGCGGAAGTTCCCGCGAGATCCAGGAACCGCGTCGCGACGAGGGCGCCCTCCTCGGTCTTGTAGACGGCGGCGGCATGCCGGAGACCGGGCATCGCGTAGCGGACCGCCCTGTCCGCGCGCCCGCCGAGCGTGAGGTGCAGCGCGAGCTCGAGCGACGTCGGTCCGTCGAGCGCGGCCGGCTCCATCTGCGCCGCGCCGCGGCGGCGCTCGAGGCACTCGCCGACCTGCCCGTGGTACTCCTCGCGCAGTCCCTCCATCAGCTCCGAGTAGAGCGTCTCCCTGAGCTGCTGCTGGTCGAAGCGGCACCGCTTGCCCACGCTGCGGATGAGGCGGTGCTTCCTTTCGAGCTGCGAGAGGCGCTTGAGCAGCGGGATCTTCGGGAGCGCCAGGATCTCGGCGATGACGTCGGGATCGAAGTCCATGCCCATCACCGAGGCGATGTCGAGGAGGTCGCGGTCCTCCTCGGAGAGCCGCGCGAGGCTCGAGTGGAGGAGCTCCTTCACCGAGTCGGGCACGTGGATCTCGACCTTGCTGCCGGCGAGCGTCCACACGCCGTCCTCGCGCTTGGTCAGCACGCGGTCGTGCTGGAGCGTGCGCAGCACCTCGAGGATGAAGAACGGGTTGCCCTCGGTCTTCTCCATCAGCCGGAAGCCGAGCTCCTGCACGAGCCGTTCGCTGCGCAGCACCTCGCGCAGGAGGGCGCCGACGTCCTTCGCGGCGAGCCGTCCGAGCACGACGTGGTGGACGTTCGACTCGCGCGCGCCGTGGACGAGCTGATGGAGCGCCTGGCCGTCCTCGGGGGGACGGAACGCGGCGGCGAGGAGGATGCGCGAGCCGCGGTCGTCGCGGGCGAGGTACGCGAAGAGGTTGAGGCTGTTCTCCGCGGCGAGGTGGACGTCGTCGATCACGAGGAAGAGCGGCTTCTCAACGGCGAGCGCGCGGAAGCTCGCGGCGAAGATTGCGCGGATCTGGTCCTGCGTGAGCGGAGCCGCGCCGGGCGTGCCGCGGAGGAAGTCGGCGAATGCCGCGACGGGCGCTTCGGCGGGGAGCAGCTTCCCGAGCGAGCCCGCGACGTCGTTCGCGTCGAGCGCCGAGAGGAGCGCCTCGGCGAAGGAGTGCATCGGCCGGCCGGTCCCCGTCTGCGCGGCGGCGCCGAACAGGAAGTGGAACGCTACGTTCTCCTCCGCGAGCGACGCCGCGAACTCGTCGAGGAGGCGCGACTTCCCGACGCCCGCCTCGCCTTCGAGGAACACCGTGTGACGCTCGCCCTCGGCCGCGAGGTCGAAGAGCCGCCGCAGTTCGCGCAGTTCCGTCTCGCGGCCGACGACGCGCGTCTCGCGCGGCACCGGCATGCGGTGCGCGAGCCGCTCGCCGGAAGCCGACCATGCCGTGCGGCCCGCCGACGTCCACCACGCGGAGTCCTCGCCGCGCTCCAGCACGTCGATCACGTCGGTCGCGGTCTGCAGACGCTGCGCCGGGTCCTTCTGGACGAGCGTCCACGCGAGCTGGTCGATGACGGGCGGCGTCTCGGGCACGTCGAGGGAGAGACGCCGCGGCAGCTCCGAGACCGTGCGCCGCAGCACGACGCGGATGTCGTTGTGGAAGAACGGATTGCGGCCCGACAGCATCTCGTGGAGCAGCACGCCGAGCGCGTAGAGGTCGGTGCGCGCATCCACCGACTCGGGGTTCCTGAACTGCTCGGGCGACGCGTAGTGCACGGAGCCGAGGAACTGTCCGGTCATCGAGAGACGGATCGACGCCTCGCGCAGTTTCGCGACGCCGAGGTCCATGAGCTTCACGCGGTGGTCCGACGTGATGATCACGTTCTCCGGCTTGAGATCGCGGTGCGTGACACCCGCCGCGTGGATCGCCTCGAGCCCCGACGCGACCTGTTTCGCGATGACCGTCGCGAACTCCGGCGGCACCTGGCCGAGCTCCTTGATGAGGTCGCGGAGCGTCTGCCCCTCGACGTACTCCATCGCGAGGTAGCTCGTCGCGGCGCCGCGCAGCTTCGCCGTGCCCGCCTCGAACGTGCGGACCACGTTGACGTGCCGGATCGAGGCACCCGTGCGGGCCTCGCGACGGAAGCGCCGGGCGAAGTCCTTCGAATCGACGAGGTGCGGATGGAACGTCTTCAGCGCGACGAGCGTGCCGGGCGGCGGGCGGTGGAGGATGTCGCCAAGCTCCGCGGTCGAGTCGCCCGTCACCTTGAACGATTCCTCGCGCACCTCGGCGAGCCAGACGGTGCCCATCCCGCCGCGGCCGAGTTCCCGGATCAGCCGGAACGCGCCGAAGACGGTGTCGCCTTCGGGGGCGGGCTCGGCGGGGGGCGGATCGGGGTCGGGCATCGGGGTCGGCGAGGGTCTTCCTCTCTACCAATCGCCGGTCGCACCGGCTCCAGCAATATGGGCCGGGGCGGCGTCCGCGTGCGAGCCGTGCGACAACGGTCGCAAGCGGTAACACTGAACCCGACCCGTTCTTGCCGCCTGCATCGGCGATGACCCGGACGGACGCGTCGCCGTAGCATCCGGCCATGGACTCCTCAGCGCTGATCGACCGTCTCGAACGGCTCCCACTCGCGCTCGACGCACTGCTCTCGCCGCTCCCGGATGCCGACTGGCGCTGGCGTCCGGCGGACGGCGCGTGGTCGATCCTCGAGATCGTCAACCACCTGGCCGACGAGGAGACCGACGACTTCCGCGCGCGCGTGCGCTCGACGCTCGAGGACCCTCTGCGCGACTGGGCGCCGATCGACCCGCAGGGCGACGTCGTCTCGCGCCGCTACCAGGAGCGCGATCCGGCCGAGAGCCTGCGCCGGTTCCGCGGCGCGCGCGCGGCGTCGCTCGTGTGGCTGCGCGGTCTCGCCGCGCCGAAGTGGGACAACGCCCGCGTGCATCCGACGTTCGGTCCCGCCTACGCGGGAGAACTTCTCGCCTCGTGGGCCGCGCACGACGCGCGTCATCTCCAGCAGATCGCGAAGCGCCTGCACGGCCTAGCGGCGCGCGACGCGGAGCCGTGGTCGGTGGGGTATGCCGGGTGAGCCGGGCGGCGCACGCGCCCAAAGGTGGTGCGGGTGCTACGATCCCGTCATGAACTTGAGCCGCGAGGAACTGGCGCGCCGGTTCGCCGAGGCGGACAGGATGGTCGTCCTCTTGCGGCGCGCGACCCTCGACATGCAGGCCGTACGTCGGCACGTCTACGAGGAGCGACGGAATGAACCTCGACGACCCGGGCGCGTGGAGCCCGCTGAGTCGATCCCGCCGCGGCCGGATCATCGCCCGTCCACCGGCACGTAGTCGACGCCGCGTTTTACCCATCCGGTCGGCGTCGCCGGACGAGGCACCGCGACGACCTGCCAGCGATCCTCGTACAGCACGCGCCCGGCATCCGACGTCTGCAACGTCTCCACGCGGATGCCGCGCGAGCGCAGGTAGCTCGCGAGACGGAACGCGCGGCGCAGCGGCTCAAGCGACTCGGGCAGCCACGGCCGCTCCGGCTCGCGCCGGAACCAGCAGAGTCCGTCCTTCCGCTTCTTCACCACCGGCGGCACCGGCAGGTTGTCGTTGAACCAGTCGAACGCCGCCGCGACGCGACGGTCGAACGCGGGGTCCACGTCGCGCGTGCGCCAGAGTTGGCGGACCTGGAACACGCCCGTCGCGCACGACGTCTCTTCGTCACAAACGGGCAGCACGAATCGAACGAATCGGCAGGGAGTCTCCATGACGACGCACCCGAGGAAGCGGAGCCGCGCCGCGGACGGGCGCCGTCGCTCCGGGACCGGAGGGAATCGAGGAAGGGACGTCGCCCGAGGGCGCCGTCCTCACGGGAGCGGCGTGTGTCCGGTCAGAACGCGTCGCGCATGGAAGGGCGGGAGGATGCCGTCCCGGAGGGCGGGGGCGTCAGGAATCGGGCGGGGGGCGGGGATCGGCGCTCGGCGCTCGTGCGGGTGAGAAGCCCGACGGGTCGGCACGGACGGCGGCGTCGTATACTCCTTCCATGCCGACGCGACCGCAGCCCCGCCGAACGCGACCCAAGCAGGCGCGCCGCGCGAAGCCGGCGCAGCGGATCACGGTCGATCCGCGCCGCATGGCCGGAGTGCCCTGCATCCGCGATCTGCGGATCCCCGTCGCCACCGTCGTCGCGATGGTCGCGGATCGCATGGACGAAGCGGACATCCTCGCCGCGTTCCCCGATCTCACCTCGGACGACATCCGATC
>JANNHP010000046.1:0-2061 GCA_031404455.1 Planctomycetia bacterium | reverse complement strand
ACGCCATCGCCGCGACGACGACCGCCGCGCACGCGCCGAACACGAGCCACAGTCCGCGCCGCGCCTTCATGCGCCGCGCTCCAGGCGGTAGCCGACGCCGCGCACGGTGACGATGATCCGCGGCGCGTCGGAGTCGTCGCCGAGCTTGTCGCGCAGGCGCGCGACGTGCATGTCCACGGTCCGCGTGGCGGCGACACCCTTCGGATCGAGTCCCCACACGCGCTGCAGCAGTTCGTCGCGCGAGACGACGCGGCCATTGCTCTCGGCGAGGTAGCGCAGCACGTCGGCCTCGCGCTCCGACATCGCGGCGACGCTGCGATCCGGACGCGTCACCTCGCGGCGTTCGAAGTCGACGGCGCGGCCCGCGACGTCGAGACGTCCAACGGACTTCGGGCGCTCCGCCGAGCGCCGCAGCACGGCCTCGACGCGCGCGAGCAGTTCCTTCGCGCTGAACGGCTTCACCACGTAGTCGTCGGCGCCGCCCCGTGAGACCTTCGACCCGGTCGGCCTCGGCGCCGCGCGCCGTCACCATGATGACGGGCAGCGCGGGCTTCGTCCGGCGCAGCGCCGTCAGGATCTCGAAGCCGGTCATGTGCGGGAGCAGCACGTCGAGGAGCGCGAGGTCGATCTCCGCGCCGAGCGCGATTGCGAGCCCGGTCTTCCCGTCGGCGGCCTCGAGCACGCGGTAGCCGCCGAACTTCAGCGCATCGACGAGCCCGCGCCGGATCGCGGCGTCGTCCTCGACGACCAGGATGGTGCGCTGGCTCATGGGGTCACGGGCGACATGCTACTTCGCCCCGAACGTGAAGCCCTTGCGCTCGGCCTGCTTCCTCACCGCGCGGCGGACCGCGCCGCCCATCGAGAGGTCCTCGGCGATGCCCTGCTTCCTCATCTCGGTGGCGATGAACTCCGCGCGCTTCGCCGAGAGGTCGGCGATCTGCCTCTGGATCTCGGCGCGCTTCCGAGCCATCTCCTCGACGTACTTCGCGCGCTCGTCCGCGGTGAGCTTGCGCATCGCCTCGGGGAGGTCGTCGGTCGCGAGCTTCGAGAGATCCACCTGCTTCTCGCGGCACGCGTCCACGAGGTCCCACGAACCGTTGCGGTAGTTGACGCCCGCCTTCGCCGCGGCGCGGGACGCCTCCGCATCGCGGCCGAGGCTGTTGGCGTTCCCGTCCTGCGCGGTCTGGTTGGCGCAGTTGGCCGCGCCGAGCTTGCCGAACGGCAGGTACGTCGCGTTCAGCGACGTCGAGAGCGCGGCGAGGAGCGCGTCGTACGGCGTCTCGCAGACGGGCGCCCGCTGGTTCTGGTCGATGGCGGCGAACTCGCCCTCGGCGAGCTTCGCGACGTCGCGCCAAGCCGTGGCGATGTCGTCGCGCTCGTTCCCGCAGTAGATCGAGTTGACGATGATCCCGCGCTTCGCCGCCTTCCCCGAGACGTCGCGGAAGCCGACGAGCCGGTCCTGGTCGGCCGACTCGTTCCCCGCGACGATGCAGATGCGCAGCGCCTTCGGGTCGTCGCTCCACTTCAGCTTCTCGACCGCCGTGTCGAGCACGCGGGCCACGTACTCCTCGCCGCCCCACGTCCGGAGCGCGAAGAGCTTCTGCGAAATGAGGTCGAGGTCGTCGGTGAACGGCGCGTCGGTGACGACCCAGCCGGACTCCTTCGAGTACGCGTTGTTGCCGTAGGAGAGCAGCGCGACGCGCAGGCGTGGCACCGGCCTCACGTGCGAGAGGTCGTTGACGACGTCCCAGAGCCGGCGCTTCGCGGCATCGATCATGCCGTCCATGCTGTTGCTCGTGTCGAGGCAGAGGGCCAAGTCGATGGGACGCTCGGCCTTCGCCGGCGGGTCATCGTCGCACGCCACGGCCGTCGGGCCGGGCACGGCACAGCCGAACAGCAGAGCGGTTCCGAGAGCGAGCCTCGTGAGCGTCATGGCGGGCCTCCTGTTCGTCGCGCGCGTCCTGTCCACAACCTACGTGCGCCAGAGGCCCCGGGCGGTAACGGGCGTGTAAAGCCGCGAAGCCCACACAGGCGCGAGTGGCTGGCCCGAAGCGTGATAGC
>JANNHP010000045.1:0-6358 GCA_031404455.1 Planctomycetia bacterium | reverse complement strand
GCGGCGAGAACCGTCGCCGCGAGACACGACCACACCCTTCGAGACGTCTCCATCCGACCCTCCGCAGGACGGGCGCAGGATAGCCCACCGGGCGAAGCGAACGTCAGTACCGAGTTGATGCTGCGAAGCCCGGAGAGTCCGGCGCGCTCCCGCGTCCGCGCGGTTCCGCGCCTACGCCCGGACCGCCCAGCGCAGGCGCGCGGACCGCGAGCGCGGGTTGAGACGCTTCTCCTGCGGCGACGGCTGGAGCGGCGTCTCGCAGATCGCCGCGTAGAGCCCGGATGCGCGGCCCGCCTCGAACGACGCGGCGACGCGGTCCTCCTCGCCGCTGTGGAACGCGATGACGGCAGCGCGGCCGCCCGGGCGCAGGATCCACGGCAGGTCGCGCAGAAGCTGCAAGAGCGCCTCGTCCTCGCGGTTGACGACGATCCTGAGCGCCTGGAACGTCCGCGCGGCCGGATGCCGCTGGAACGCGTGCTCCTGACGGAACGTGCGCCAGTCGACGCCTTGCGCGCGGAGCACGATCTCGGCGAGGTCGCGTGTCGTCTCGAGCGGCGGACCGGACGCGCGCCGCGACACGATGGCCGCCGCGATGCGCGCGGCGGCGGGCTCATCGCCGTGGGTGGTGAGCGCCGCGGCGATCTCGTCCTCGTCGGCCGCGGCGAGCCACTCCGACGCGGGGCGCCCCTTCGAACGGTCCATGCGCATGTCGAGCGGACCCTCGCTCTTGAACGAGAACCCGCGCTCGGGCCGGTCGATCTGCATCGACGAGACCCCGAGATCGGCGAGGAGGCAGTCGACGCCTTCGAGTCCCTCGGCGGCGACGGCTTTCGCGGCGCCCGCGAAGTTCAGGTGATGCGTGGACGCGGCGACGCCCTCCTTCGCGAGGCTCTCGCGCGTGCGCGCCAGTTCCTCGGCATCGCGGTCGAGACCGATCAGGCGGCCCGTCGTGCCGACCTTCGCGGCGAGGGCGCGCGCGTGTCCGCCGCGGCCGAGCGTGCAGTCCAGGACGATCTCGCCCGCCACCGGGCGCAGCGCGATGAGGACCTCGTCGAGCATGACCGGCAGGTGCGTCCCCGCGGGCGTGTCGCCGCGCGCGACGACCTTCGCCTGCTCCTCGGGGAACCGCGCGGGATCGAGCTCCTTGTAGCGCTCCTCGAAGCGGCGCGGGTGCGTGCCCTTGTAGCGCTTCCTGCGCGGCGGACGGGGAGGCGGCGGGGGCGGAGGAGGGGAGTCGTCGCTCAGGAGCGGTGCTTCGAGGCCGTGAAACGGTCGCCGCCGGCGCGCTTCGCGTCCTTCACGGAGACGAGGCGGCCGAGCGTGCGGCGCACCGTCTTCTCGGGAAGGCCGGTCGCCGCGGCGATCTCGCCGGGCGTGGAGGGGCGCGCGAGCTTCACGAGTGCCGCCATCACGCCCTCGGAGGGGTTCTTCGGATCGGCGGGGACGTTTGCTCCGGCGGGGGCGGGTGGGCCGGCGGGAACGCCCGCGGCGGTCTCGATCGGCTCCGTGACGGGTTCTTCGGGGTCGCTCGGATCGGTCATCATCGTCACACCTTCACTCCGGTGATCCGGGCCTCGACCACGAGCCGGTCGCCGACCCAGCCCTGCGTGTCGAAGATCGCCACGCGAGAACGGATCGTCACGGCCTTGCCGACGAGCACGAGGCGCTCCCCGGGCACGACCGTCGCTCGGAACTTCACTTCGTCCACGCCGCCGAACCCGATGAACCCGATGTCCGGGATCGCGCGCCCGATGTAGAAGCTCGTGAGCTGGGCGAGCGCCTCCAGCATGATCACGCCCGGGAGCAGCGGCCGCCCGGGGACGTGGCCGCGGACCCAGAACTCGTCGGCGCGGACGTCCTTCCAGCCCGCGACCTCCTGCGCCCCCGTGTCGAAGAGCGACACCGCGTCGAGGTGCTCCATCTCGTAGCGCTGGGCGTTCGTACTGCGGATCTCCTCGGGACCGAAGACGACGTTCCCGAGGTTCCAGCGTTGCGGCGAGACGAGCGGTTGGGCGGGCATGGGCGGGGGATCGTAGCGCGGCGCGGGCGATCGTCCACCGTGTTAGGATCTGCGCCATGCTGCGCCCCACGCTCATCGCAGGCTTCCTCGCCGCCGCCGCCGCGGTCTCCATTGCGGGGTCGAAGCCCGAGATGCCGCCGGTCCCCGTGGTCCTCGAGGCCTCCGCCGAGGAGCTGAAGCGCGTCACCGACGACGTGCAGAAGGCCGTCGACGAGAAGAACGACGAGCTCTTCGCGAAAGCACTCGAGGAGATGGAGACGCTGCGGCACGCGAGCTTCGTGCCCTTCGTCCGCACGGGGCTGAAGTCGAGCGACTCGGGAGTGCTCTCGGCGTCGCTCCGGGCGGCCGCGGCGCAGGACATGAAGGACGTCGAGAAGGACGTTCGCAAGCTGCTGAAGGCGAAGCCGTCGAAGAAGGACGGCACGGGGCTGACCGGCGAGGTCGGCGCCGCAGCCATCGACTACCTGATCCGCCTCGACGTGAAGGGCGAGGAGTCGACGGTGTTCGAGGACTTCCTCACGCCGCTCCTCGCCGACGAGCGGCGCATGCGGGCGTCGTGGGGAATCGACCTCATCCGCGCGTCGATCCACTATCTCGGCAAGGCGAAGATGAAGCGCGCGGTGCCGCTCCTCATCGAGCTCGTCCCCGAGCCGCAGCCGAAGAACCCCAACGACCCGAAGAACCCGCCGGCGAGCTACTGGCAGGAGCGCGTGAAGCTCTGGCAGAAGAGCGAGGGATGGGCCCGCTGGGCGCTGAAGGAGATCACCGCGCAGGAGTTCCGCAGCTACCGGGAGTGGGACGCGTGGCTGAAGGAGAACAAGAAAGACTTCAAGTAGCGCGCGGCGTGGGGCCGACTTATCCGTGTGCGTCCTGAACGGATCGGATTCCACGTCAGTGCCTTCGGCAGCGACAACGTGCTCGCGGCGCTCTCGTCGTGCGCGCGGCACGGCTTCGCCGGGCTCGAGATCTTCGCCGACACCACGGTGGTCTTCGCGGACCGGCCCGACGAGTTCCGCGCGATCCTCGACATCGCCGGCGTCTCGCTCGCGGGCGTCCACTGCGGCGGCCAGCTCACCGCGCCCGAGTACCACGACGCCGAAGTCGCGGAGTGGACGCGGATGCTCGCGTGGATCAAGGCCGTCGGCGGCGACTACGCCGTCTACTGCGGCGGCGAGCGCGCGATGGACCCCGTCCTCGACCTGAAGCACGCGTCCTCGCTCCTGAACGAGATCGGGCGCGTGGCGCGGACCATGGGCGTGAACTTCTGCTACCAGCCGGACCACCGCTCGCCCTTCCGCACGCGGCAGTCGCTCGGCCGCCTGCTCGAGGAGACCGATCCCGAGGCCGTGCGGATCTGCGTCGACACCGCGCACCTCGCGAAGACCGAGCTCGATCCAGCCGGCTTCCTCACGACGCACGGCAAGCGGCTCCACGTGGTGCACGTGCGCGACCTGCGCAAACCGGAGACGCCCGACATCTCGCGCGACGGCTACGTCGATCCGGGCAAGGGCATCGTCGACCTCGCGGGACAGAGCGTTGCGCTCCGCGCCGCGGGCTTCGAGGGATGGGTCGTCGGCGTCGTCGGCCGCCCGCACCTCACCGCGCACAAGAGCGTGGAGCAGACGGCCGCGTGCTTCCGCTCGACGCTCGGACTGCAACTCTCCGTCTGACGCCGCCCCGCGCAGTACAACGGCGCGCGTGACAGAGATCCCGAGACGTCGTCCGCGCCGCGCCCTCCTGAAGTCGCGCTTCGACGCGCTCGCATCCGGCTTCGGCGTGGAGCACCTCCCGCCCGACCCGCTCGAGGTCGTCCGCGAGTTCACGGATCCTCGCGATCTGGAGGTCGTCGGCTTCCTCGGCTCGGGCCTCGCGTTCGGCTCCGCGCGCGGTGCGGTCTCGAGCGTCCGCGGACTCCTCGCGCGGATGCCCGGCCCGCCCGCGGCGTCGGCGATCGCGTGGGACCACCGGCGCGACCGCGTGCGCCTCGACGGCTGGCGCCATCGCTGGCTCGGTCCGGACGAGGCGTCGCTCGCGATCTCCGTCCTCGGCCGCGTGCTCCGCGAGCACGGCTCCGTCGAGGCGTTCTTCGCGGCGGGGGACCCGGGACCCGGCGGAATCCTTCCCGGCGAGCCCCGTCCGGGCGCGGACGCCGATCCGATCGGCGCGGCGCTCGCGTCCTTCGCCGCGCGCGGTCTCGCCCTCGCGCCGCCGCACAGTTCGCGTCATCTGCGGTACTTCTTCTCCGGCCCCGCTACCGGCGGCGCGTCGAAGCGTCTCTGCCTCTTCATGCGCTGGATGTGCCGCAAGGACGGCCTCGACCCCGGCCCGTGGACCCACGTCGATCCCGCGCGCCTCGTCGTCCCGCTCGACACGCACGTCGCGCGCATCGCCCGCTACGTCGGCCTCCTGCGCCGCGCGACCGCCGACTGGAAGGCGGCTCTCGCCGTCACGGCGGAGTTGCGGGCCATGGATCCCGCGGATCCGGTGCGGTACGACTACGCGCTGTGTCGGCTCGGCATTCTCGGGACGTGTCCGCGGCGGCGCGAACGGCGCAAGTGCGACGGGTGTCCGCTGTTCGATGTGTGTCTGCTGTAGAAGCTCACCCTGCGATGCCGGCGTCCGTCGGGCCCTGTGCCAAGGTCCCGCTGACCCTGATCGCGTGACCGAAGAACAGTTCGCCGTCGGCGAACCAGAACTCGAACGAACCACCCACGTCGATGCTGATGGACTCAATCTGCATTCGGGCTGCGAACTCCGACATCGTGACGGCGGATTCGCCTTCGTCGAGCCAAGACTCGTTCTTGAGCGCTAGCAGCTCCCGAGCGGCGAAGTTCCGGACGCGGAGGTCCCACTCCCTCTGGCTTGCCCAGAGCGAGTGCGCTGTTGGGATCGCCGCGCCGGCGGCTTCCACTGTGTCTGCGGACAAGCTCAGCGACGCACGCGCGCCGTTCCAGTCGACATCGGCGGAGAAGACGTCGATGCGCCGATCCAGCGTGAACTTGCCGAGTCGCGCGTCGTCGAAGCTCACGGGCTGCCGTAGTCGATCCGCCAAGGCGGTCAGCTCAGCGTCGTTGGTCTCGGCTCCTTCCAACGTCTCGAGGAACGCGGCGGTCGTGCCGTTCGACACGTCGACGACGACCCGCGCCCTGAGGCGCACGACTGCGTAGGAATCGATCTCGGCTCTCAGCCGACGGAGTTCCTCATCCGACACCGTTCGTCGCACGACGAGCCGCGTCGAGTGAACCTCGCTATGCGGCGTCCTCCAGGCGGCGAGATCGAACGTCTAGCGTCCACGCCGCGTCGCCTTGTGACCTGACGCCGGCTGCCCCACTCGCAGCGACCACTCCGGACAGGGCGGCCACGGGAGAGGCTGCGGCCAGATCGGCCAGGCGCCTCCAGCGCGACTTCGCTGCTTCGAAGATGTCGTCGTCCGTCATGGCACCGTGTGCGTGCGAGACTCCCGATCCGGCACGTCGCTCATGTCGTCCCGCTGAGCATCGCGTAGGGCGGCCCGCTTCCGCGCACCGCGCTCCAAACGGCCAGCACCGTGACCGTGCGATCCGTCGCGACGTAGTAGACGTGGTAACGCGTGGCTCGCAGCAGAACGCGGCGCAGCCCTTTGACTCGTCGACGGCGAACCGGTGCGCCGACGCCGGGATGCGTGGCGAGCGTTTCGGTCGCCGACGCAAACTCCTGCTCGAAGAGTCCCGTCGCCGCCGGACGGTTGTCGCGCCACCAAGCGTCGATGATCGTCAGTTGCTGCTCGGCGGGCTCGGTGACGACAACGTCGCGCCTCAACGCTTGGCGCGCAGATCCGCGAGCACTTCAATCGCCGAGCGGACTCTTCCCGCACGGGCCGCGTCTAGGCCGCGCGCGATCGAGGCGTCCAGCGCCGCGCGTTCCGCGTCGTCCATGTCGTCGCCTTCGTCATCGACGACAAGGTCGAGCACGGTCCCCTCCGGGAGGTCCGTCGGTTCGTCCACCAGCAGGCGACCGTTGTGTACGCGCGCGCGCAGTCCGTGCATGGCCGGAATGCTAGCACGCGTGCGAACCGCGTCCAGGCCGTCGTCAACGCACGCGACGCAGCGCCCGCGCGCTCACAGTCACCTCGGCGATTGCATCGAAGACTCGCCCTCGGACTTCAAGGGCGGCCGTGTCGAGCCGTCCGCGTTCGAGCTTCGTGATCGTCTCTAGCCCGGACACGGGCCATCAAGGCGTGACAGGTAAGGGACGGCGCATCTGCCACTGTAGGGGCGACGCATGCGTCATCGCCGTCAGGTTAGTGACGTTTGCAGGGGGATCCAGTTCCGTGGTGCTGGGGGCGATGAAGTCCATGTC
>JANNHP010000044.1:0-3773 GCA_031404455.1 Planctomycetia bacterium | reverse complement strand
CCCTCCGACTGCTTCGACAAGATCATGGCCCGCATCGACTCGCTCCCCGCCGAGGCCCTCGCCCACCCGGCCCCGCGCGGCTTCTTCGCCCGCCTGCCCCGCTTCGAGTCGATCCGCACCGCGCGCATCCGCTGGATGGCGACGAGCGGAATGGCCGCGGCCGCGGCGGTCCTCTCCGCAGTGCTCCTCTCGCAGGCCGAAGATCGCCCGGTGCGCCGTCTGCGGCCCGCCGCGGCGCCGATCTCCGTCGTGAGCAACTCGGCGTCGTGGTTCCAGGGATACGACTGGGACAACGGCCTCCTCTACCAGCGCTCGCGCCGCCCCGTGCTCCAGCCGGTGCACATCGGCTCACGGCTCGGCAGGTACGAGTCTTCGACCCGCTGATGCGCGCAGCGATCCCGGCCGCCGCCGGTTCCCTCTTCTGCGCCGCCCTCGCCTTCCCCGCGTTCGGGCAGGACGCCGACCCCGCCGCGGATCGCGCCTTCGAACGCCGCACGCAGGAGATCAAGGAGGCGGCCGCGCCCGCGGTCGTCACGGTCACGGTGATCACGCGCGCGAGCCCGCTTCCGCGCCTCGCCTTCCCCGGCCTCGTCATCGCGCCCGACTCGCAGCACGCCGAGCGCATCGAGGGCACGGGCTTCTTCATCGCGTCGAAGAACCTCCTCGTCACCACGCGCGACCTCGTCGCCGACGCGGATCGCATCGAGGTCCGCTTCATCGATGGCACCGTCCGCGACGCCACGCTCGCCGGCTTCGACGATCCCTTCCGCATGGCGGTGCTGCGCACGTCCGCGCCCGAGAAGGTCACGGCGCTGCCGCACGCGGCGCGCGTCGAGGTCGGCGAGTCCACGATCGGCTGGTTCCTCGGCGCCACCGCCCAGGGCACGCGCGCCCCGTCGATCGACGTGCAGGTCGCCTCGGTGCGTCCGGCGCCCGACCAGGGCTCGCTCTACGACCGCTTCCTCTACGCGCCGATCTCGATCGCGCGCGGCGCCGCGGGCGGTCCGCTCGTCGGCAGCGACGGCAACCTGCTCGGCATGGCCGTCGGCTCGCTCGTCGCCCGCGACGACTCCGCCGCGTCGGGCGTCTGCGTGCGCCTGCCGCGCGCGACGCTCTTCGTCCGCGGCGACGACATCGCCGACGCCGCGCGCCAGATCGCGGCGACGGGCACCGTGGAGCGGCCGATGATCGGCGTGCTCATGATCGGCGACTCGAACCGCGTCGACACGCTCCTCGCCGGCAGCCCGGCCGAGGCCGCGGGACTCGCCGAGGGCGACGCGATCGTCGCCGTGAGCGGCGTCGAGATCGCGTCCTTCTCCGACCTCACGCACTCCATCATGCGCCGCCGCCCGGGCGACCGCGTGAAGGTGACCGTGGACCGCGGCGGCGAGCGGTTCACGCGCTGCGTGCAGCTTGCGACCTACACCGCGCCGAAGGAGCCGGGCCGTCCGCTCATCGACGGCACCGTGCTCGAACTCTCGACCGACGCCTGCGGAGAGCCGTCGCTGACGTTCGTCGAAGTCGAGGGCGAGTCCGCCGCCGCCAAGGCCGGCGTGCGCGCCGGCGACCGTCTCCTCGCGGCCGATGGCCGCTCCGCGTGGCGCTTCCTCCAGCGCCACCGTCATCGGCCCTCGGTGCTGCCGCCGTCGAAGGTCGAGATCGAACGCGACGGGAAGCAGGTCGAGATCTCGTTCCCGAGCGAGTAGCCCGAGCCCGACGTCACGAAAGCGACTCACGGTCTCTCGGTAGGGGCGGACCCCCGTGTCCGCCCAACGTCGATCCGGCTGCGGGCACCTGCCCCGTATCCACGGGGGCGGACACAGGGGTCCGCCCCTACCGAGACGTTGGAACGGGCCTCGCCTCGAATGCACTAGCCTTTCGCCCGTGACGAACCACCCCCTCCCCCCCGCCTCCTCCGACCCGCGCACGGCGCGGCTCGCGGAGCTCTGCGCGATCATGGAACGCCTGCGCGACAAAGACGCAGGCTGCCCGTGGGACCTGAAGCAGACGCTCGCGACGCTCGTCCCCTATCTGCGCGAGGAACTCGAAGAGGCCGCCGCCGCGCTGCCCGAGGTCGAAGCCGGGCGGGCCGACCCGCAGGAGCTCCGCGAGGAGATCGGCGACCTCCTCTTCAACGTGGTCTTCACCGTGGAGCTCGCCCGTGAGAAGGGCTGGTTCTCGATGGGCGACGTCGTCGAGGGCGCCGCCGCGAAGATCCGGCGCCGCCATCCGCACATCTTCGGAGACCTCGAAGCGAAGACGTCCGAGGAGGTGGAGACGATCTGGCGCCGCGTGAAGGACGAGGAGAAGGCCGAGAAGGAGAAGAAGCGCGCGCGGAGGACGACGTGAAGTCGCCGCCGCGGCACGCGATCGTCCTCGCGCACGGACTCGCCGGGTTCTCGCGGTTTGCGGTGCGGCGTCTCAAGGTCGCGACGTACTTCCGCGGCATCCCCGAGCACCTGGAGGCCGCGGGCTGCCGGGTGATCGTCACCGACGTCCCACCGCTCGGATCGCTGGCAAAGCGCGCGGCCGTGCTGCGCGACGCCATCCGCGAGAAGGCCGGCGACGAGCCGGTGCACTTGATCGCGCACAGCATGGGCGGCCTCGACGCGCGGCACATGATCTCGCGCCTCGGCATGGACGAGCAGGTGCTCACGCTCATCATGCTCGGCACGCCGAACCGCGGGAGCCCGGTCGCCGACCGCGTCCACGACTTCGCGACGCGGTCGCGCTTCCTCGAACTCCTCGCGATGACGCGCATCGAGCACGAGGCGCTCCACGATCTGCGCACCGAGACGTGCCTGCGCTGGAGCGAGAAGACGCCGGACGCCCCGGGCGTGCGCTACTACTCGATCGCGGGAGTCAAGCCGCGGCGCAAGATGCTCTACGGCCTCAGGTTCACGCACGACGCGATCGCGATCGCCGAGGGCCCGAACGACGGCCTCGTCTCGCGCCGCTCGGCAGCGTGGGGCGAGGTGCTGCCGAGGTGGGACTGCGACCACCTCAATCTCGTCAACTGGACCGGGCCGCACACGATCGAGGCCGGCTTCGCGCGCGACGTGCGCCCGCGCTACACGCGCCTCGCCGCTCTCTGCACGAAGAGCGAGGACCGGTGAGGCTCCTCTACGGCGTCGTCGGCGACGGCATGGGCCACGCGACGCGCAGCCGTGTGGTGATGGAGCACCTCCTCGCGCGCGGCCACGAGATCCACGTCGTCGTCTCCGACCGAGCGTTCAAGTTCCTCTCCGAGGTCTTCGCCGGCAATCCGCGCGTCGCCGTCCACGAGATCCACGGCCTGCGCTTCACCTACCGCGGTGCCGGCGTGGACAAGAGCGCCACCTTCGCGCGGACGTTGCGCGAGATCCCGTCGGCGCTGAAGCGCAACGTCGGCGTCTACAAGCAACTCCGCGCGGAGTTCGAGCCGCAGATGGTGTTCACCGACTTCGAGTCGTGGGCGTACGTCTACGGGCGACACCACCGTCTGCCCGTCGTCTCGATCGACAACCAGCAGGTGATCGACCGCTGCCGCCATCCGCGCGACGTGACGGACGGGAACTGCAAGGGCTTCGTCGCGACGCGCGTCGGGATCAACGTGATGAGCCGAGCCGTGTTCATCATAGTGAACATGGCGGGCAGGCCCTTGTGGGGGGCACCTACCAGCCAGGCTTGCGCGCCATCAAAATTCATCACGCCCAGGCCGGTCCTCTCGAAGACCTCCAGCACCTCGGCCAGGCCGCCGGCCCGGTCCGGCACGTCGAGGGCCAACAGCTCGG
>JANNHP010000043.1:0-1691 GCA_031404455.1 Planctomycetia bacterium | reverse complement strand
ACGCGAGCGCCGCCGCGACCGCCGCGAGATCCTCGGCCTCGACGGGCGAGACGCGTCCGCGCCTCGCCTCGCCGTCGAAGACCGCTTCGATCCGGCGGATATCGCTCTCGACGGCTGGCGGAACTGCGCTCTTCACGAGCTGGTCCGCGAGACGCTTCATCGCGGCGCGGTGCTCGGGCGTTCCGGGGGCCGCCTCGATGCCCTCGCTCAGCTCCACCAGGTCGACGGCGAGCTTCTCGAGGCCTGCGGCGAGTTCCCGCAGTTCCGCGGCGGCTGCGTCGTCCGGCTCCGACCCGGACGGCGCGGCGCGCGCGCCCTCCCTCGCCGGCCGCGAGAGTTCGTCCTGCCCGGCCGCGGAAGTCGTCGCCACGGCGGGACGCACCGATGTGTCGCGCTCGGCGAGGCGCGCTTCGAGTTCGTCGATCCGGCGCACGAGCGCGCGGTCCTCGGGCGGCCGGCTTCGCGGCGCCTCCGCGGTGCGCTCGAACTTCTCGACGCGGGCGAGCAGCGCGGCGACCTCCTCGGAGCGGTCGGCGGGCGCCTCCGGAGCCGCGGCGCGCGCAGTGATCCACGCGATGCCCGCGACGGCGGGCAGAGCGACGGCGAGGACGAGCTTCTGCGAGGCGGCCATGGCGATGGTTCCCCCTGAGATCGTGGTGGACGTCGGCAGAGCGAGACGCGCGGGAAGATCCGCGAGGACGAGGAGCGCGGGCGCAAACACGGCGCGGCCGCTCGCGTCGGCCGGCGCGAGCTCGTCGCGAAGTCGCGCGCGAGCGAGCCGCAGGCGCGACCGGACGGTTTCGTGCGGCACGCCGAGCCGCGCAGCGGTGTCCGCCGCGGAGAGACCGTCGAAGTAGTGCAGCAGTACCGAAGTGCGGAGCGGCTCGGGCAGACGCAGCACCGCTTCCACCACGCCGCGGTGCGCCTCGGCGCGCTCGACCGGATCGTCGTCCGCCGCCTGCGCCTCGGGACGCGCGACCGACGCCTCGCGCCGGATGCGGCGGGACGCGCCGCGATGGGCCCGTTTCGCCCAGTTGCGCGCGACGGCGGCGAGCCACGCGCGCGGTTGCGCGATCCTCGCGGGTGCCTGCTCCACCGCCGAGAGCCAGACCTGTTGCTCCACGTCGTCGGCGCTCGACGCGTCGAGGACGAGCGATCGCACGAGACCCCGCACCCACGCGCGGTGGGCGAGGAGCTGGTCGAGGGGCGTTGCTTCGGGCGAGGTCATGGTCTTCGTCCATCATGATCCCGCCGAGGCCGGGCGAGGGTCACGGACGAGCCACGAATTCCGCGAGCGCGGCTCGCTGCAAGCGGTTCGGCCGGATCGACGGACGCGCGCGGCGCACGAACTCGACGGCCGACGCCGCGTCCGGGGCGAGCCTGCGCGCGAGAACGACCGCGGCGACGACCGTCGCAGAGCGGCCGTTCCCCGCGGCGCAGTGGACGAACACCTCCCCGCGTCGCGCTTCGATCCAGTCGACGATTCGAGCGAGCGTCGCGGCGTCGGGAGCGGTTGCGTCGAGGAGCGGGACGCACAGGTACTCGCGGCCCTCGACGCCGGGGGACACCGGGAACTCGCTCGTCATGTCGACGACGGCCGTCACGGACGCGGGGAGTTCGCCGCCGAGCGGACGCCGCCCGAGCCGGAGGCCCGGCGCGATCTCGTGCCCGAACCGCCCGCGCCGAGCGCG
>JANNHP010000042.1:0-4062 GCA_031404455.1 Planctomycetia bacterium | reverse complement strand
CGGGAGCTTCAGCGGTTTGAACGCGTCGCGGAAGCGCATCTGCGCGTCCGACGCCTCGTCGGCGGGGGCGGCGCGCGCGGCGAGGAGCGCCGCACCGAACGCGAGCGCGAGCGCGAGCGACCTCGGGTTCATCTCCGTCTCCTCCGGTTGGGCCGTGCCAATGATGGCTGCCGCGCGGCCCCGGCGCGAAGTCGTCGCGCGCCGCGCGGCAGAAACGCCCGGCCCGTGCGACGCGCGTCACTCCGGGGCGACGTCGGACGGTCCGGCACAGGCTGACTCGACGCGCTCCGCGTGCGAGCATCCGCGTCGTCCGGGCGGCCGCGGCCCGGCCCAACCCCACACACCGCGAAAGGAAACCCCCATGAAGATCGACATCGGCATCAAGGAGAAGGACCGCGCGCAGATCGCCGACGGTCTCGGCCGCCTGCTCGCCGACACGTACGGCCTCTACCTCAAGACCCACAACTTCCACTGGAACGTGACCGGCCCGATGTTCCAGACGCTGCACCTGATGTTCGAGGCGCAGTACAACGAGCTCGCCCTCGCCGTGGACCTCGTCGCGGAGCGCATCCGGGCGCTCGGCTTTCCCGCGCCCGCGACGTACACCGACTTCGCGCGGCTCACTTCCATCCCCGAGACGCGGGGCGTGCCGAAGGCCCACGACATGATCCGCCTGCTCGTCGAGGGCCAGGAGACCGTCGTGCGCACCGCGCGGTCGATCTTCCCCGTGGCCGAGAAGGCGTCCGACGAGGCGACCTGCGACCTGCTCACGCAGCGAATCCAACTCCACGAGAAGACGGCGTGGATGCTGCGCAGCCTGCTCGAGACGTAGCCGGCCCGTCCGCCGCCGCCGGACGAACTCGACGCGGCCGTTAGGATGCGCCGCGGTCAGGTCCTTCACGGCAAGGGAGGGAGATCGTGACGCAACCAGTCGCACCCCGCGATTCGAACGCATGGCTCATCGGCACGCGCAAGGGCGCGTGGGCGCTGAAGCGCTCCGGCAAGGGCCCGCTCGACTGGACCACGGGAGAGACGTGGTTCTTCGGCTGCCAGGTGCACCACATGGTCCAGGACCCGCGCGGCGCGGGCACGATCCTCGCGTCCGTGAAGACCGGCCACCTCGGGCCGACCGTGTACCGCTCCACCGACTCGGGGCGCACGTGGAAGGAGTCGGAGCGCCCGCCGCGCTTCAAGACGCCGGAGCAGTACGCCGGTTCCGCGTTGCCCGAGGACGATCCGCGCAGGAAGGGCCGCACCGTCGATCACGTCTTCTTCCTCGCGCCGGGTCACGCGAGCACGCCGGGCCGCTGGTACGCGGGCACGAGCGGCATCGGACTCTTCCAGTCCGACGACGACGGCATGACATGGGACGCGGTCGACGGTTTCAACGACCTCCCCGTGCTGCGCACGTGGTGCTACGAGTTCTCCGAACTGACGCCCGACGGCGCGAAGTGCCACTCCGTGCAGGTGCATCCGACGAACCCGAAGCGCATCACGCTCGGACTCTCCGGCGGGGGCGTGTGCGTCACGGACGACGCGGGCGCCACGTGGCGTCCCGTCAACCTCGGCGTCGGACTGGACTTCGCGCCGCCGAAGGCCGACGGTTCGGAGTACGAGTACGGCCACGACCCGCACGACATGGTCGTCCATCCCGCGAGGCCCGGCCGCTGGTACCACCAGAACCACTGCGGCATCTACCGCCTCGACTGGAAGGACGGCGCCGCGGCGCAGCGTTGGGTGCGCATCGGCGACAACATGCCGAAGGACGTCGGCGACATCGGCTTCCCGATGACGTGCCACCCGCGCGACCCCGACGTCTGCTGGGTCGTGCCGATGGACGGCGGCACCGTGTGGCCGCGCACGAGCGTCGGCGGGAAGCCCGCCGTCTACCGCACGCGCGACGGCGGCGCGAAGTGGCAACGCCTCGACGCGGGGCTCCCGAAGACGGCGTGGTACACGGTGCTGCGCCAGGCGATGGCGCACGACGGCCGCGACCCGCTCGGCCTCGCGTTCGGGACGACGTCGGGCGACGTGTGGTTCTCGACGGACGAGGGCGACCAGTGGCACGGCATCGCGCGCCACCTGCCCAAGGTCCAGAACGTGACGGCGGCCCGGCTCGAATGAGCGTCCGCGTCCGGGTCGCCGCCCTGCTGCACAGCTACACGGGCGGCGCGTCCGTGATCGAGTCCGCGGGCGCGACCGTCGGCGAGGTGATGGACGACCTCGACCGGCGGCATCCCGGGATCGCGTTCCGCGTCATCGACGAACAGGGCCGCGTGCGGCGGCACGTGCACGTGTTCGTCGGCGAGACGACTGCGACGGACCGCGCGACCCCGGTGCCGGCGGGGGCGGAGGTGTTCATCGTCGGAGCGTTGTCGGGGGGGTGAATTCCTCGGCGCCGTTGGCGCCGAGGAATTCACGGGCACGGTGCGGACGAAGCACGCATCCGAAGTCGCCAGTGGCGACTTCGGAAGTGCCCCGGGCCGCACGTCGCTGAACCTCCCGCTGCGGCGCTTCCGCATTCGTCCGGACAGCCGGAGACCGTCCTCTACTGCTTCTCCACGCTCGCCTTCTCCACGATCACCGCGTACTTGTACCCCGCGCCGAAGTCCTTGTCGGTGACGACCTTCCCGCGCACGACCACGACGTCGCCGACGGCGACCTTCGCGTCGGTCGTCACGGTCAGGTCGTTCGTCCCGGCGGCACCGGTGCCGTCCTGCACGTGGATCCAGTTCGCGCCCATGATCCCGAAGCTCGCTTTCACGACGCGCCCGCGGACGGCGACCTCCTGGCCGGAGAGCTCCGCGGCCTTCGTGACGATCTCCTCGATCGTGCGGCCGCCCTCGAGGCGCGCGACCGGCTCCGCGGCGGCCGGCGCCGGGACCGAGACGCCCTTGTGCGCAGCGGCGACCGCCTCGGCGGCGGCGTCCGCTCCGCCGACCGGGTATCCGCCCGTCCCGATCGAGGCGACGAAGTAGACGAGCGGGAACGTCCGTTCGAGCGTGGCGCTGTGGTAGTTCTGCATCGGCATGCCGCCCGGCAGCGTGACCGTGTCGCCCACCTTCACCACGGCCTTCGGCCCGGCCGCCCAGGCCTCCGCGCCGCCGAGGTCCACGCGAACGTACGTGTAGCCGCCCGCGTCCATCGTCTCGAGCACCTTGCCCGACCCCGGAGGCACGCCCGCGGTCGCGGCCGGCGTCGCGTGCGGAGCGCCCTTCGATGCGGACGCCGTCGCGGACGGGGGCGCCGCGGCGCCGTCGTCGGCCGGGCCGGTGCAGGCGGCGAGGACGGTCGTACCGATCACGAGGACTCCGAACGACAGGGAGACGAGACGGGCGCGCATGGTTCTGACCTCCGGGAGATGAGACCTCAGTTCCGAAGCGCCTGTGTAAGGGACCCGGCGTCCGCGGGCAACGTCGCGTCGGCCGTGCGGACGGATGACGGTCCGCGGACGGAACTCAGGTCACACGAACGCGTAGTCGCAGAGCCTGCCGACGGGAGTGACTCGCCGCCTCACGAGGTCGTGGGGAACGGTCCCGAGACTTCGGCTCAGCGGCGGCCGCCGCCGCCCGCGCGGCCGCCGAAGCGGGAGCCGGACTGGCGGCGCTCGCGGAGGTATCTCAGCTCCTGCGGATCGTCCTCGTCCGCTGCGAGCAGACGCTGCATCGCGGCGTCGATGTCGGGGCTCGACGGGACGAGCTTCCGCGCGGCGTCGAGCTCCTTCTTCGCGTTCGGGAGCGAACCGCGCCAGATGTAGAGGTCGGCGCGGTGGATGCGGACCTTCACGATGCCGGCGATCGTCCGATCGCGCCGCTGCTTCGCCTCGGCGAGGAGCGCTGCGTCCTCGGCGTTCTGCTTCTCGATCGAGTCGAGCCTCTTCAGCGCCTCGTCGCCGCGGGCGAGCGCCCGTTCGAGGAGGTCGAGCGCCTTCGAGTCGGAGTCCTCGGTGAGGCCCTCCATCGCCAGCGCCTTGCCCTTCGTGTAGTCGTCGTCGACCTCGGCAAGGAGCCTCGCGCGCTTCTCCTCGGCCTTGGCCGCTTCCTCGCTGAGCTTCGCCTTCGC
>JANNHP010000041.1:0-8496 GCA_031404455.1 Planctomycetia bacterium | reverse complement strand
CCGGACGCTGCTCGCGTCGGCGAAGGACATCGACGCGGCGTTCCTCGCCCGCCTTCGCGACGCGTTCGAGAAGGGCAACGGAAAGCTCGCCCGCGCGGCGGAGGCGAAGTTGCCGGCCGATCTCGGGAAGGCGCTGAAGTCCGCCTCTGCGAAGGCCCGTGCGACGTGGGACGCGTGCACTCCCGCGATGCAGCGCGACTGGATCCTCAGCGTCGAATCCGCGAAGCAGGCGGAGACGCGGTTGAGGCGCATCGGCCAGACGATCGAGAAGCTCTCGGTCGGCAAGAAGCGGATGTACTGACGCGAGGGAGGTCACGCGATGACGGCATCGACGGAGTGGGGACCGGTCCAGGACGTCGCGTATCACCTGGATCGCGCGATCACGAAGGAGGTCTCGGCACTCCTCCTCGTCGGCGGCGGACTCGTCCCGCAGGGCCGCACCGTGCTGAGAGAGGCAGGCGACTTCGTGCAGATGGCGCACGCGGGCGTCGAGGCGCTCGTCGTGAAGGGCAAGAAGAAGAAGGCCGCGCAGGCTGAGGCGCTGAAGCACCTGAAAGCCGCGGAGAAGAAGGGCGTCGACGCGGCGTCGCTCCTCTTCCAGGAGAAGATCCCCGCGAAGGACGTGGCGACGATCTGCGCGTCGATCTCCGACGCGATCGCGAAGGAGCTCGCGGCGCTCGGGGCGCTCTTGGGGCTGCGCGAGTGAGCGAGACCCGCCGCTCGCCGGCGCGCGTCCTCCTCGTCGCCGCCGCCGTCGTGCTCGGCCTCGGGATCCTCGCCGCCCTCGGCGGCATGTTCCTGCTCCACACCTTGCTGCCGACGAACTACGACCTCCTCCTCCGCAACGACACCGATTCGGAGATCACCGACGTCCGCCTCGTCGTGGGCGACGACGGACCTGGCGCGCGCGAAGTCGCGGCGTTCTCGCGAATCGCCGCACGCGGGGCCGTGCTGGCGGAGGGCGCCGGCACCGGACGCTTCTCCCTCGAGTACTCCGATCCGCGGGGGCGCTGGATCGCGCGCCGCATCCTCTGGCGCGACGACGACGACTGCTACGGCCGCGAGCCGGCCGAGGTCGTCGTGACGGACGGCCGCGTCGGGGATGCCGCGGCGCAGCAGCTTCGCTGACGAAGTCGTCGAACCTGGGAGCGGTTCGGCCGGTGCCGGGCAGCGGACGTCGCCAAACCTCCACGGCGATTCGGCCGGGACGGTAGAACGGTCGGCGCCTTGTCCGAGCCCGAAGCGCCCTCGCAGTTGCCCGTGCCCGTGGAGCGGACGCTCCACGGACTCGTCGGAGCCGGCGCGTCGATGCAGATGCTCTTCGAGAAGATCGCGCGCTATGGGCCGACCGACGCGCCCGTGCTCGTCACCGGCGAGACCGGGACGGGCAAGGAACTCGTCGCACGGGCGCTCCATCTGCGCAGCCCTCGCCGCGCGCGGCCGTTCGTCGCTCTCAACTGCTCGGCGCTGAACGAGGATCTCTTCGAATCGGAGCTCTTCGGCCACGAGCGCGGCGCCTTCACGGGCGCGGTCGGCGTCCACCGCGGACGGTTCGAGCGCGCGGACGGCGGCACGCTCTTCCTCGACGAGGTCGGCGACATGCCGATGCGCGTGCAGGCGAAGCTGCTGCGCGTGCTCGAGGACGGCTTGTTCGAACGGGTCGGCGGCGAGATGGTGATCGCCGGCGCCGCGCGGATCGTGGCGGCCACGAACTCTCCGCTCGAGCGCGCGGTCGCGGAGCACCGGTTCCGCGAGGATCTCTACCACCGCGTCGCCGTGCTGCGCGTCCACGTGCCGCCGCTGCGCGACCGCGTCGAGGACATCCCCCTCCTCGCGGACCACTTCCTGCGCATCTTCTCGGAGCGCTACGGCCGCGGCTCGAAGCGGCTGACGCCCGAGGCGACGCGGCTCCTTGCCTCGTACGTGTGGCCGGGCAACGTCCGCGAACTGCGCAACGTGCTCGAGCGCGTCTACGTGGAGACCTCGGGCGACGCGATCGGCCGCGGCGCCTTCGCCGAGTGGGAGGTCGAGCGCGGCGCCCTCGCCGCCGGGGCCTGGAACCTCGGCCTGCGCGACGAGCAGCGGTTCGTCCATCCGCCGATCGTCATGGGGTCCGCGGGAGCGCTGCCCGCGCCGACGCGGATCATCGATCTCCCCGCGCAGTCCATCCGTCACGTGGCGCGCCGTCCGCGGAAGCTCACGGCCGAGGCCGTCCGCGAGGCGTTCACGCAGGCGCAGGGCAACGCCACTCATGCGGCCGAGATCCTCGGATGCCACAAGACCACGCTCTATCGCGCGATGACGAAGCTCGGCCTCTCGCGCGGCGATCTCGAGAAGAGGGACGACGCATGACCGACGACGAGTCCTCCCCGCCGTTCTCGCGCTCGCCGCGCGGCGGCGGCGGTCCGCAGATCGCCTGGCTGCTCCCGCTCGCGCTGACGGGCCTCGTCGTCGTGCTCGCGTGGAAGCTCTACGAGAGCACTCCGAAGCCCGTCAACGACAAGAACGCGGAGTCGCGTCCCGTGACCGCGCGCGGCGATCTCGCGGCCGACGAGAAGGCCACCATCGACCTCTTCCGCGCCGCCTCGCCCGCCGTCGTGCAGGTGACGAACGTGCAGTATCGCCGCGACTTCTGGGGTTCGAACCAGTCGGAGATCTCGGCGGGCACCGGGTCGGGATTCGTCTGGGACGCGCAGGGCTACGTCGTCACGAACTTCCACGTGGTCGAGAAGGGCGACGCCTTCACGGTGACGTTCGCCGACCAGTCGGTGTTCGACGCGACGCGCGTCGGCACCGACCCGGTGCACGATCTCGCGGTCCTGAAGATCGACCCGAAGGGAAAGTCGCTCCCGGCTCTCCCCATCGGTTCGTCGAAGACCCTGCTCGTGGGCCAGAAGGTGTTCGCGATCGGCAACCCTTTCGGACTCGAGCAGACGCTCACGACCGGCGTGATCGGCGGGCTCGGCCGCGAGATCATGTCGCTCGCGCGGACGCCGATCCAGGGAGTGATCCAGACCGACGCCGCGATCAACCCCGGCAACTCGGGCGGTCCCCTTCTCGACAGCGCGGGCCGCGTCATCGGCATGAACACGCAGATCGCGAGCCCATCCGGCGGGTCCGCGGGAGTGGGGTTCGCGATCCCCGTGGACACGATCAACCGCATCGTCCCGTCGATCATCCGGACCGGACACTTCGAGCGCGCCGGCCTCGGCATCTCGGAGATCCTCGACGGCGTCGTCGACGGGAAGGGCAGGCGCGGCGTGATCTTCTGCAGCTTTGCCGCGTCGAGCGCCGCAGCGCGCGCGGGGATGAAGCCGAGCGAGTTCCTGCCCGACGGACGGCTCCGCTCGCTCGGCGACGCGATCGTCGCGATCGACGGACAGGCGGTCGAGAGCCGCGCCGACCTCTTCCGTATCCTCGACAGCCGAGAGATCGGGCAGGAGGTGAGCGTGAACTTCCTCCGGGAAGGGAAGGAAGTCGAGGCGAGGGTGAAGCTGGTGGGCGTGCAGTGACGAACGACGACCTGCCCGGACTCAGCGCGTCGCGGTGACGTCGTCGCCGGTGCCGAAGGCGCCGTCCGGCCCCGCGCTCCGGATCGTGTAGCCGACGTCCCCGCCGCGCTCGTAGCGCAGAGCCCGCCCCCAGCCGTCGGTCATCGACTCGAGGAGCGCGGTGCCGTCCTCGTCCGCCGGCAGTCGGCCCTTCTCCTCGTTCTCGAGATCGATCAGCTCCTCGGCCATCGAAAGGGTGAGTTCGGTGCTGACGCGAGGCCCCTCGAACTCGAACGATCCGTCGCCGCCGCCGCGTTCGCGGAGATCCAGCGCCTTCACCACGAAGATCGCCGCGACGACGGCGAGCAGCGTCCCGACCGCGCCGATCGCGACGCCCGCGATCGCGAAGTCGCGCGGTTGCCTCCGCAGCCCGAAGAGGCTGAGCACGCACCCGACGGGACAGAGCACTCCGCACGTCAGCAAGAGACCCGCGAGCGAGACGACGAACCCGGCGATGCCGAGCGGGTTCGACGACGCAGTCGGCAGCGGCGGCGGCTCGTTCGGCGTGACGGGAGGGACGTCGTGGGCGCTCACCGGGCGCGATGCTACGCGAACGCACTCGGCGGGACCGGACTCGCGGGAGGAAGTCAACTGGCGCCGAGCTACCGCAGCGCGGCGAGCGAGCGGCGGGCGGCGGCGCGGACGCGAACCGACGGATCGGTCGCCAGCGTCTCGAGGACCGGCAGCGAGTCGGGCGTGGCGTCGCGGCCGAGGAGGCGCGCGGCCGCTGCGCGGACCGCGGGCGACGCGTCGTCCGCGGCGGAGACGGCGGGCTCGGGGTGCGGCACGCCGGGGACGCGGAGCAGCGCTGAGAACGCGGCTTCGCGCACGTGGGCGGCGGTGTCGCAGGTGAGTCCGCGGAGCGCTCGCGCGAATCGGGCGGGAGCGTAGAGCCCCATCACGCGCGCGGTCTCGGCGCGGACGCCGGCGTCGGTGTCGCCGGCCAGCTCGACGAGACGCTCGTCGTGCGACGCGTTGACCAGAGCGCCGTAGAGCGCGACGGCCATGCGACGCGTCGGCGCGTGGTCGGAGCGGGTCGCGAGATCGAGCGCAGCGAGCGCTTCCCTCGCGTCGTCACGGACGCCATCGGCGCGCTCGGGGGTAGCGGCGAACGCGCGGTCGATCTCCCGCGCGGCGGCGAGTCCACCCGACGGGAACACGCGCTCGTCGCGCACGAACTCGGCGAGCGCCAGGAGCGACTCGGACGTGGCGTGGCGCGCGAGCGCAGAGGCGAGCGGGCGCGGGACGAACCCGCGGTTCGCCATGCGGCGCGCCGCGTCGGCGAGCGAGCGCGACGACTCCGGCAGGAGCGCCGCGATCCGCGCGTCGTGGTCGGAGCCTGGATCGAGGCCATCCTCGGCGCGCAGAGCGTCGCGGACGCACGACTCGGCCTGACGAAGGCGGATCTCCGACTTCGCGCCGTCCCTGAGGAGCGCGAGGAGCGCGCGGGCCCGTGTGCGCACCTCGGGATCGGACGACGACGCGGCGCCTTCCAGCGCCGGCGCCGCCGACGGTCCGATCTCGAGCAGTTCCCGCGCCGCCTCGTCGCGACGCCGGGCCGACGGATCGGCCAGCTTCGCGGCGAGCGCCGACGGATCGGGCGCCGCCGTGACGATCACGACGCACACGAATCCGAACACGGCGACGAGGGCGGGGCGAGTTCTCACATCGACGTATGGAACGGAGTCGCTTCCGCTTTCCCTGCCTACCGCGCGAGCCTGCCGTCCTTCACGACCTCGCGGTCGTCGGCAGTGATCGTGGCGCCGGCGAGCGAGGCGGTGAAGCCGAAGTCGCACACCACGTCGCCGCCGAGCCAGGTGCTCGCGCCGAAGGCGACGGTCACGTTCCCGGACACGGCGTACGACCTCATCGAACTGCCCTCGGGCGCCACGAGCGCCGGGTTGAAGCCGATATCGATCCCGCCGAACGCGTCCTTGCCCGGACCTCCCGCCGCGTAGGCCGCGGCGAGACGTTCGCCGCCCGACTCGGCCGACATCGAGACGAGGCGGCCCTTCGCGAACTTCAGCACGAGACGCCGGTACTCCGCGCCGTCCCACGTGTCCTGGTCGACGACGATCCTGCCCTCCGCCGTGCCCGGCACCGCCGAGACGAACGCCTCGCCCGCTGGGAGCCACGTCTGGAGCGCCGCCCCGCCTCGATCGACGTCCTCCGCGGAGACGACCCCGTCGCTCACGTAGGCGCGGCGGCCTTTCACGGAGAATCGCAAGTCCGTGCCGTTCGCGGACGTGAGACGCAGGTGATCCGCCGAATCGATCGCGCCGGCGATGCGGCGCCCCGTCGATTCGAGCGCTTGGTAGTCGACGTCGAGGGCCGCGCGATACGCGCGTCCGAGCGCCGCCTCGGTCGTGCCGTAGCGGCGCGCGCGGTCGGCGGTCGGCCTGAGATCGTTGCCGAGGTAGACCTGCCGCACGCCCCGCTCCATCAGCTCGCGCGTGACGGGCAGCGCCGCGCGCTCGACCGCGGCGAGGCGGCGCGGTGCGACGTCGGCGAGGAGCGATTCGTCGTCGGAGCCGTCGATCGCGATCTCGACGGCGGCCGTCTGCGCGAGGCGGAGCTTCCACGCGGGGACCTGGTCGTCGAACTCGTCGGGGACCTCCACGAGGGAGCGGCGCCGCAAACGGTCGGAATCGAGCCAGATCAAGGGATGCGCGCCGACGCGGCGGACCTCGGTCGCGACGTCCTCCAGGAAGCGCGCGTCCTTCGGCGCGCCGGAGACGAGCACCATGTCGCCCTCGCGCACGCGCGCGCAGCGAGTGACGAGCGTGCGCGCGAACTCGTTCGAATCGACGTCGGCGGCGCCCGGCGTCGCGCTCTTGCGTTCCGGCGACTCCGATCGCGATTCGGCCGCGGGCTGCGAGGCGCACCCTGCGGCGAGGAGACATGCCGTGAGGCGGAAGGATCCCATCGTGACCTCCGATCGCGAACCCCGAGGCGGTCCAAGCTACAGCGGCGGGACCGCGAGTCAACGGGGCTGGAGCGGACGGACTCGCTCGTACGCGCGGCGCCACGCGGCCGCGGCCTTCGCGGCGTCGCTCGCCGCGAACGCGGCGTCGCCCGCGGGGACGTCCTTCGTCCGCGCCTTCTCCACGCGGGGATCGGCAGGCGGAACCGCCGTCGCAATCGCGCGCACGGCGGCCTCCCGGATCGCACGGACGAGGTCGCGCTCGGTGCCGGGGTTCGCGAGCGGAAGTCCTGCCTTCCTCCGTCCGAAGGCGACGCGTTCGAGCAACTTCTCGGCGCTCGCGAGCGCGCGGCGTTCCGCGACGGCGCCGCCGGTCCCGAGTTCCGCGATCGCCGCCTCGACCATCCGCTGCGCCTTCGCGAATGCCTTCGCCGACCTCGCGGAGAGGCCACCGGTCGCGCGGTAGCCCTGCACGTCCGCGAGGACGTCGTCGAGCACGTCGGCGAGACCAAAGCCGATGGCGATGCGCGCCTGCGTCGCGAGCGAGGCGCCGTCCACCGACGCCGTCACGACCCCGTCGCCACGCTCGGTCCCCGCGCGCACGGTGTCGCCGTAGCTGCCGTCGCCGAGGTCCGCGGGGCCGACGAGCGACGTCCCCGTCGGCGCGATGATCCCGAGGACGACCGCCCGCCCCTTGCCGAGCGGTTCGCCCTGCGCGTCGCGCGGGACGAGCGAGACCGAGGCCTGCAGGATGAGGTTCGGATCGGCGGCGGCGGGCGCGATGTCGATGCGGCGCGGCGTCACTGTGAACGTCGTCCTCGCTGCGTCTGCGGGGCCGAGGTAGACGAGCGTCACCGCGTCGAGCAGCGTGGCCGTGCCCTCCGGGGTGGTCACGGTGACCGTGAACCGGTCGGCGCCCGGCGTCGCGGGCGCGGTGACGTCGGCGAGATACGTCCCGTCGTTCGCGTCGGTCACCGCCCCGGCAGCGCCGAGGCCCGTGTGGGAGAGCGAGACCGTCGCGCCCGTGCCGACGTCGTCGCCCGTCTCCTTCCTCGGGCGCACGACGATCCGCGACGTCGACGCTCCGTCGGCGTCGACGCGCGGCGGCGTGGCGGTGACGGAGGTGAGCATCGTGCTCGGCGCGTCGGACGACCGCGTGAGCATCAGCACGTAGAAGGCGTTGCGGTTCGCGACCGAAATCTGGTCGCGGAGGCGCAGGAAGAACGTGCCCGACTGCGGCAGCGCGAAACCCGCGACCCTCACGTCGAGGTCCTGTCCCTCGATCTGGCTGAACGAGACCGGCGGCGGGCGCGCGTCGTCCTGGAGCAGGACGCTCGTGCCCGCCGAGTTGACGATCGAGAGCGCCGGGTCGGCGTCGGCGCCGAGTCCCCACGAGAGCACGTTCACGCTGACCTTGTCGCCCGCCGGGCCGGTGAAGGAGTACCAGTCCTCGTCGGAGCCCGACTCGAACCGCGCCGAGACCGCCTCTCCGATCGCGAGCGGCGTCGCCTGGGCGGATGAGTTGTTCGGCTCGAAGGGGCTCAGCTCGTCGGCAACGGTCATCGGCGGCGACGACGCGATCTGCCCTGCGACGACGGTGATCGGCTGGACGGCGCCGGGATTCGTCCCGCCCTGACGGAGCACCGACGGGAGGAAGTTCGTGGTCCCCGACGTCCAGAACTTGTTCATCGATCCCGCGAGCGGGAGGCACGGCGCCGCGACGATCCGGTACGTGCCCGCGGGCAGTCCGTCGATCCGCCAGGTGCCGTCCGGTCGCGAGAGCGTGGACGCCTCGGGCTCGCCCGAGACGACCGACACGGCGACGACGTGCACCGCCCGGTCGTTCGCAAGGGCGGCGACGTCGACCGCGCCCGTGACGGATCCCGTCGTCGAGTTGAACGTCGCATTGGGGTAGATCGTGCCGGCGAGCGCGCGGTCATCCGGCGAGATCGTCCTGAGCGCGATGACGCCGGGCTGCGTGCGCGGGTACATCGTCGACGTGCGCAGCGGCACGTGGTCGCA
>JANNHP010000040.1:0-10426 GCA_031404455.1 Planctomycetia bacterium | reverse complement strand
CTTCCGGCCGTGAGGAACAGGACCTTGGCCGGGGTAACGGGCGGCAGGGTGAAGTCGCCGGCTGCCTGGTCCAGCATGATCATCGTTCCGGGAGTGACGCCACCGCGGACCAGATGGTTGCTGACCTTTCCCTCCGGGATGGCCTTGACGGTGATGCTGATGCAGCCGTCCGGGGCTGAGGTGCGGGAGCTGGGTCGAGGAGGCGTCGCTCGCCTACCAGACGGCCGTCGACCGGTATCCGCTCGCGGAGTCGGCTGTCCGTGAAGTCATCGAGTTGCTCGGTGCCGCGAGGGGCGGGGCGATCGTTCCCGCGGTCATCACCAACCTCGAACGCAAGGAACGCGATGCGAGTCTCGACCTCGCGCGACTCTACGCGCGACCGGACGTCGGCCGCTTCGAGGACGCCCATGCTGTTCTCGACGCGCTGGAACGGCGCCACCCGGACGACCGCGACGTGCTCGAATCGCGCTGTCGGGTGTTCCTCGCACAGGGGCGAGTCGACGACGCGGAGAAGCTGAGGGCGAAGCTCGACCGGTAGACCTTCGTTTCTCTGCCCGGCGCGGCACGATTCGATGCAGCCGCATTGCCGCAATGCCGAAACTCGGCTAAGCTGACGCCGCCATGCCCAAGACCAAGCCGCCCACTGTCGTCCAGGTGTCCCCGCGAGGCGGTCTCACGCTGCCGGCGGAGATCCGCCGCGCGCTCGGCGTCCACGCGGGCGACACCCTCGTCGTCTCGGTCGAGGACGGACGCATCCTCCTTCAGCCCGCGGCGGTCGTTCCCGTCGAGCGCTACTCGGACGAGCGCATCCGCGAGTTCGCCGCCGGAGCGGCGATGACGGAGAAGGAGATCGCGAAGGCCCGGCGCAAGTGGGGCACGTGAAGGTGTTCCTCGACGCGAACGTGCTGTTCTCGGCCGCCCTCGGAGGCCCGACGTTCGGGCTGCTCTTCGACCTCGCGGCCCGGGGGAAGGTGACCCTCCTCACGAGCGAGCACTGCCGCATGGAGGCTTCGTCGAACCTGGAGTGGAAGGACCCGGATCGCGTGCCCGAGCTGAACCGCCTCCTGCGCGCCGTCGCTCGTGTCCCCGAAGGACCGGCGACGACGCGATCGGCGGCGCTCCTGCCCGCCGACGACGCGCCGGTGCTCGACGCCGCTCTCGCCGCCCGCGCCGACGTGCTCGTCACCGGGAACACCCGGGACTTCGGCCCGCTCATGCCCCGCGACGATCTCGGCATCCGCATCCGCACGGTCAGGGCGTTCCTTCTCGAGGGGCCGTAGGCCGGAGCGAGCGGCGCGACGCCTTCGCATCCCCGCCGGCGCCGGGTCCGGTTAGAGTCCGTCCCCGCTCATGACCGCCCCGCACCTCCGCGACATCCCGATCACCTCGCTGCCCGAGCACCTCGCGGCGGCGGGGTTCGGGAATCCGGCGGGCGTGGCGAAGTCGGTCGGGCTCGCCATCCACCGCGACAACGCGATGTCGATCGACGAGATCCCGGTCGGGAAGCACGTGAAGGCGAGACTCGCCGCGAACTTCCGTCTCGACCCGCTGCTCGCGCCGGTCGGCGTCCGCGACGGCGGCGACGGCGCGACGCGCAAGTGGATGTTCCGGCTCGCGGGCGGCGAGGCGGTCGAGGCGGTGCTCATCCGCCACTGGGACGACCACACGCTCTGCATCTCGTCGCAGGCGGGCTGCGCGATGGCGTGCACGTTCTGCGCCACGGGGACGATGGGCCTTCTCCGCAACCTCACGGCGGGGGAGATCACCGAGCAACTCGTCCGCGTGCAGAAAGACGCGGGTGTGCGGGTCACGGACGTCGTCTTCATGGGGATGGGCGAACCGCTGCACAACTATCTGCCCGTGATGGACGCGTGCGTGAACCTGAACGAGCGCTCGGGCCACGGCGTCTCGCGGCGGCGGATCACGGTGTCGACGGCGGGGCTCGTGCCGGGCATCCGCCGCTTCACGGCCGAGAAGCAGCGCTGGCGGCTCCATCTCTCGCTGCACTCGGCGATCCAGGCGACGCGCGAGCGGATCATGCCGATCGCGAAGGTGCATCCCTTGCCCGAGCTCGTCGAGTCGATGCGCGAGCACCAGCGCGAGCTCGCGGTGAAGTGGCTGACGTTTCAGTACGTGGCGATCCCCGGCGTCAACATGGACCAGGACCACGTCGACGCGATGCGCGACGAGCTCACGGGGCTGAAGTACATCCTCAACGTCATCCCGTGGAACGACACGGGCGCCGGATACCGTCCACCGACGTGGGACGAGGTGAAGTCGTTCACCACGAAGCTGCGCGCGCTCAACTGTCCGGTGAAGGTCCGCTACAGCGCGGGAAAGCAGGACGGCATGGGCTGCGGTCAGCTCTCCGCCGAGACGATCGCCGCGGCGCCGGCGCTCGCGGGGACGCACATGGCCGCGCCGCCGGGGATCTTCACGCGATGAAGCTCGGACCCGTGGCCGTGCTCGTGGGAGTGCTCGTCGGAGCGGGCGGCCTGGCTCTCCTCCTCTACGAGGCGGGGAAGCTGCCTGACGTGCCGGCCCCGGCGCCCGCCGAGGATCCGCAGGACACGAAGACCGCGGCGCGGCGCGTCAAGACGCCTCCTCCGCCGCCGCTGCCCGACATCGAGATCCACCCGGCCGCGAAGCCGCGCGCGCCGGTGCCGTCGGACGCGCTCCCGCGCTACCGCTTCGAGCAGTACCCGGATCTCCAGCTCCGGAACTGGAAGGAGGTCGGCGCGGCGTTCATGGAGACGCTCGTCCAGCACCGGGAGATGGCCGAGAAGGGCATGCCCACGCCGGACCCCGAGGACGCGGCACGGGTCGAGGCCATGCGTCCGCGCGCGGAGCGCATGATGAGCGCTCTCTTCAGCCGCCCGGCCGGCCTCGCCGAGGGGCGGAACGTGACGCCGATCGACCACCCGGCGTTCGCCGTGAACCTCGCCGCCGCAGTGCTCGAGCACTCGAAGATGCCGCTGACCGAGGCGCAGGGCAAGCGGCTCTCCGACCTCGCCGTCGAGCGCAGTCCGTTCGTCGACAAGGCCGACGCGGCGATCCGCGACGAGAACGATCCCGCGTGGATGCTCGACCGGATCGCCGCGCGCGCGCGCGTCATCGAGGGGTTCTACGCCGAGCTCTACTCAGCGCTCACGCCCGCGCAGGGCGAGGCCCTCTCGCCCGAACTCCTCCGCAACCGGACGCGCCTCGACCTCGCGTCGCCTGCCGCGTCGTGGATGCCCGTCGCGAGGCCGATGTTCTTCGCGAACGACGACCAGCTCGTCGGCCTCATCTCGCACGGGCTCGCGAACGACTTCAAGGTGCTCGACCGGGAGGCGGAGCTGCGCGCGATCGTCGAGGCCTGGACGAGGTCGGACACGTTCCCCGCGGCGGACCTGATCGACCGCCGGGGCTTCCTCCGGACCTCGCACGTGGCCGCGGCCGCCGTGCGCATGACCGATCTCCTTAACCGCATCGTGGATGGGATGAAGCTCGGCGAAGAGGCGGCGAACTTCGCCAGGCTCGTTTCGATCGCGTACGTGCCGCTGCGAAACTGAAAGGGTGTGAAGGAACCCCGCGCGGCGCCGGCGTTGTGAGTGCGCTCCGGTCTGAGCGACGGTGAGTTGAGCCCTGGCGGCCTGCTGCCGCGTAGCTCGCGCTTGGAAACTCAGCGGAGTTGCCTTCGCGCGAGCGCCTTGCAGGAGGCTCGCCAGGGCCCAACCGACGCTCGCGCGGGGTTTCTTCACACCCTTTGAGCTCGATTCTCGTTTCGGGCGGGGTCCTCCCCGGGCAGGGCGAAGCGAGCCCGTCCCGAGCCCGCCAATTCGGGACTCATTCCGGGAATCCGATGTGCCGATGGATGGGAGGGACCTCTTCCCGCGTTCAGCGGGAACTGGCCCGGGCAGCGTTTCCCATGTCGGCCGAGAGAATCCACTTCTACGAGATCGTCGAACCGGCGCCGCGTGGCGGCCCCGGCAAGGCCTACCGTGCCCGCGTCGTGCAGGGCGGCGGACCCTTCCCCGTCGGCGCGATCGTGCAGCTCCGCCTCGTCGCGGACTACGACGCGGGCGGCGGCGCCGTGCTGCACGAGCTCGAGCGCGAGCACGTGCGCGCGAAGCGGATCGCCTCGGCGGGCGTCTCGTCCCCGCTCGACGCTGGGATCGCGGACGGTCCCGGCGGCCGTCGCTTCTGGTCCGCGGCGCCCTGGGTCGAGGGCCGCACGCTGACCGAGGTGCTCGCCGGCGCCGGAACCATCCCCGACCTCTTCGTGGACGCCATCGCGCGCCAGACCACCGACGCCCTCGCGGCCGTGCACCGCGCGGGCGTCTCGGTGATCGGCCTCTCGCCCGACACGCTGATCGTCCGCGAGGACACGACGGTCGTCGTCCTCGACCCGGGCTTCGGCCCCGCGCACGCGGCTGTCCGTCCGGCCGCGGGACCCGCGCCGGCCGCCCTTGCCTGCGCCGCTCCCGAGGCGATCCGCGCCCGCGACAAGGCCGACGAGCGCGCCGACCTCTACTCGCTCGGCGCCACGCTCTTCCGCGCGATGACCGGGCGCTGGCACCGTCCCGACGACGCGCAGGCGCTCATCTGCGAACCGGAGAGCTTCGCCGCGCGCAGGCCGTCCGACGTGCACCCGCGGCTCTCGATCTTCCTCGACGAAGTCGTCTTCGCGCTGCTGCAGGTGGAGCGCGCGCGGAGGTTCTCGTCCTTCCCCCAGCTCGCGCAGGTGCTCGAGGAGCGCCGCGAGAGCGCCTGGTGGAAGAGCCTCAACATCGCGCAGGAATCGTACGTGGAGGACCGCGGCGCGCGCGAGCGCCCCGAGTCCGAGCCGATGCCGCTGCCCATCCCCGCGGCCGTCCCGGCACCCGACGCGGCGTGGATCGAGTCGCGCCGCCGCCGCGGGCTGCGCCTCGCGAAGCACGACGCGCCGCTCGTCGACCGGGCCGACGAACTGCACGGCCTGACCGACGCCGCCGGGCGCATCCGCGACCGCGGCGGCCAGGTCCGGCTGATCCAGGGCGGGCCCGGGTCCGGAAAGACGCGGCTCGTCGACGCGCTGCTCGACCACTTCGACCGCCTGCCCGCCGCGGAGGCGCCGCTCGTCCTCGCGGGCGAGCACCGCCGTCTCGGCATCGGCCGCCCGATGCGCGCGTTCACCGAGGCGGTGATGCGCCTCGTCGCCGACGGCCGCGACGTCGAGCCCGACCAGATCGCGCCGCTCCTCGGCGACGCGTCCGGCATGGCGACCTCGTTCGCGGCGTTCCTCTCCGGCAGCGAGCCGCCGCCGAGGTCCGTGCCGCTCACGAGGGACTCGATCGCCGCCGCGTTCGCGCGCTGCCTCGCCACCCTCTGCGCGAAGACGCCGGTCGTGCTCGTCATCGAGAACCTCCAGTGGGCGGACCCCGAGGCGCTCGAGCTCTTCGAGCGCGTCTCGCGGCTCAGCGGCGAAATGCCGCTCTTCGTCATCGCCACGTACCAGCCGGTCGCGAAGACCGCCGCGCTGACGCAGGTGCTCACGAACCTCCGCGCGCTCGACCGCGTCGCGACCGTGAAGCTCGACGCGATGACCGCGGAGGAGACCCGGCGCCTCGTGATGTCGCTCGTCGCGTCCGACGACCGGACCGACGTGCTCTGCAGGAGGATGCACGCCTCGACGGAAGGCTCCGCGTCGCGGATCGTCGAGACGCTGCGCCTGCTCGAGATCGAGGGCGTGCTCGTCCGCGACGACCAGCGGCGTCTCTGCCTCACGGAGCGCGCGCTCACCGCCGAACTCCCCGAGTCCGAGGACGCGATCTGGAGCCGCCGCGTCTCGCGCCTCGGAGCGACCGAGCGGTCCGTGCTCTCGATGGCCGCGGTGCAGGGCTTCGCGTTCGACTCCGAGGTCGTCAACCTGGCGCTCGGCATCAGCGCTCTGCAGATGGACCGGGCGCTCGAGAACCTCTCGGCCCAGACGCTCGTCGAGGGTTTGGGCCTCGCGCGCCGGTTCGCGACGAACGGCCTCTTCGACCACGTCAACGACGCGCTCGACGACGCCGCGTACGCCGCCGGGCACGAGGCGACCGCGAACGCCTTCCTCGCGAGCAGGAACCCGAAGAGCCGTCCGCCGGCCGAGATCCACGGGATCCTCAGCTACCGCGTGGCGTGGCACTACCTCCTCGCCGGCCGCTCGACCGAGGGGCTCCTCTACGTGGGCACGGCGCTGGCGCACCTGCGCAACACGTGGCGCCTCGGCGACGCCGAACGCCTCGCAGAGCTCGCGTCGCGCACGCTCGCGGCCGACCCGGACCGCGCCGGCGAGCTCGTGGACATGCTGATCACGCGCGCCGAGTTCCTCGGGCACCAGCTCCGGCGCGTGGAGCAGCGCGAAGTCATCGACGAGGCGCTGCTCAGGTCCCGCTCGATGAACGACGGCACGCGCGTGGCCGTGGCGCTCTACGAATCGTCGCGCCTGCGCTTCGCGGTGGAGGAGATGCACGTCGCCGTGACGGAGGCGCGCGAGGCGCTCGTCGCGGCACTGCGCGCCGGCGCCGACCGTGTCGCCACGAACTGCCAGGCGCTGCTCGGCGCGATCGCCTTCCGCGAGGCGCGTTACCAGGAGGCGCGCAACCACGTCAACGAGATGCTCGAGATGGCGCGCCGCCGCTCGGACGTCCCCGCCGAGGCCGAGGCGCTGCACACGCTCGGCAACATCAGCCAGGGCGTCGGATCGTTCGAGCACGCCGAGGAACTTCACCGCACGGCGATGCACATCTACCGGCGCGAGGGCGACCTCGCCCGCGAGGCGGCGGCTCTCGCGAGCCTCGGCAACATCGCAGCGGCGTCGGGCGATCTCGTGAAGGCCGAGGGGCTCCTGCGCCGCGCGCTCGCCATCGAGCGGTCCGTCGGCGACGGACACGCCGAGGCGCGCGTCCTCGGACGTCTCGGCATGGTGCTGCAGGAGGCGCAGCGTCACGCCGAGGCCCGCACCGTCCACAACGAGTGCCTGCAGGTGAGCCGCCGCATCAGCGCGCGGCACAATGAAGTCGTCGCGCTCCTCAACCTCGCGACGGTGGACTACGTGCTCGGCATGTTCGACGATGCGCGCGCCAACTACGGCGACGCGATGCGCGCGGCGCGCGACCTCGGCGACGCGCGGCTCATGGGTTACTCGCTGACGGGGCTCGGCGAGGTCGGGCGCCAGGGCGGCGAGTTCGCCGTCGCGCGCGGCATCTTCGAACGCGCGATCACGCAGTTCCGCCGCGCCGACGACCAGGGCGGTCTCGCCGCGGCGCTGCTCGGCGCCGGCCGCGTGGAGGTCTTCGGCGGCGACGCGACGCAGGGACGTCTGATGCTCGTCGAGGCCCGCGACCTCGCCGTCCTCCAGAATGCGCGGTACGCCGCCGCGCTCGCGCTCTCCTTCCTCGCGCTGATCTGCGCGCGCCGCGGTGCCGAGGAAGAGGCGCTCGCCACGGTCGCCGAGGCCGGCGCCATGATCGAAGGCGTGCGCGCGGGCGACACGATGCGCCTCGAGATGCTCTTCGTGAACGCGCTCGTGCTCCGCGTCCTCGGCCGCAACGTCGAGGCTGACCGCAAGATGCAGCAGGCCGAAGTCGCGCTCGTCCAGGCGACCGCCGAGATGGTGCGCGAGGACCGCGAGCGCGTCTACGCCACGATGAGCCCGCACCGCGAGATCCTCGCCGGCGCGGCCCTCGCCCGCACGTCCGCGAACGCGCGCGAGAGCCGGGCGTCCGGCACCGTCCCGGTCTGACGCGGCGCCGGCGCGCCCCCCGCGCGGGTGAAACCTGAGCGCGCGTTTCCGTCATGAAGGGGCGAAGATGGCCCCGGAGACGCGACGATGACGGATCCAGCGAGATGCAAGCGATGCGGCGCTCCCCTCACGGCGGGTGCCGGTGCGGAGTGTCCGCGCTGCCTCCTCGCCGCCGGACTCGCCGACGGGACGGGGGGCGAAGCCGCGCCCGACGCTCCCCTCGCCGAGGAGATCGCGAAACACTTCCCGCACCTCGAGATCGAGGAACTCCTCGGCCAGGGCGGCATGGGCGTCGTCTACAAGGCGCGCCACAAGGGGCTCGACCGGCACGTTGCGCTGAAGGTGCTGCCGCCGGAGTCGGCGCGCGAGCCGGGCTTCGCGGAGCGCTTCACGCGCGAAGCGCGCACGCTCGCGCGCCTGCAGCACCCCAACATCGTCGGCGTGCACGACTTCGGCGAATCGGGCGGGCTCTTCCACCTCTCGATGGAGTACGTGGACGGCACGAACCTCCGGCAGGCGATGCATGACGGGAAGCTTTCGCCGCGCGAGGCGATGGCGATCGTGCCGCAGGTCTGCGACGCGCTGCAGTACGCGCACGACAACGGCGTCGTCCACCGCGACATCAAGCCTGAGAACATCCTCATCGACCGCGCGGGGCGCGTGAAGATCGCCGACTTCGGTCTCGCGAAGCTCGTGCGGCGAGCGCCCGTCGACGTCGCGATCACGCGCGCGGGCCAGGTGATGGGGACGCTCCACTACATGGCGCCCGAGCAGTACAAGGAGCCCGACAGCGTGGACCACCGCGCGGACATCTACTCCCTCGGCGTGGTGTTCTACGAGATGCTCACCGGCGAACTTCCGCTCGGGACGTTCCCGCGTCCCTCCGAGCACACGCCGATGGACGCGCGCCTCGATGCCGTGGTGCTGCGCGCGCTCGAGCGCGAGCGCGACCGCCGGTGGCAGCACGCGTCCGACGTGAAGGACCGGATCACGGCGATCGTCGACGGCCCAGCGCCGCCGCCTGCGCCGGTCGTTCCGGCGGCGACGCGCGCCGCGGCGGCCGCGCCCGTTCCGCGTCTCTCCCGGCTCGCGGTCGCCGGAGCGATGGGCCTGCCGGCGGCGTTCGGCGTCGGCGCGCTCGCGTGGGCGATCGCGGAGAGCGTCACGCACCTCGAGACCGAGGATCTCGTCTGCCCGATCGTCGGGGCGACCGCGGGGGGCGTCGTGGTGCTCCTCGCTCTCGTGCTGAGCGCGGTCGCCTGGCTCCAGATCGGGCGCTCGGGCGGCCGTCTCACAGGACTGCCGTGGGCGGTGTCGGGCGTCGTCCTGAACGGCCTCGCCCTCTGCTGCGGCGCGCCGGCGGTCCTCATCACCACGCCCGCGGTGGAGCGTCGCCGCGACGCACCTCCCGCGCCGCATCGGTTCGTCGAGGCAGATGTGAACGCCGTCGCGCTCGACGCCCGCCTCGTCCACGGCGGGCGCGAACTGTCGTCCGCGGAGGACCGCGCAGCGATCGTTCGCGCGATCAACGCGGTCTGGGCGGCCATGGGACCCGCGTTCGTGCGACGCACGGTCGGCGACCGGTTCGGCGGCAGCGCGCGCGTCGCCCGCGACGCGGCGAACTACCGTCTCCACGCGATCGCGCTCGAACCGGACGGACGTTCGGGACGCGCGGTCTTCTCGACGGACTGGACCGCCCTGTCGGTGGCGGTGCGGCGCGACGGCGAGGCGTGGGTGCTGCTCGACGACGACTGGGAGACCCGCGCGGGTGCCGCGGACGGCGACGACGAGGACGGGCGGCTCCACCGATGACCGCCGATCCCATGGGCCCTCAGGGTTCCCCGCGCTTCCTGACCACGCGCTGGAGCATGGTGGTCGCGGCGGGCGACTCGGACGACTCGGGCGGCCCCGAGGCGCTCGAGGACCTCTGCCGCGAGTACTGGTTCCCGCTCTACGCGTTCGAACGCCGCCGCGGCACGCCGCCCGCGGATGCGCAGGACCTCGTGCAGTCGTTCTTCGCCGAGGCGATCGAGAAGGACTACGTGAAGCAGGCGAACCGCGAACGCGGCCGGTTCCGCACGTTCCTCATCGCGTCGTTCCGTCACCACGCGTCGAAAGAACGCGAGAAGGGCCGAGCGCAGAAGCGCGGCGGCGGGCGCGCCCCGCTCCCGCTCGACTTCGCCGACGGCGAGAGCCGCGTGCTGCTCGAACCGGCGGACGACCGCACGCCCGAGCGTGTGTTCGAGCGGCGCTGGGCGCTCGCGCTCCTCGACCGCGTGATGGCGCGGCTTCGCGCCGAGGAGGCGTCGGCTGGTCGCGGCGACCTGTTCGACGGGCTGCGTCCGTATCTCGCGGGCGAAGGCGGTCCGCCGCACGCCGAGACCGCCGCGCGCCTCGGGATGTCCGAGGGCGCCGTGAAGGTGGCCGTCCACCGCCTGCGCCGCCGCTACCGCGACGCGCTCCGCGAAGCGATCGCCGAGACCGTCGCCGACGCCGCCGAGGTGGACGACGAGATCCGGCATCTGCTCGCCGCGTTGGCGTACTGACGGAGACGCGGTGCCGGTGCGGCGTGACAGCGATCTGATGCCAATAAGAGACGACTCCGCGTGCGACGGCCCCACAGTGGCGCCGTCTGTGGAGGACAACGATGAAACGTCTCACCCATTCGCTGGTCGCCGT
>JANNHP010000039.1:0-13170 GCA_031404455.1 Planctomycetia bacterium | reverse complement strand
CGACATCGGCGGCATCACCGGCGTGACGCTCGACTTCCTCCGCGAGCAGGTCACGATCGTCGGCAAGGACCTCGACCTCGGCACCTTCCCCGCCGGGCAGAGCCCGCTGACGATCATCGTCGGCGTCGGAGCCGACGACCGCGGCGTCGCGGTGCGCGTCGCGAAGCAGGGGAACCTGCTGAAGTACTAGGCGGTCACTTCATCGCGGAGACGACGAGGACCCCTGCGCCGACGAGCCACAGGAGTCCGAAGAAGCCTCCGAACAGGATGCCGAACCATGCGTGCAGCCCGCCCCGCACCCCGGGGTGGCGGCGCTGGAGTTTCACTCCCCGGATCCCGAAGAAGACCGCGACGGCGCCGAACAGGACGCCCGCGAGCGGGAGCAGCGCGAGGAGTGCCGCGTAGTACGAGATGAGCGCGGGCTTGTTCCCCGACGGCACCATCCGGCCGACGAAGTCGTCGGGCGACGGGACGGGCGGCGGCCCATCCGGCGCCATCCCGCACGACGGGCACGCCGCCGCGACGTCCCTGCACTCTCTGCCGCACTCCGCGCATCTCACGGAGCGAGGCTCGCCGCGCGCCGTCCCGGAAGTCAAGGAGACGGACGAACCCGGCCTGACGCCGTCCCGCGCGGAGAGGGTCCCCGCCCGCGGCTACCCTGCTCGCGTGTCGGCCGAAGCCACCCTCTCCCCCGTCATGCGGCAGTACGCCCGCGCGAAGAGCGAGAACCCCGAGGCGCTCCTCTTCTTCCGGATGGGCGACTTCTACGAGCTCTTCTTCGACGACGCGAAGGAGGCGTCGCGCCTGCTCGAGATCACGCTGACCGCGCGCGGCGACGGCATCCCGATGGCGGGAGTGCCCGTCCGCGCCGTCGGCGGCTACCTGAGGCGGCTCGTCGCGATGGGACGGCGCATCGCCATCTGCGAGCAGATGGAGGACCCGAAGTTCGCGAAGGGCATCGTGGAGCGCGCGGTCGTCCGCGTGGTCACGCCGGGGACGCTCACCGACGAAGGCGACCTCGACGGCGCGCGGAACAACTACCTGCTCGCGGCGCTGCCCGGCCGCGAGGCGATCGGGCTCGCGTGGGTGGACGTGTCCACGGGCGAGTTCCGGCTCGCCGACGTGACGATCGACGCCCTCGCCGACGAACTCGCCCGCATCGAGCCGGCGGAGGTGCTCGTCGCGCGCTCGTTCGTCGAGGCGCGCCCCGACGTCGCGAAGCTCCTCCTCGAGGCGGCGCCCGGCCGCATCCACGACGTCCCCGAGTGGCGCTTCGACGAGGACGGCGCGCGCCGCGACCTCTGCGCGCACTACGGAGTCGGCGACCTGGGCGGCTATGGACTCGACGGAGCCGGCCCGTCGCTCGGCGCGGCCGGGGCGGTGTTCCACTATCTCTCCGAGACGCAGAAGACCGCGCTGCCGCACCTCGCTCCGCCGCGCTTGCACCGCGCGCAGGACCACCTCGTCCTCGACCGCACCACGCTGCGCTGCCTCGAGATCGTCGCCAACACGCGCGACGGCGGCCGCGACGGCACGCTCCTCTCGGTCGTCGACCGCACACGCACGTCGATGGGCGCGCGGCTCTTGAGGGCGTGGCTCACCGCGCCGATGACCGATCTCGCCGCGATCCTCGCGCGCCAGGACGCGGTAGAGGAACTCGCCCGGTCCGCGCTCGTGCGCGGCGAAGTACGAGACCGGCTCGGCGACGTGCAGGACATGGAGCGTCTCTGCGCCCGCGTCGCCACGAGCCGCGCGTCGCCGCGCGATCTCGTGGCGCTCGCGCGGTCGCTCGCGCAGGTCCCTCTCGTCCGGGAGGCGCTCGCCGGCGCCGAGAGCGCCGGTCTCGCCGCGGCGCGCGACCGCGCGGAGCCGCTCGCGGACCTCCGCGACGAGATCGAGCGCACGATCCGCGAGGACGCGCCGATCGCCACGCAGGACGGCGGGATCGTCAGAGCGGGCCGGAGTCCCGAGCTGGACGAGATCCGCGGCCTCTCCGGCGACGCCAAGCGCTACCTCGCGGAACTGCAGGCGCGGGAGATCGAGCGCACGGGAATCGCGTCGCTCCGCGTCGGCTACACGTCGAACTTCGGCTACGCCATCGAGGTCACGCACGCCCAGTCGGCGAAGGTCCCGGCCGACTACCAGCGACGGCAGACGCTGAAGAACGTGGAGCGCTACGTCACGCCGGAGCTGAAGGAGTACGAGGCGAA
Organism: Planctomycetia bacterium; assembly: GCA_031404455.1. Lineage (GTDB taxonomy): Bacteria > Planctomycetota > JAJSAM01 > JAJSAM01 > JAJVHW01 > JANNHP01. The sequence goes on along the minus strand of JANNHP010000039.1, from coordinate 10,960 downwards.
GGTGATCTCGGCCGACGAACGCTCGCGCGCCCTCGAGGAGGAGATCTTCCTCGCCTGCCGCGCCGCCGCCGCGCGCGAGATCCCGCGTCTGCAGGCGACGGCGGCGGCGCTCGCCGAGATCGACGCCGTGGCGGCGCTCGCCGAGACGGCGGCGTCACGCGGATGGACGCGTCCCCTCGTCGACGACTCGGGCGTCCTCTTCGTGAAGCAGGGACGCCACCCCGTGCTCGAGCAGCAGAGCGGGGCCGAGCCGTTCGTCCCGAACGACGCCGACCTCGACGCCGATGCCGCGCGCGCGATCGTCCTCACCGGCCCGAACATGGCCGGGAAGTCCACGTACATCCGCCACGTGGCGCTCATCGCGATCCTCGCGCACACCGGATCGTTCGTCCCGGCGGAGTCGGCACGGATCGGGCTCGTGGACCGCGTCTTCGCGCGCGTCGGCGCGTCCGACGACCTCTCCCGCGGCCGCTCGACGTTCATGGTCGAGATGATGGAGACCGCGAACATCCTCCACCACGCGACACGGCGGTCGCTGGTCGTCCTCGACGAGGTCGGCCGCGGCACGAGCACCTACGACGGAGTCGCGCTCGCCTGGGCCATCACGGAGCACCTCGCGACGGAGACCCGTTGCCGCACGCTCTTCGCGACGCACTACCACGAGCTGACGGAGCTCCCGTCGTCCGGTCCCGAACTCGGGCGCGCGGTGCGGAACTGCCGAGTCGCCGTGCGCGAGTGGGGCGACCGGGTCGTCTTCCTGCGGCGCATCGAAGAGGGCGGCACGGACCGGAGCTACGGCATCCACGTGGCGCGCCTCGCGGGGCTTCCGCCCGCGGTGATCGAAAGGGCTCGCGGCGTGCTCGCGGACTTCGAGTCGGCGGGCGGTCCTCGGGCAGCCGCCCCAGGCGCACTTCCGGTCGAGCCTCGCGAGGCTCGCCAGCTCTCGCTCTTCGCGGCACCTCCCGACCCCGTCCTCGCGGAGCTCCGCGCGCTCGACGTCGACCGGCTGCAGCCGGTCGAGGCGCTGGTACTCCTCGCACGCTGGAAGAGCGAGTCCGCAGCCAGGCTCGGGACGACGGGTTTTCGTGCGCAGGCCAAAGAACCGATGAGTTAGAGTCCCGCCGTTCCCAGGGAGGCTGTCCGAGATGAAGAAGGCGATCCTGAGCGCGTTCGTGCTGCTCGTTGCTTCGCCCGCGGCTTTCGCGGTCGAAGTCCTGCTGCCGAACGGAGGGTTCGAGACCGATCCCTCGCCGTCCGGCGGCTTCACGCAGTCGATCACGAACTGGACCGTCAGCTTCTCCGGAACTCCGGCGGGCTCGCTCCCCACGTCGCAGCAGTCGGGCATCTTCACCTCGTTCGGAAGGTTCTCGGCGGCGCCGGAGGGCTCGCAGTTCGTCGCGCTGACGAACCTCGGCGGCGGCACCGTGACCATGACGTCGGGCGCCTCGGGCGCACGCTTCGCCGTGAACGACCGCCTGCTCGGGTTCCGCTACGTCTACATGACGAACGACCCGCCGAGCGCGAGCACGCACGACGCATTCACCGTGCAGATCGACTTCTTCGACGCCTCGACCGGCGGCAACTCGCTCGGATCGATCACCCAGGTGATCTCCGCCATGGCCACCGACAACAACACGCAGGCGGGCTTCTCGCCGCTCGGCGGCACAGCCAACAACTCGAGCGCGACCTACAACGACGCTGTCCCCGGCGGCACGGCCTTCAACTTCGTCGCGGTGGACATTTCGCAGTTCTTCGGCAGCTTCGCCCGGGTCAGCTTCATCGTGGACAACGCCGGCCCCGCCGGCGGAACGAACAGCAACGGACTCGGCGTCTCGGCCATCATCCTCGACGGCGTGCTCCTCACGCCCGAGCCGTCGGCGATCGCTCTCTTCGCGTTCGGCGCCGCGGGCCTCGGCGGCTTCGCTTGGCGCCGGCGCGCCGCGAAGAAGAAGCTCGCCGCCTAGGAATCCGGCCGAGTAACGACCTCGGCCGGATTCCTCGATAGACGACGCGGGCTAGGAAAGACGTCGGCGGCGCGCCCCCGGACCCCGGGTCGCGGAACTCGCGAGACTCGGTCTCGGCGTTCGACAGTCCGTCGCGCGCACGAAGACGGGCGAAGCGAAGCCGCGCCGGAGAGCGGCGTGCGCAAGGGATCGGCACGAGGGCTGTGAAACTCCGTGAAGAACCCGCGCCTCGCGGGTTCTTCACGGAGTTTCAGCGCAGCTTCTCGAGTTCCGCGCGGGCGGCGTCCGCGCCCGCGAAGTTCGGATCGATGCGCAGGGCGCGCGAGAGGTGGTCGCGCGCGTCGGTCGTGCGGGAGAGGCGCGAGAGCGCCATGCCGGCGTGGTACTGCAGGATCGCGTTCGTCTTCAGCCGGTTCGCGGCGGGCTCGAGGAGCGCCGCGGCCTCGCGCGTGCGCCCGGCGCGGAAGAGCAGCCATCCGCAGGTGTCGGCGACCTCGGGCTTCTCGGGATCGAGGGCGTGCGCGTTCTGGGCCGCCTTGATGGCATCGTCCATGCGGCCGTCTTCTTCCCCGAGGAGCGTCGCCAGGTTGTTCAGGTACGTCACGCTGCGGGGCTGGTGCTTCAGCGCCTGCGAGTACATCTCGATCGCCGTGCGGCGGTCGCCCTCGGCCGCCGCGAACTGCGCGAGGCGCGCGAACGCGTCGCCGTCCACCGAACCGCGGCGCGACGACTCGCGGTAGAGCCGCTTCGCCTCGGCCCTCTCGCCCCCGTGCTCCGCGATCCGTCCGAGGAGGTAGAGCGCGCGCGGATGGTCGGGGATCTGCGCCAGCGCCTGCCTGAGGACGTCGGCCGCCTCGGCCTCGCGGCCGGAGCGCATCAGCACCTCTCCGAGCGCGACCTGCACGATCCCCGGCTGCTTCACCTTCGGGACGTTCTCGGTCAGGAGCTTGCGCGCCGCGTCGAAGTCCTTCGCCTCCATCAGGGCCGCCGCCGCGGCGAGGAGCGCCCCGTGGTTCTCGTGATTGAGCGAGAACGCCGCCGTGAACTCGCGCGCCGCGTCGGCCGGCTGGCGGAGGTGGATGAGGAAGTCCCCCTTCAGGTGGCGCATCGCGTCCGACTTCGGACGCGCCTTGATCTCGGAGTCGAGGAACTCGGAGGCACCGGCCGAATCGTTCATCAGCGCCATGCACTGGGCGATGGCCATCGCGAGACTCGGCGCGCCGTCGGTCCGCGGGTACACCTCCCGGTACGCAAGGAGCGCCCCGGGGAAGTCGCCGCGCTCGAACCGCACGGTGCCGATTCCGATCTTCGCGAGCAGATCGGTCGGGTCCACGGCGAGGGCGCGGCGGTAGAGCGTCTCCGTCTCGTCGAGCGTCTCCTTCGACGCGCGGCGCAGGAGGAGCTGTGCGAGGAGATGGATCGCGGCGGGGTTCGTCGGCTCGTCCGCGAGGAGCTTGCGGCACTCCTTCTCCGACAGCTCGAACTCCCCGGCGTTAGCCTGGGCGCCGGCGAGCAGGAGGCGCGCCCCGCGGCCCGCGCCGCCCTCTTCCGCGGCGGCGAAGAGGCGCTGGGCGCTCGCGAAGTCGCCTTTCTCGAACGCCTTGATGCCCGCCTCGTGGCGGAGCGTCGCCAGTTCGAGACCGATGGCGCGGTCGCCGCGGTCGATCTTCGCCGCGCGCTCGAGCGACACGAGCGCCTCCTCGGTGCGGCCGGTCTCCCTGAGGGCGCGCGCGTGGTAGTAGAGGCCCGACGCCGAGAGCGGCGTCTTCTCGATGAAGCGGGCGAGGAGCGGCAGCGCCTCGGCCGGACGCCCGCCCGCGAGCAGGAGCTTGCCGCGCAGGTAGTCGCCCCACGCGTCGGCGGGCGCCGCCTTCGCGAACGCCTCCACCGACTTCTCGGCCTCGGCGAAGGACGCCGGATCGCGCGCGGCGCGCGCGAGCTGGAGTTCGGCGATGCGCAGGAGCGGAGCCGCGCCGCCCTTCGTCAGATCGAGCGCCCGCTGATACTGCTGCAGCGCCTGCGCCGTCCGCGGCGGATCGAGCGACAGGTAGAAATCGCCGAGACGCAGGTAGCCCGCGGGACTGTCGGGATCGGCCGCGACCATCGTCAGGAAGCCCTGCTCGGCGCCCTCGATGCGTCCGGTTCGCGCGAGGAACTCGAAATACGCCATGCGCGACGCCTCGCCCGGGACGTCGACGGCGGCGCTCTTCAGTTCGTCCTCGGCGGCGTCGAGCCGTCCGAGCGACTCGTACGCCCGCGCCATGAGGAACCGAACGCCGGCGTCGCCGGGGAACTGCACGCGCGCCGAGCGGGCGACCTCGAGCGCCTTGTCCGCGTCGCCGCGCGCGAGGTGCGCCGCGGCGAGCTCGCGCCGGAGGTCCGGGGAGCCGGGCTGCAGCCGCACGGCCGTCGTGCCGAGCTCGATGGCGACGTCCTGCCGTCCGGCGTCGAGCGCGGAGCGCACGGCGTTCCACCAGTCCCCCGCCGAGGGCGTGGCACCCGCCGGAGCATCCGCCTTCTCTGCGTCCGGGTCGCGCTGCAGCTCGACGATGCGCGCGAAGACGTTCGCCGCGAGCGAGTGGTCCGCGATGCGCGTCGCCGCGGCACCGAGGAGTCGCAGCGAGTCGAGCGGCGGCGCCGCGAGGCCGAGGACGGGACGCAGCGACGCGACGACCTCGTCGAACTTCCCGTCGGCGAAGCTGAGGCGCGCGCGCCAGCCGAGCGCCTCGGCGTCGCGCCCATTGACGCGCAGCACCTCCTCGATGCAGCGGCGCGCGAACTGCTCGTCGGGGCTCATCTCGGCACCGGCGGGCTTCCTCGAGACGCCCTCGATCAGCTCCCCCGCGACCAGCTTCTTCAGGCGCAGCGACTTCGGCCGCAGCTCCAGCGCGCGGCGGTACGACGCGAGCGCCGTCGCGCGGTGCGCCGAGGCTTCGTCCGACTTCCCGTCGCGCTCCGCGCGGATGGCCCGCTCGCGCGCGAGATCGCCGCGCGCCGCGTGGATCTGGTCGTCTCCCGAGAAGAGCTGCTGCGCGGCTTCGGCCTCGCGCTCGGCGTCGTCGAGACGTCCGACGGACGTCAGGCAGGCGACGAGGCGGACGCGCATCGCGGGGTCGTCGACCCATGTCGCCACGGCGTCCGCGAGGACCTTCAACGCGTCGTCCGTGCGGCGCTGGTCGCGGTAGAGCTCGAAGAGCGCCACGTACACCTTCGGCGTCTTCCACTTGCGTCTGGCGTCCTCGAGGATGCGCGCCGCCTCCTCGAAGTTGCCCGCGGCGCGGAAGAACCCGCCGAGCAGGATCGCCGGCTCGGGGTCGTCGGGATCGAGGTCCGCCGCCTTCCGCAGCTCGACGACCGCCTCCTCGAGCCGGCGGTGCTGCAGCACGCGCGCCTGCCCGGAGATGGCCTTCGCGAGGAGGAGCCGGAGGCGCTTGTCCTCGATGTTCGCGAGGCGCTGGCGGCAGATCTCCTCGGCGTCGTGGTAGACGCCCGCCGCCGCCTGCCGGTCGGCGATGGAGCCGCCGAGCACCGACCGCGACATCAGGAGGTCGCCGAGCTCGATCGCGCTCTCGTAGGAACCCGGGTCGCGGCGCAGCGCCTCGCGGTAGGCGGCCGCGGCGCCGTCCTGGTCGCCGGTCTGCGCGAGGACTCGGGCGCGCAGCACGAACACCGCTGTCGGCGTGGGGTCCGATTCGCGCGCGCGGTCGAGGTGCTCGAACGCCTCCTCGTACGACTGCTCGGCGAGCGCCAGTTCCGCGAGCGCGACGCGGGCGTCGTCGAGACCGGGCTCGTCCTCCAGCGCCTTCGCGTACTCCGCGCGCGCCTCGGGGACCTTGCCCTGGAACTGCAGCGCGATTCCCAGGAGGTGCCGCACCCGCGCCGAGCGCGGGTCGAGTTCGAGATACCTGCGGAACTCCATCTCCGCGCGGAGGAAGTTGCGCGGCTCGAGGTCGAGCGCCCTGAGTCCGGTGTCGTACGCGGCGTTCTTCTGCCGGTCGGCCGGCGGGAACTGCCTGCGCAGCACGTACCCGTTCCCGGCAATCAGTCCGACGACCACCAAACCGAGGATCGATCGTCGCACCCACGCCGGAACGCCGCGTCCCTTGCGGCGCGGACGCTGGCCGCCCGCGTCGTCCTTCTCGGCGTCACTCACGCGCCGGCACCGCGGATCGCCTTCTCGAAGCGCGCGTAGGTGTCGCGCAGGTACTCGACGAGCACCTTCGTCTCCGCCACGATCGGCATGAAGTTCGTGTCGCCCTGCCAGCGCGGGACGAGGTGGACGTGCAGGTGCTCGATGCTCCCGCCCGACACGCGCCCCAGGTTGACGCCGACGTTGACTCCCTCGGCCCCGAGCGGCCTGCGCAGGAGATCGGCCGTCCGCGCCACGAGCCCCCACACCGCGGCGGACTCCTCGGGCGTCAGATCCGACGGCTCGACGACGTGGCGCGCCGGCACGACCATGCAGTGGCCGTTGTTGTACGGGTAGAGGTTGAGGATCAGGAACGCGTGCGGCACGCGCAGCACGACGAGGTTCTCGACGCCGTCGGGCTTCTTCTGGGCCTCGCAGAACGCGCAGCCGTCGGGACGCGGACCGGACACGTAGGCGTACCTCCAGGGACTGATCAGGCGCTCCAAACTAGGCGTCCGTCCGGCCGGGGGTGAGTGGAGAGGTCGTCATCGGCGGCCGGACTCCTAGTTTGGAGACATCGCCGACGGAAGACAACGGTTGTGCGGCGTGGCCCGAGCGCGGCCGCGGGGCGAACTCCATGCGCTCGATCGTCCGTCCACGCGATCGCCAGAGACGCTCGAACTTCGTCGACGGACCGTCGGCCGCGGCGTCCGCGGGGACGAACGAGGCGCCGAGGACATCGCGGATCTGCGCCACGTACGGCGCGTCGTCGGTCGCGACGAAGAGATGTCCGTCCTGGGCGAGTATCCGCCTCGCCTCCCGCGCGAACCATGGTTGCACGAGGCGGTTGGCCGCGTGCCGCGCCTTCGGCCACGGGTCGGGGAAGTAGACGTGCAGTTCGGACACGGAGCCCGTCGCGAAGCACACGCCGATCGCCAGTTCCGCCGAGATGGGCAGCGCCCGCACGTTCGTGAGTCCGCGGCGCTCGGCTTCGAGGACGAACGTCTCCACGCGTCCCGGGTCGCGCTCGATGCCGACGTGGTCGTCGCCCGGCCGCGCCGTCGCGCGGTCGAGGAGGAACGGGTCCTTGCCGAACCCGACCTCGACGACGAGCGGCGCCGAGCGCCCGAAGACGCGCGCCCAGTCGGCGGGCCCCGCGAGCTCGCGTCCCGGCGCCACCGTGAGCGGCAGCTCGGGGATACGGGAACCTCCGCGGGACGAACGCGCGCGCATGGCCGGGAACCTAGCAGACGCCCGGCGATCCCGGTACGGAGTCAGGCTCCGGTTCGCAGCGCTTCGAGCCCCCACGCGGCATGCTCGCGGACGAGTTCGCTCTCGTGCACCGCGAGACGTTCGAGGTGCGGACGGGCGCGCGGGCTGCCGCTGTTGCCGAGGGCGACGGCGACGTTGCGCAGGAGGCCTTCGTATCCCGCGCGGCGGACCGCGGAGCCGCGCGTCGCGGTGTCCCAGTCGTCGCGCGAGAGCGCCGCGAGCCGGGCGAGGTCGGTGTCGGCGAAGAGTTCGCGCGGACGGACGTCGTCCAGCGTCGCCGCGCGCGCGAATCGGTTCCACGGGCACACGTCCTGGCAGTCGTCGCAGCCGAAGGCGCGCGTGCCGATCGACGCGCGCAGTTCCACCGGGATCGGCCCGCGCTGCTCGATCGTCCAGTAGCTGATGCAGAGCCGCGAATCGACGACGCCCGGCGCCGTGATCGCCTTCGTCGGGCAGACGTCGATGCAGCGGACGCACGTGCCGCACGTCACGGCGACCGGCGCGTCCGGCGCAAACTCGGCCGTCGTCAGCACGACGCCGATCGACGTCCACGAACCCCGCCGCGGATCGATGAGACACGCGTTCTTCCCGGTGAAGCCGATGCCCGCCTCGGCGGCCCAGCCGCGTTCGAGGACGGGGCCCGTGTCCACGTACCAGCGGCTCCGCGTCTCGGCACCGCACGCCTCGGCGACGATCGCGACGAGGCGCTTCAGCATCGGCTCCATCACGCGGTGGTAGTCGCGGCCGCGGGCGTAACGGGCCACGCGTCCCGGGATCTCGGCGCGCGATGTCGGATCGGGAGTGAAGTGGCCGAGCGTCGCGGCGATCACCGTCCGGCACCCCGCGAGGACGAGGCGCGGATCGGCGCGCCGGTCGGCCCCGCCGCGCATGTAGTCGAGATCCGCCTCGCGCCCCGCGGCGAGCCACGCGGCGTAGCGGTCGGCGTCGGCGGAGCGCCCGGCGCGCGCGAAGCCGACGCGGTCGAAGCCGAGGGCGAGGGCCGCCGCGCGAACGCGCAGGGTCGGATCGGCGGAGACGGTGTCGGCCACGGACGAAGGATAGAGTGGCGCCATCCGCCTCGGACGCTGTGTCGCGCCCCGCACCCTCGGCGCGGGGAACGATCCGCGCCAGGTCCCCGCCCCCGCTGACCCGAACAACTCCTTGGCGCTCCCCGGGCGCCGCGCTACTGTCCCCCTCCCACCGACGCGGGGTGGAGAAGTGGTATCTCGTCAGGCTCATAACCTGAAGATCGCAGGTTCGAATCCTGTCCCCGCTACCAACGAGGCCGCCGGCCTAGAACCGGCGGCCTCGGCCATTTCCGGGGCGGGTTCGCGCAGGGACGGACCTGACTTTCGGACTTGTTCGGCCGCCCCAACTCCCTCGACCGAGACAGTCGCGTTCGCAGAACAAGTCCGAGAGTCAGGTCCGTCCCCGATCCAGGCTCGCAAGTATCGAAAGTCAGGACCGTCCCTGAGCTCACGTCACGTCGTCGCGGGACACGCGGCGCGCGCCCCGTTAGCTTGAGCGGATGCACGCAGCAAACCCCCTCCTGACGGACTCCGGCCACCCCCGCTTCGCCTCGATCAAGGCCGAGCACGTCGTCCCCGCCGTGAAGCAGCGCATCGCGGAGTGGGAGCGCGTACTCGAGATGTGCCTCGCGGCCGCGGGCCCGCCGACGTGGGCGAGCCTCGTGGCCCCGCTCGACGACGCCGACGAGCGCATCGAACGCGCCTTCGGCCCTGCGAGCCACCTCGTCCACGTGCTCCACGACGACGCGATGCGCGCCGCGCACGCCGCGGCCCAGGAGCTCGTCACCGCCCACTCGACGCGCCGCGACCAGGACGGTCGCCTCTGGCGCGCATTCTCGGCCATCCGCGAGCGCGCCGACGCCGACGGACTGACGGCGCCGCAGAAGAAGGTCCTCGACGACGAGCTCCGCGACATGCGCCTCGCGGGCGCCCACCTCCCGCCGAAGGAGCGCGCCCGCTGCGCCGAGCTCCGGATGGAGCTCTCGAAGATCGCCGTCGAGTTCGCGCAGCACGTAACAGACTCGGTGGACGCCTTCCGCCTCGTCGTCGAACGGCGCGAGCAGCTCGAAGGATTGCCGGACTCGCTCGTCGCCGCGGCGCGCGAGCAGGCGCTGCGCGACGATCCGAAGGCGCCCGCCGACCGCTGGGCGTTCACGCTGCACATGCCGTCGATGGTCCCGTTCCTCACGTACCAGAAGGACCGCGACCTCCGCGAGGAGATGTACCGGGCCAACGTGACGCGCGCGACGCCGGAGACCCTGAAGGGCGCGTTCGACAACACGCGGCTGATCGTGCGCACGATCGAGCTCCGCGCGGACCTCGCGAAACTCCTCGGCTTCGCGGACTTCGCCGAGATGGCGCTCGTCGATCGCATGGCGAAGTCGCCGTCCGAGGTGCACGCGTTCCTCACGGATCTCGCCGCGCGCGCCCGGCCGCACGCGCTGCGCGAGCGCGACGCGCTCGCCCGCCTCGCCCGCGAACGGGACGGCGTCGCGTCCTTCGAGCGGTGGGACCTCCTCTGCTACCGGGAACTCCTGCGACGCGAGCGCTTCGACTTCTCCGACGAGGACGTCCGCCGCTACTTCCCGATCGACCGCGTGATGAAGGGGCTCGGCGACGCCGTGACGAAGCTCTACGGCGTGTCGATCACGGACCGCACCGGCGCCGAGGGCTTCGAGACGTGGCACGAGGACGTCCGCGCGCTGGAGCTTCGCGAGAAGGACGGCGCCCTCCTCGGCCACGTGTACGCGGACTTCTACGCTCGACAGGGCAAGCAGTCCGGCGCGTGGGTCGGCGGCATCGACGGGCGCAAGCGGCGACGCGACGGATCGGTCCAGAGCCCCGCGGCCTACCTCGTCTGCAACTTCACGGCGCCGGCGGGCGGCGAGACGAGCCTCTTGCGCCACGAGGAGGTGCGCACCCTCTTCCACGAGTTCGGCCACGCGCTCCATCACGTGCTGACGCGAGTGGAGGAGCGCCAGTGCGCCGGGACGCGAGGCGTCCCGCGCGACGGCGTCGAACTGCCGAGTCAGTTCTTCGAGAACTGGATCTGGCACGCCGAGCCGCTCACGGCGATGTCGGGCCACGTCGACACCGGCGAGCCCCTGCCGAAGCCGCTCCTCGACAAGATGCTCGCCGCGAAGAACCACCTGAAGGCGATGGACATCCTGCGCCAGATGGAGTTCGCGCTCTCGGACCTCGAACTCCACATGACCGCCGAGACCCTCGACGCCGAGGCGATCCACGGGGTCTTCGTCTCCGTGCGCGATCGCGTCGGCGTGATCCCGGCGCCGGACTACGACCGTTTCGAGAACGGCTTCCTGCACATCTTCGCGGGCGGCTACGCGGCGGGCTACTACGGGTACGCGTGGGCCGTGGTGCTCGCGGCCGACGCCTTCTCGCGCTTCGCCGAAGAGGGGATCTGGTCCCCCGCCGCGGCCCGCGACTTCCGCGACCAGGTCCTCGCACGCGGCAGTTCCGCGGACTTCATGGACATCTACGTCGCCTACCGCGGACGCCGTCCGACGCCCGACGCCCTCTTCGCGAGCTCCGGGCTCGCCTGATGC
>JANNHP010000038.1:0-1784 GCA_031404455.1 Planctomycetia bacterium | reverse complement strand
GTCCATGTCGCCAGTGGCGACGTGGACACCGCACCGGGTTCGATGTGAGCGAAGCGAACTCAAGCGACGGGAGGGGTCCCGGACCGTCTTGCCGTTGGGGGACGGGAGTCCAGGTCGCCAGTGGCGACGTGGACACCGCACCGAAGTCGGTAGGCAGATCGGTATGAAGGATTCGCTGGTCGAGCAGTACCGCGACAAGTCCTCGGCCCCCGGCCTCGCCCCCGTCCTCGACGCGGGTGACGCGGCCACCGCCAAGAACGAATACCTCGACTTCGTCCACCGCCGCGCGCTGCGGCGTCACGCGGACCTCCTCGGTCCGCGCGCGGCCGACCTCGGCTGCGGCATCGGACGGCTGACGGGGCTCGTCGCCGAGGGACGATTCGCCGTCGGACTCGACGGTTCGCCCGATCTCCTGCGCGTCGCCCGCGAGCGGACGGGAACCACGCAACCGCTCGTCCTCGCCGACCTCGCCGCGTTGCCTCTCGGGAGCGGATCGCTGACGGGCGCCTTCATGGCGTTCGTGTCGCTGCACTTCGACGACGCCACCGCCGAACGCGCGTTCGCCGAGGCCGCGCGCGTGCTCCAGCCCGGCGGGCACCTCGTCCTCTTCGAGCACGTGGCGCCGGGCGAGACGGACCGCGAGTACCGCGGCGTGACCGACCGCTCGCGGGCGTCGATCGAGCGCCTCCTCGCGGGCGCCGGGTTCGAGGTCGCGGCCTTCCTCCCGATGAAGAAGTCGCCGTCGCGCGTGGTGCACTGGGTGAAGTCCGGGAAGCTCCCGCGCGCCTTCTGGGGACTCGGCGCCTCGCTCGACGCGAGGTCGTGCACGCGGCGGCCCGATCTCGCGGACTACCTGGAGTGCGTCGTCGTGGCGCAGAAGCCGGGCGGGAGCCGCCTCGAGATCGAGCGTCCGAACGCGCTCTCGCTCTTCGTCCCGCGCCGGTGGCTCCGGTAGAAGGCGCCGATGGTCAGCCCGCATCTCTCACCAAGTTTCGCGCCGGGCCGGTCTTCCGGACCGATAGCTGCGCCGGACCCTTGCAACGACCTGACGAGGTCGATGCTGCGGTCCCGGACTTGCCCTCGGTCCGGAATCCTCGGCCAGGACCGGGTGTCGACATGCGGTCGCGCAGCGAAACGGCGTGAGATCGAGGAGCTCCGTTCGTTTCACCCCGCTCCCACTCGAACCCTGGTGAAAGATGCGGGCTGAGTCGCGATGGCTCCTCGAGAAGCTCCGCTGTCCGCTCGGCGGGGGACCGCTCAGGCAGGACGGCGACGCGTTCGTCGCGGCGCTCAGCGGGAAGCGGTGGGGTGTCACGCCCGAGGGCGTCCCGGATCTCCTCGCCCCGTCGCAGGACGCCGAGTCCCGGATCGTCGAGGACGCGAACGAGCGCTTCCACGATGCGCACGCGGAGATCTACGACCGCGAGACCGTGCGCGAGGAGCCGCTCTACGACGGCGTCTCGCGGACGCTCGCCCGCCTCGTCGCCGAGCACGGCGGCGCCCGCGAGTTCCTCGACGCGGGATGCGGCAGCGGCGTCGTGCTGCGCCGCGTGAAGCCGCTCGTCCCGAACGTCGCGGGCGTCGACCTCTCGCGCGAGATGCTCGCGCGGTGTCTCGCGCAGCACGCGGACCTCGTCCGCGCGTCCGTCACGCGACTTCCGTTCGACGACGCCTCGTTCGACGGCGAAATTAAAAACCGGGCATTTTAACTGTGCAAGTATCGAACTGACCGATTTAGAATTTAATAAACCTCAGATATATAAATAAATTAAAATAGCAATTAC
>JANNHP010000037.1:0-18646 GCA_031404455.1 Planctomycetia bacterium | reverse complement strand
GTCGGAGTTCGAAAAGACCGACGAGGCGAGCACCTTCGCGACCTCGGCCTTCGCGTCCTCCCACTCCTTCGTCTCCTTCTCGTCTCCCTTCGGCTGCCGCACGACCAGCGCTTCGAGCTTCGCGTAGGCCGCGGCCTCGGGCGTCTCGACGAGCGCCTGGAGAGTGCTCTCTGCGTCGGGGACCCACGCGTAGCCCTCGGGCGGCGCGGCGCCCTCGTTCAAGCGCTTGTCGCGCCACTCGTCCTCCATCTTCGTCGCGGCGCGGACGCGAAACTCGACGAGACCGCGGCGCTCAGCGAGGTGGACGAAGACCTCCTCGTTCTCGGCGCCGTCGAGAGCGAAGTGCAGCTCGACGCCCCCGGCCTTCGGAACGAGGATCGGCAGACCGCCGGGGTAGCCGGGATGCGCGAACCGCTTCGCGATGCATTCGAGCGCGGCCTTCGTCGTCTCCTCAGTCAGCGCCGGCGCGCCCTCCCACGCCTCGAAGCGATACTTGCGGACGTCGCGGAGCGCGCGGGCCGCGGGCGCCGCGGCGTAGGCCGCGACGACGAGGGCGATCGCGATCGGGAGCGCGCGTCCCAGCGCCCCGACGGACGGAGTAGCGAGGTTCACTTGGTCTCCGGTGCGACGACGCGCACGAGCCGTCCGGGGATCGATCCCGAGCCGAGTACGGCCGCGATGTCCTTCGCCTCCTGCTCGGTGAAGCCCTCGCCTCCGCCCTCGATGATGCCTTCGCCCGGCAGCTTCGATCTGATGTTCGGCGTCGAGTGGACTTTGCCGTCGATGATGATCGCCACCGCCTCGCCGACGTGTCTCGCCGTGAACTCGGCGAACGGTTGCTTGCGATCCTCCTTGAACCCGAAGTACACGACGTGCCCCCACGTGGCGGACCGAACGCTCACGCTGTCGAGCTGGTCGCCGGTGAACACTTCGTCGCGGACGACGTCTTCGTATCGCTTTCGCGCCCGCGCGGTCGCGGCCGGGTCCGGCACCGTCTGCTTCGCGATGAACTCTTCGAGCGCCGCCCTCGCCACGCGCTCGGGCGTGAGCACGAGGACGTCGGGAGCGCCGTCCGAGGCCGGTACCCACAGGTACTCGAGCAGCTCCCGCGGTCTCAGCGAGTCCGTGCGTGTTCTCAGGACGCGCTGGATTCGGGTCTCCTCGTGCGTCGCGCAGATCCGGAACTCCAGCGTCCCCGCGCGCTCGATGAGTCCTCTGATCGCGTCCAGCTTCGGCGCCAGAGCCGCGGGGACGGCAACCGTCAGCTCACCCACTGTCTTCGAACGCGTGATCTCGATGCCCTCGATGCCTGCCGCACGGAATCGCCGCGCGAGGACATCCACCACCGTCCGTCCCTCGTCGCCCGACGGCTCGCGCCCCGCCTCGGTCGTGAGCCGGTAGACGAGCTTCGTCGGTGCCGCCGCCTCGTCGCCCGCCGAGGCGGCGACGCCGAGGAGCAACGTCACGATCACCGCGCTCAGCATTCGCGTCATGGCCCGCAGTCTACCCACGCCTTCCTTGTCCTCGCCCGACGACGCCCCCATCATCGCGCCACGATCCCCGGAGGGTTTCCATGTCTCTCGAAGTCCTGACCGACCGCAGCGGCCTCACTGCGATCCGCCGCAAGGTCGAGCGCGGCGAGCGCCTCGACGAGGCCGACGGCAACGCCCTCTACGCCACGAAGGAGATCGCGGCCCTCGGCGAGCTCGCCGACTTCGCCAACCGTCGCGTCAACGGACTGCGCGTGGGCTACAACGTCAACCGCCACATCAACTACTCCAACCTCTGCAAGCTCTCGTGCATGTTCTGTGCCTTCGCGAAGAAGCGCGGCGACGAGGGCGGCTACGAGTTCTCGATGGACGAGATCCTCGCGCGCGCGAAGGAGGCGTACGACCAGGGCGCCGACGAGATCCACATCGTGGGCGGGCTCCACCCCGACTACCCGTACGAGTACTACCCCGCGATGCTGCGGGCGATCAAGTCGCGCTATCCCGAGCTCCACCTCAAGGCGTTCACCGCCGTCGAGATCGACTTCTTCGCGGAGTTGGCCGGCAAGTCGCACGCGTGGGTGCTGCGCGATCTCCTCGAAGCGGGCCTCGGCTCGCTGCCCGGCGGCGGCGCCGAGATCCTGACCGACCGCGTTTGGAAGAAGATCTACCGCGACAAGATGGGCCCGGACAAGTGGATCGCTGTCCACCGCATCGCGCACGAGGTCGGCGTGAAGTCGAACTCCACGATGCTCCACGGCCACATCGAGCGCGACGACGAGAAGGTCACGCACATGCTGCGCATCCGGGAACTCCAGGACGAGACCGGCGGCTTCATGACGTTCATCCCGCTGCGCTTCCACCCCGAGAACACGCCGATCCAGCGCCTCGGGATCGTCCACGGCGTGAGCTCGATCCGCGAGATCGCCGTCGGGCGACTCCTGCTCGACAACGTGAAGCACGTGAAGACCTACTGGATCATGACGTCGCTCGAGGTCGCGCAGATCTGCCTCACGATGGGCAGCGACGACATCGACGGCACCGTGGTCGAGGAGAAGATCACGCACATGGCCGGCGCGCGCACGCCCGAGCACGTGACGGAGGAGGACCTCCGCCGCTCGATCGAGGAAGCCGGCCGCGTCCCCTACCGCCGCGACACGCTCTACAACGAACTGCCGTATCCGGCGCTGCCGCGGCCGGTCCGGGCGTAGCTCGTCAGCGCGGCACGGAGGGCGGGAACAGGATCTCCCCCAACCGGGTGGCGAGCGACTCGGCGGTCTTCTCGTCCTGAGCTAGCACGACGACCACCGCGTCCTCGTCGAGCCACCGCGAGTACTGCGAGCCGTAGCCGTTCGTCGTGCCGCCGTGGAAGGCTCGCTTCGTGCCGCGGGCGGTCTCCTCGATGATCCATCCGCACGCGTAGCGCTCGAGTTCGGGGGCGTGGAGCACGGCTTTCGAAGCCTTGTCGAGGATCTTGTCCCCGCGCAGGGCACGATCCCACGCGAAGAGGTCGCGGACCGTCGTGACGACACCCGTCGCGCCCCGCTGTCCCCAGTTCCACGGGTACACGACGGCCGTCGACTGGTGCTTGACGCCGTCGATCGTCGCGACGCGAGCGGTGGCGCGGGACTTGTCGAGGCCGACGCCGTCCGCGAAGCCGGTGTCGGCGAGACCGGCCGGCTTGAACACCTGGTCGCGCAGGTACGTGTCGAACGACACGCCGGACGCGCGCTCGATGATCGCGGCGAGCAGGTGGTAGCCGATGTTCGAGTACGCGAACTTCGATCCGGGATCGGACGCGAGCGGCGTCGCCAGGTAGCTGCGCACGGCGGCGTCGCGGTCCATCGTGGCCAGCTTCGCGGAATCCGCCGGGTACGGGATCCCGCTCGAATGGTGGAGCAGATGACGGATCGTGACGCTCGCCTTGTCGGCGGGCACGTCCGCCAGGTGCTTCGAGATCGGGTCGTCGAGCGAGAGACGCTTCTGCATCGCGAGGCGGAGGACCGCCGCAGCGGTGAACTGCTTGCTCGTCGAGCCGATGTCGAAGAGGCTCCTCGTCGTCACGGGCTTCGCCGCGAGATCCGCCATTCCGTAGCCCTTCGCGAGGAGGATCTTCCCGCCCTTCGCGGCGAGCACCGCACCCCAGAACTTGCCGTCCGCCGACTCCCTCACCGCCGCGTCGAGCGCCTTGCCGGAATCGCCTTGCACGATCGCATCCGCGTCCTTCGCAAGTGCCGGAGGCGGCTCCGGCCGGAGTGCAACCGACGATGCGATCGCGATGGCGGCGATCGCCAGGACTCTGCTTCGAGCGCGAGTCATTCTCCCTCCCTGTTGGCGGCGGCGACGCGCGGGCGGCGATCGCTCGCGGCACGGGGTCATCGTACCCGCGTCCACGGGCGTTCCGCGACGCCCCGAAAGTTCGGCGCCGCGCGCGGCATATCACGGTGACGCGCGTCCCTGCGTCGCTCCCATGTCGACGCACTCGTTCCCTCGCCTCGCGGCGCTCGTCCTCGGGTTCGCGCTCGCGGGCTGCCGCTCGCCCGCGACGGCGCCGGTCCCGACGTCCACACGGAGCCGGATCTCCGACTCGCCGCAGCACGTGCTCACGCGGATCAGCGAGGACGCGCAGTCCCGCGGTTGGCGCATCGCCGACATGGGCCCCGACTCGCTGCTCGTCGACTGCGGCGTCTCGGCCGCGCGCGTGGACGTCGCCGACGACGTCTCCGGGTCGACGAGTACGCCGCGCGATACCGAGGTCCACTGCACCGCGCTCTTCGTCGTGACCGCGGCGCCGGGCGGCGCGCAGATCACGGTGTTCGACAACCCCGTCTACTGGCATCCCGCCGAGCGCGTGTGGCTGCCCGGTCCGTCGGGAGTGGCGCCCGGACGCGACCTCCTTCGCGCGGCCGGCGGCGCGTCGCGGCCCGCTGTCGCCCGGTAACGACGCGGCCGAACGCGACTTCACGGTTACGATCCCCGCCCCTATGGCCAACTACATGACCCGCAGACAGTACGACCGCCACATCGAGGCGACGAAGGCCTGCGAAGAGAAGCTGAACGTCGCGCGCAAGAAGGTCGGCGAGGCTGCGAGCCACGGCGACCTCTCCGAGAACGCCGAGTACGACGCTGCCGTCGAAGAATCGGGCTTCCTCGCCGGACGAGTCGAAGAGCTGAAGTCGATGCTCGTCGGCGTCCAGATCGTCGATCCGAAGAACACCGTCGAGGGCGTCGCCACGATCGGCAAGACCGTGGAACTCGAGAACGTCACCACGAAGGAGCACGTCGTCTACCACCTGGTCGGCGCGGGCAGCGTGGACAGCGACAACGGCGAGGTGAGCTTCTCCGCCCCCGTCGGCAAGGCCCTCATCGGCGCGCGCCCGACCGACACGATCAAGGTCGATCTCCCGAGCGGCTCCGCGAGATACCTCGTCATCTCCGTCCGCCAGAGCATCTAGGACTCCGGCCGAGAGAGGTTCACCGAGGGAGAACGTCTTCGGCGGCCGGACTCCTAGATAGGCGCGGTCGCGTCGTCGGCGATTTCGGACGCCGCCGGCCGCGCGGATTGCTCATTCATCGACGGGCAGCGATCAGCGCACGCCGACGTCCTTCGTAGCTTCAGTCGTTCGTCCAGGATTCCGGCCGAGGTCGTTGCTCGGCCGGAATCCTGGCTCAGTTCCCGTCGAACGGCACGACGAGGTCCGTCCCGGGGGTGATGACGTCGCCCTTGCCGACCTTGCCGACCTTGCCGGGATTGGCGTCGCGCAGCGCCTTCCACAGGTTCTCGTCGCCGTAGACCTTCCGTGCGATGCGGCGCAGCGAGTCGCCTTCGCGCACCGTCCAGTTGCGCGGCGACTTCTTCGGGCGCTCGTCGGGGACGACGCAGCCGTCGCCGGGCGCGTTCGTCACGTCGGCGCTCGTCAGGCGGTCCGACGAGGAGTCGCCGCAGGCCGCGGACGCCAGGGCGACGATCAGGACGAGGACCGGTCTCACCCTTCGTTCATCGTCCGCCGGGCGGCTTGCCTTCGGCGCGGCGGTCGATCTCCGCGCGCAGCGCCTCGACGTCGCTCGCCGGCGCGCCGGCGGCGGCCGCACGATCGAGCGCCGCCCGCGCCTTCGGGAGATCGCCGAGCGCGAGCCATGCCGTGACGATTCGCAGCGCGACGTAGCCGCCCTGTCCCGGTCCTGACTCCTCCGCGCGCAGGAGACGTTCGCGGGCGAGCGCCGACCGTCCGGGAGCCGACGCGAGCGCCTCAGCACTCCCGGCGAGGGCGCGCGCGAGGTGATCGGGGAAGATCGCCCCGCGCCGCTCGGCGTCGAGGCGCAGGACCGCCTCGAAGTCGGCGAGGGCGTCCGCCGTCCGCGCGAGCGAGAGCTCGATCTCCCCGCGTTGCACGCGCGCCGCCGCGTCGCCGGGACGATCGGCGATCGCCTCGTCGAGCGCGTGCTGCGCGTCTTCGAGCCGCCCCTGCCGCACGAGTGCCGCCGCGAGCACGGTCGACCCGAGCCGTCCGGCGAGCCGCGCGTTGCGCTCCGCCTCTTCGAGCCGTCCCGCCTCGAGTTCCGCCTGCGCGAGGTTTCCGTGGGTGATGTCCGAGCCGTGCGCCATCTCCACGGCCCAGGTCCAGAAACGCAGGGGATCGTTCCAGCGCGGAAGGATCACGAGCCGCCAGGCGCAGAGCGCCACGACGAGGAGCGACACGGCGTAACCCGCCGCGCGGGCGCGCGCCGGCCGCGCAGCGACGACGTCGCAGACGATCGAAGCGACGGCCGCGACGGCGAAGAACGAGGGCAGGTAGACGTACCGGTCGGCGCTGTGGAGGGCGCCCGCGAGGTCGAGCGGGATGATCTGCGACGCCGGCAGCATCGAGATGACGAACCCCGTGAGGAGCACTCCCGTGCGGCGGCGGCGGCGGAGGGCCCAGATCGTGGCGATCACGAGCGCCGCGCCGAGCGCCACGCCCGTCCACCCGAGCAGGTCGTCCGCGGGGATCGGGCGCTCCCCGTGGTGCGCGGGCCCCACGGTGCCCCACGGGAAGACGATCGTCAGGATCGAGGTGGCGATCGCGCGTCCGACGAGGAGCACGTGCTGGAGGCCGTCGCCCGCCTGCTCCACCGACGACGCCCGCGTCCGGAGGAGGTACCCGAGCGCCTCGAAGCGCAGGAAGAGCGCGGTCGCGGCGCCCGCCACCGTCCAGCCCAGCGCGGCGAGCCGAGGGCGAGGACCCGAACATCCCACCGCCTCGACCCAGACGACGGCCAGGGCCGGCACGAGGAACGCGTTCTCCTTGCTGCAACAGGCGAGCAGCGCGCAGACGGCCGCGAGCGCCCATCTCCCGCGTCGCGAGACGTCGTCCGGGATGGCGGCGAGCGTCGCGAGCGAGAAGAGTGCGGCCAATAGGTCGAAGCGCGCGCTGATCCACGTCACCGCCTCGACGTTGACGGGGTGGACCGCGAACACGAGTGCCGCGAGCAACGCCGCCGCCGGGATCTTCAGGAGGCGCAGGAGCAGCGTGAACGCGAGGGCCGACGTCACCCCGTGGAGGAGAGCCGCGGTCAGCCGGTAGCCCCACGCGGCGCCGCCGTGGACGATGTGTTCGAGGAGGAACGACGTCGTCGCGGCGGGCCGCCAGTAGAAGGTCTCGCGCCCGAGCGGCGTCGTCACCGCCTCCGTCCAGCGGGCCGCGTTCGTGTAGAGATCGTCCCCCGCGAGGAGCGGCAGGTCGTCCCAGAGCAGCACGCCGCGGACGCCGAGCGACTGCGCGGCGAGGGCGACGGCTGCTACGAGGAGGGCCGTCGGCCGGGCCCGCGAAGGTGACATGCGACCAAAGTATCGGGCATCTCGTCCCATGCGCACGCGGTCGTTTCTTCTCTTGGCCGGGGTGTTAGGCTGCGACGGCATTCGGAGGGCCCGCATCGATGGACGACTTTCGCAACGACGACCAGAGACGTTTGGATCGCAAGCTCGTGGGCACCTGGTGGCGCTGCCCCAGCCACGGCGTGACGGACTCCCCGATCCTGCTCTCCAGCGTGGCGTACTGCCCCACGGAGACGTGCGCCGCCCAGGTCAAGCTCGTCCACTCGGCGATCAACGACCCCAACGCGAACGCCCAGGCGCGCAGCGTGTGGCGCAAGTCGTCGGATCTCTTCCTCCCCCCCGCCGAAGAAGCCTAGCCGGGGGGGCGAACCCTGCGGGCCGATCGTTGCGTCTGGCCTGCGGGGATGACCCGCAGGGGGTCTATCCCCTTGGCCAGCCTTGCGCTCGGCCCGCAGGGCTCGCCCGAGAGCGTCCGGAGCGGCCCGAACTCGACGGCAGTCGGCCGATGATCGCCCGAAGGCAAACCGTGGCTAGGACGCGACCGACCCCAGCCCTCTGGTGGGATCTGCTCCCGTCCAGCGAGCGACTCGACGCTGCGCCGCCGCTCGACGGCGATGTGGTGGCCCGCACCTGCGTCATCGGCGGCGGGATCGCGGGATCGAGTCTGGCGCTGGCTCTCGCAAGGCGAGGCGACAATGTCGTCCTCGTCGATCGCGATTTCCCCGGCTGGGGCGCCACGGGGCGCAACGCGGGGTTCCTGCTCGCCGACTCCGACTGCCTGGCGATGGCGGCAGCGCATCTCGGCGAGGTGGCGGCCCTGGCGCTCCGAGCGGCGGGTGTCGCGACGCGCGACTTCGTCCGATCGGTGAAGGCGCCCGTCGAGTGGACGGGGAGCGTGCGCCTCGCGGCGGACCGGGGCGAAGCGCGGTGGTTCGCGGAGACGTCCGCGATGCAGCTCGACGGCGTCCGGACGGTTCCCGTCGAGTCGGTGCCGGAGCGCGGCGGCGAGGGTCCGTATCTCGCGGCGATCCTCGACACCGGCGACGGGATGACGAATCCGCTGCGACTCCTCGCCCGGATCCACGACGAACTCGCCCGTCGGGGCGTGCGGCGGTTCGACGGCACGGCCGCGCGCGCGCTTCGAGACTCGCGGCGCGGCGTGGTCGTCGAGACGGCGCGGGGCGTCGTCCGCGCGGACCGAGTCGTCGTCGCGACGAACTCGGAGGCGCGCGCGCTCCTCGGCGCGGACGTCGCGCCCGTCCGGCCCGTCCGCGCGCAGGCGCTCGCGGCGTTCGTCGATCCCATGCCGCGGTGGAAGCGTCCGACGTACGCGACGCGCGGCGGCGACTACTGGCGTCCGGTCGCGCGCGACCGCGTGCTGCTCGGCGGACTGCGCCGTCTCGACAAGCGCGCCGAGGCGACGCGTTCGACGGCCGCGACGCGCGGACTGCAGGACCCGCTGACGAAGATGCTGCGCCGCCTCGTCGGCCCCGACGCGTGCATCGACGTCACCCACCGCTGGGCCGGGACGATGGGTTTCACGAAGGACGGCCTGCCGCGCATCGGCGCGCTCCCGGGACGTCCGCGCGTCCACGTCTTCGCCGGATGGAACGGCCACGGCATGGGCTGGGCGCCGGGGTTCGCGGAGACGTTCGCCGCGAGTCTCGCGGGGGACGGACCTCCACTCGCACGGCGTTTCCGTCCGATGTGAGGCCTCGCCGTTCGTTGAACCTGGCGGCTCTCGACCGGACTGCGCCGCGCGGTCCTCAGTCGTTAGTTGGCCTCCGCGAACCTCGCCCCTAACTTCCTCGCCTTCGTCGTACACGGCTCCCAGGTAGCTCAGTGGTAGAGCAGCCGGCTGTTAACCGGCTGGTCGTAGGTTCGACCCCTACCCTGGGAGCCACTTCCAGACAGGCTACGGAACTGCGACCCGCTGGTTGACAGCGGGCGCGCAGTCGCGAGAGACGCCGCACCGCTCGTAACGAGCGCAGCCACCCGCACTTCTGCATGGCCCACTCGCGTCTCTCGATTCTCGGTTCCGAACCCGGGCCTCCGGGGACCGGAGCCAACCCCTGGGGTTGGCCCTGGGATCCCGGCTCTCGCGCTCTCGGATTCTCAGATTCTCGGGTTTCAGAATCGCGTTGGTTAACGCTCCCGAGAGGGATGGGACCCCGAAACTGCGATCTTCGAACTCGGCGGGTTCCACCGCACGGAACGCGTGCTCCACCGCAGCGATCCGCGCGCGCCCCGAGCGCCGAGCGAGCTACGCTGCGGGTACGCACCATGTCGGAAGACCATCCGGAACGAACCCCCAAGGCGTGGGCAGCCGAGTGCTTGACGCTACTCCAGCAGATCGACCCGAGCTATCGCCGCAATCGCGACGTCTCGGGACGCTTCATCGAGTTCGTCCGGCCCGATCCGACCGGCCTCCTCGTCTCGCAGAACTTCATCCGCATCCGGAGCGTCTACTACCTCTGCTACGCGCTCTGCTTCTCCACGCTTCGAACCGGGTGGCTGTACCACCCGCTTTTCGCCGGCAGTCGTTTCGACCACAACGGCACGATCTGGCAGCAGTTCGAGAAGGACGTCGGCGTCTGTCGCGGGGACGCCGGGTACCCCGCCGGACTGTGGTCCTTCGGCGAGTGGCGCTCTAACTCGATGGCGCTGCTGGCGCGCGGCTTCGCACTGAACGACGAGCACCTGTTCCCGGTCTATCGACGGACACTTGCAGCGGGCAAGGGGCGGCTGATCGCACTGTTCGACGCAGCGCACCGGCTCATCCCGTCGCTCGATCCGCAGGTGCCGGTGCTGGAACAGGCGGCTCGTCTCGGCGTCGATCCCGCAGCACTCGAGTCGTTCCCGCTCCGTGCGGCCAAGCTGGACGCGTTCACCATCGCTCGCGGTGGCCACTGCTACGTCGGAGGCGGCCCGAGCAGCAACACCATCGACTTGGACACGATCCCGCCGGAGGTCATCGCTTTGCATTTCGCTGACACGTTCCGGCTGAACAGCAGCCGCCTCGCGGAGATCCTAGCGATCGCGGAGGCGCTGTAGCAGGCGCCGTGAGCTGTCACTCAGGTACGTTCGTCTCCGCCCACTCGACCGCTTCCTTCTGAAAGACACGTCTGCCGAAGAGCCGTTCGTCGGCAAGCGACATGACGACGAAGAGCGTCCCACGATCAGTCGGCGTGTCGGCGAGTCGCACGCGGAGCGCCAGCGTCGGATCCTCCAGTGCAGCGCGACGGTCGAGCGTCGTAGCGCGAGCCACGAACCGATGGCCAGCGGGCGTTCCGGAAGGCGCGAAACGACCTTCCAGGAACCACATGTCAGGGATCTCGTCCGACAGCTCGCCGACGACCTCGCCTCGGTGGAGCACAAGCATGCGCGCCTCCCCACCGACTCTACTGCCTGCCGCGCGCGCGGCGCTGGAGTGAAGTCCGGCGGCCCGGCGGGTCGTTCCGACCCTCGGTCCGCACTCCGAGCAGAAGCAGGAGTGCCGAGGGACCGCTCTCAGCGCCGAGCTCCTGAACCGCTCGAGCAGCGGCGCTCTGGTGCGTGGTGGTGTAGACTGGTGCCATGCCCACCACCGAGAAGGCCGTCCGTCAGAGCGTCACACTCCCGTCCCGCGTCGCCCGCCGCGTCCGATCGCTCGCGAAGTCCCGCCGCACGAGCGCGAGCCGGGTGCTTGTCGATCTCGTCGAGTCGGGGCTGGACGCCGCCGACCGGGAGAAGCAGCACTTCTTGGACGTCGCAGAGCGTCTCGCGCAGTCGAAAGACCCCGCCGAGCAGGCGCGCCTGAAAGATGAGCTCGCCCGCCTGACCTTCGGCGACTGATGCCGAAGATCGAGTGGACGGACCTGCCGCCGGCGCTGCGGGAGCATCTCTTCGAACGCGTGCGGGAGCGGAAGATCAGCGCGGAAGACCTCTACGCGCTCAAGCTCTGGCGCGAGACCGCGCCGGACGCGCCCGACGGCCCGTGGTTCAAGGACTTCGGCTCGTTCAAGGTGTGCGGCGAGGGGAAGTACCCGAAGACGTTCCTTCTGCGTGGGCAGCCGGCCAAGGGACTGCGCCTCTGAGCCTGCGCGGACTGCGAGTGGTTCGTAAGAGGGGTGCCCTTGGGGAGCCACTTCCAGACAGGCTACGGAACTGCGACCCGCTTGTTAACAGCGGGAGAACCGACGCCCTGACCGCGGCTCGCGCCCGCGTGCTTGAGCGCCTCGACGTCAATCCAGAAGCGGAGTGGTCAGCGGCGGGCGCGCCTGCCCGGCGCGGACGTCTTGGCCCGCTTCCGGGGCGCACTCGCCGGCTTCCGGAGCTCGTAGCTCTCGGAGAGGAGCGCCCGGACCTCGCTCCAGCTCTTCACGTTCGCAGCGTCCAGCACGACCCCGCGACGGTCACGCGGGTACGGCTTGAACCGGGCGTCGCTCGCCACGAGGGCGGCCGCGTGCTCCGGCTCGAGACCGAAGACGATCTCGCAGACGCCGTGCTTCCCGCCGCACGTCGCGAAGAGCTTCCCCTTCACGAAGAAGGCCGTGTCACCGAAGTGATCGCCCTCCCGGGTGTCGGGGAACGACAGGCAGATCTCCCGCATCTTCTCGAGCGCCTTGTCGGCAGTCGCCATGGTCCTGCTCCTGGTCTCAGACGTCCGCGACCCGCGGCGGGTCGCCGGCACTGCCTCGGGGATCGACGGGCGTCAGGTACTTCGGCACCGGGGGCGCGATGCCGTGGCCGGCGCGGATCTTCCGGCCCATGACGGTCATCGCCATCCCCAGCATCGTCATCATCAGATGCAGCACGGGGGCGGGCTTCAGGACCATCTGCGCCGCCCGGGTCTGGTTCTTCTGGAGGACGGTGATTTCGGGCTGGCGTTCATCCTGGATCTGCTGCATCACCTGAGAGTCGATCGCGTCCCCGCACTGGAGCCGGGGGATCAGGACGTTGGCCGCGACGAACGTGTCTCGGATGGCGACGTTCAGGCCCTGGCCGCCCGACGGAGACATCGTGTGCGCCGCGTCCCCGAGGAACAGGATCCCCGGCGCGTGCCAGCAGCGCACCCGGTCCACGATGATCTTCAGCATCTGCGACTCGGTGTGCTCGTCGAGCTTGGCGTCGACGAGCCGGCGGATCTCTCCCGAGAGCGTGGGCAACAAGGCGCGCCGGAGCGCCGGCAGGTCCTTGCGGAGCCGACCGAGATCGCCCGGCGCGCTGTACGCGATGTGAAGGCGGTTCGCGCTCGACGGCGACAGGACCGTCACGACGCCCTTTCCGAGCATGTGGACGTCGAGCGACGCGGGCATCGCGCCCGGCGCGTCCGAGAAGTCGAACCGCAGCCACAGCGCATCCGCGGTGCTCGGGAAGAGCTCGGTCTCGAGACCGCAGGACTTGCGCAACGCGCTGTTCCTGCCGTTGCAGACGATGAAGAGATCGCCCTCGACCTCGCCCTCGGTCTGCTGGCGGCGCGTCTTCACCGCGACGACACGTCCGTCCTGCCGGCGGGCCTCCAGCGCCGTCGTCCCGAAGTCGAGCCGGTACTGGGGGAACGCGCCGCAGAGCTCATGCAGCAGTCCCAGGAACCCCGGCTGCGAGATGATCGCTCCGACCTCGACCGGTCCCGGGATCTGCACCCGTCGCTTCAGGCCGACGAACATCCGGCGCTCCACGCTCGGCAACGCCAGACCGCGCTCCAGGAGGAGGCGGAAGATGCCCGCCCTCTCCAGCGCCTCGACCACCGACCGCTGGATCAGCTCGCCGCGGAACTCCCGCTTGAAGTCCGGGTGACGCTCGAGGACCCGGACCGTGATGCCGCTCGAGGCGAGCTGGTACGCGAGCATCATCCCGGCGGGGCCGGCGCCCACGATCACGATCTGCGGCTGCGCTGCGGTCATCCCGGTCCACCGTATCGAGAGCGGCGGAGCGGAACAAGCGCGGGCCACGGCCCCGGGCCGGCGCTAACCCTGATGCGGCCCGAGCCTGCGGAGCGTGCGAGTGGTTCGTAAGAGGGTTGCACTTGGCGAGCCAACCCGTCCACCGACGGAAGAACGTGACCCGCTGGTTAACGGCGGGAGCGCCGACGCGAGAATCCATGCGCTGCTCGTAACGCGCGCAGGCCGTGGCACGAACAGACGCGTCCGAGTGGTTCCAAGCACGAAGTGTAGGTAGCTGATGGGCAATGCCCCTGACCGAGCGTGACTCCCTCAGTTCGAGGGCGCCCAGACCGCATTCACCTTCGCGCCAAGCGGGACGTGGTGACACACGCTGACGGATCCCGTTCCCACAGAGAGTCGGGAAGTTCGCGGCCGCTCCGGTCGCGAAGCTCTCCCGGCTCCCGGAGGTGGGTGATGAGGAAGCTAGCCGCGCTCGCGGTCGTCGTCGCCTCGGTGCTCGGGAGTTCCGGGACGAGGCCGGCGGAGGCGGAGCGGGGAAACGACCCCAATGCGGCCCGCATCAAACTCCAGGACGCCGCCGTCGGACTGGGAGCGCTCCTGTCGCGCGAGACGAAGGCGGACGGGATGACTCTCGATCGGGAGGCGAAGCAGATCGAATCGTCGGTGAAGAGGGTCTTCGTGACGCCCCAGGAGGCCTTCGCCCAGCTCGTCGCGCTCGTCCTCGAGCGGCACGCTGCGCTGCGTCGGCAGTTGGTGACGCACAACGGCGAGTGGCAGGCCGTCGTCGAAGATGTGAGGAAGACGGATTCCGAAGCAGCCAACGCCCAGAGCGGCGCCGGACTCCGGACCGCGGCGGACACGCTCGATGCGGCGCAGGCGCGCGCCTACGCGGCCTGCCGCAAGTCGATCGCGCTGTCCGTTGCGCGGGTCGGCAGGGAGTGCACGAAGGCCGGATTCCCGTTCACGTACAACGGCGGCACGCAAGACGCGCCGCCGCATCCCGTCGCGTACGTCGAGGGCAGCATCCCCTTTTTCGGCGGCTTGTTCTTCGGCTTCGGCGAGTGCGACGGACGCGCCTCGCTCGTGATGCTCGATCCGACGCTCGGACAGGCGACGGGCGCCGGCGAGTCGTTCGTCCAGTTCATCGGCCCGAACTCCCCCGACCTCGCCGGCGAGCTCCGGCTGACGAGCGCCGTCGACTTCCCGTCGCCGGACAGGCCTGCTGCCATCCAGTTCTCCGGACTTGCGACGGGGGACTACGTCGTGCGCGCGGGCGTGCTCGCCGGGGGGAACCACGTCCTCCTCCACTCCCAGGTGCTCACCATCCCGAACTGGGACCCTCTCGACCCGGCGCCTCCGCCCGTCCGCAGCATCGCGGACGAAGCGGCCGCACTCGGCATCTCGCTCAATCGGTACGTCAAGGCCAACGGCGCGGCGTTCTTGAAGGAGATGAAGGAACTGGCGAAGCTCGTGGTCGGTCGCAAGCTCTCGCCGTCGGAGGCCTTCATCGGCGGCACCGAAGCGTTCGCCAACACGCAACGCCTGTTCCGGGAGCGGCAGCTCGCGGGCATCGCCGACTACTCCGGCAGGCTCGCCGACCTCGCCGCGACGGATCCTGCGGCCGCCGATCGCGAGATGTCCGTCGGCGCGGGAACCTCCGCGGATGTCCTCGACACCTACCAGCGCAGCGCCGCGGCACTGGCCAACCGTTTCGCGGTCAAGGGCGCGCTCGCGCTGAACAAGGCCTGCACGACGGTCGGAGCGCCGTTCTCGTTCGTGCTCCGCACGGCGCGGGCGCCGCATCCGGTCGCCGAGCTGCTCGAGACGGTCACTTCGCGCGACGGCGAACTGTCGGCGTTCGCGACGTGCGAGGGAGCGTTGGAGGTCTGCGTGTGGGATCCCCGCGACGACTCGATCGGCATCGCTTCCGTCGAAGTCCGCGAGATCGAAACGGGCCGGAAGGTGCTGACCCGGGAGCTCACGGACGCCGACTTCGACGACGAGGAGATCGCGCTGGTCGAGGCGGCCGGACTGACTCCCGGCCGCGCGTACTCGGTCCGTCTGGTCACGGGCGCGGTGCTGCCCGTCCTCCTCGACGAGGCGACGATCACGGTCCCCGTCTGGGGCGTCTTCGTGCCACCGCCGCCGCCCTGCACCGGCACGACCGTCACCGCGACGCTGAACGCCCTAGCGATCCCGAGCCCCCCGCTCGACCGTTTCTCCATCGGCTTCGTGGGCGACGCGGTCCAGAACTTGTCCGTGTCGTTCAACGACAGCGGCGAGCCGACCGTGAAGCGCGTCAGCTTCGTCGTGAGCGCGCAGACGCCCATCGACCTGAGCGGGCCGGACGGCAGCGAGATGATCGTCACGCTCCCGTCGGCGAGCACCATCGTCAACGCGTTCCTGTTCGACCAGGTCACGTTCGCGCGCACCAACGTGGCCACGGGGACGTACACGTTCAGGAACCTCCGGAACCTCCTGCAGCCGTCGGAGTGTTCCGAGGTGATCGTCAACGGCACGACGACCGACGGGCGCCCGATCACGTTCCGGTTCACGCTGCGAGCGAGCGACCGTACGGATCAGTGACGGATCCGGTCTCGACGCCGACCGGTCCCGTCCGGCGCCGGCAGGAGCGAGGGCACGCGCTACATCGACATCCACGAAGGCGGGCTCGACGAGGCGCAGATGGCGATCTGGGTGAAGCAGTTCGTGACGACGGAGCTCTGAGTGGCCGACCCCTGGGCGGCGGCAACCGCTTCGACGAAGCTGCGGGCACTTGGGTCGACGATGTTGTCATCGCACCCGAGTTGACGCCCTTGCAGCGGGCCTTGCTCTCGCCGTTCTCCACGCCGTCGGCAGACACGGTCGCAGAGAGCCCGTTGAACGTGACGTAGGCGACGCGGGCCTCCGGCCCCGCGAAGAGGAACAGCCCGCCGCCCACAGCGAGAAGTATCCGACGCATGGCACGCCCTCCCGGCGTCGCCGCGCCGAAGCTCTCCGAACGAGCGATCCGAGGCTTCACAGGATGGACGGTCAACGGCGTCGTAGTCGACACCCTTGGGCCGGCGGGGTGGGGTTTCGCCCCATGGGGAAGCGCCGCCACAGTCCGTACGGTGCGAGACGTTGCTCCACGGTGCGCTTGCCCTCGACAAGGATGGAGTCGGTCACGATGAAGATCAGGAACGTGTTCCGTTGCTTGGTGCTGCTCAGCGCCCTCGCGTCGATGACGGTGGCGCTCGGCGGCTGCCATACGAGCCCCCGCAGGACGTGGAACAAGGCGGTTCACAACAGGTAGCGCCGCGAAGAAGCGAAGCGCACGCGTTCTCACCGTGCCACGCCGGACACCGATCCCCGCGAACGGAATCGGCGGCGACCGCGTCGCCGTGTGCGAGGCGCCGGACGGTGGCGTGACCGTTCTCGGAACTGCCGCAGGGGACGGTCGGGTGTCGTGCCGAAGCGGGAGGTTGGGAGCAAGAACGCCGGTCCGCGCGTTCTCTCTTGGGGTCCGGAACATCAAGGAGTCCCTTTCATGACGCCACTTGCAGTCACGAACGCGATCGCTCCTCGGGCGAGTCGGGTCATGGAGTGGGCCTGTCTCGCCTCAGGATTCTCCCTGCTGACGGCATGCGCCAGTCAACCCCTGGGAGATGCTCATCCGCCGAACGAGGAGACTGATTCACGGATGGCAGCCACCCAGGGTGACGGGGGCGACGTGTGGTGGCCCCTCGCCGGCACGAACGGAACGGCGGTCCCGCACGTCCAGTCCGACTGGAACCCGATCGGTGCGGTCGCCGCCGGTGCGATCTCGAATGGGAGCGCGAACTTCCAGGGGTCCGAGTTGGGGGACGCCGTCGAAACGATACCGTCCGCACCGGAGGCGGACGCCGGCAAGAGCTACTGGATCCCCGCGTTCGAGATCATCGGGTTCCAGTTCCTCCTGAACCAGTTCGACCGGCGCTTCGTCGACCACGACGTCTACAGCTCGGACTGGAGCTCTATCCGCCGCAACACGCACACCGGATGGGTCATCGACAAGGACCCGTTCTCCACGAACCAGTTCGGCCACCCGTACTCGGGCTCGATCTACCACGGATTCGCGCGGTCGGCCGGACTCGACTTCTGGGAGGCGCTCGCGTACGACTTCGTCGGCAGCGCGCTATGGGAGGTCGCGGGCGAGACGGATCCGCCTTCGCTCAACGACCAGATCACGACATCGTTCGCGGGCAGCTTCCTGGGCGAGGCGCTCTTCCGGACCGCAGACCTCGTGCTCAGGAGCGGCGGCAGCAAGCCCAGCACAGGCCGTTCCGCGCTCGCGGCGCTGATCGCTCCGCCCTCCGCGATCAACCGGTACGCGTTCGGCGACCGGTTCGACGCGGCGTACCCGGACGACGAACCGGCCACGTTCTACGGGATCTGCGTGGGTGCGAGGCGGAGAACGACCTTGGACGACCCCGGTGCGCTGGCGGACTTCGGCAAGGACCACGCGATGGCGGCCTTCTCGCTCGACTACGGGCTGCCGGGCAAGCCCGGCTACACCTACGATCGACCCTTCGACTACTTCCACATCGAGGCCACGGCTACCTCGAGCACGGACGCCATCCCCGAGAACATCATGGTCCGCGGCATGCTCTACGGTTCGGAGTACTCCTCGGGACCGGACTATCGCGGGATCTGGGGTCTCTACGGAAGCTACGACTACTTCTCTCCTGAGATCTTCGAGGTGTCCTCCACGGCGGTGTCGCTCGGCACCACGGGGCAGTATCTGGTGTCGAACAAGTTCGCGCTCCAGGGCACGTGCATGGGCGGAATCGGGTACACGGCGACGGGCACGGACTCCAACTCGCGGCAGGAGAGCGAGTACCGCTACGGCGCCAGTCCGCAGGCGCTCGTCGCGCTGCGCTTCATCTACAGCGACGTCGCCATGCTCGACCTGACGGCGAACGACTACCTCATCAGCGGGAGCAACGGCTCGGCCGGCATCTCAGGCAGCGAGAACATCCTGCGAACCCAGATGTCGCTGACCGTGCGCGTCTCCGGCCAGCACGCCATCGGGATCTCGTACGTCCAATCGAGTCGCGATCCGCGCTCCTCGGGCATCTCCGACGCGCGCCAGTCGGTGGGCGCCATGAGCCTCTACTACACCTTTCTCGGCGACGAGAAGTTCGGCGTCGTCCGGCGGTGAAGCTCAGTCCCCCGCCGCCCCCGCGTCGTGCCGCGACACAGCGACCGTTCGGACCCCCGCTCCGGCGAGGACGTCCATGAGCTCCTCGAGCGCGAGGAGCGGTGCCGAGCCGAGATCGACGTCGAGCTGCCATCGATCCAGCTCGAGGTAGGACCACGCGAGTTCGTGCACGACGCCGCAGAGGCCCGACGAGTCGGGCCTTCGGACGCGGCGCTCGCGGTGCTGCTGGTGCCGGCTTACGTCTGGAATGTGCTGATCACCACGGACACGCCGCTTG
>JANNHP010000036.1:0-18776 GCA_031404455.1 Planctomycetia bacterium | reverse complement strand
GCCGCGAGCAGTGAGGTACATCTGGCTCCTCGTTCCGCCGGCGTTGGCGTGGGCGGCCGGACACGTCGCCGGCGGCGGGTGGAGCACAGTCGATCGCGAGACGATCGTCGTGGTCGTCGATGCGTGGATTCCGATTCTCCTCCTGGTCTCGGCCGCCGCGTCGTGGGTCGCGGCCCTCGTCCTCTGGGCACGCCATCCGTCGGTCGCTCCGCACCCCCTCTGGATGACAGCGTCCGCTGGGTTCGCCGGTTGGCTCTCGTGCGGCGCATTCTTCTGGGGCTCGCCCTCGTGGGACGAGGTGACCCGGACTCCGGGTCCCGACGGCCGCGAGTATGCACTGCTTCACTGGAGCCGCGGGATGGGCCGGCAGGACGCCATCGGTCGCGTGATCGAACAAGGCCTGGTCACGACGAGCTACGACCTGCTCGTTCGGGCGGCGGGAGGCAGTCCCGGAGACGATCCGTGGGTCAGCGTCGTCCGGCCCGCCGGAAGTGGCGACCGCGCGCTTCACTTCCCGCCGGACGGCTGCGTCGTCGCCGCGTGGGGCGGTCGCTGCTACCTGGCCGCGGCGCTCGACGGGAAGAGCGCCGTGTGGGGCGAAGCGCTGCTCGACCTGTCGCCCTTCATGCTCCTCGACGCCTCGACCTCAGGCGAGTCGGCAGACGTCGACAGGATCTGCACCGACGTCGCACGACACGTCGAGTGGTCCAAGACGATGCACTTCCCGACTGTCCGCGACAGCTTCGGCCTCCCCACAGAGACGTCCCTCCTCGACGCCCTCGACTCCCCGAACGCCTGGATCCGCTCCGCCGCGCGGCGCATCGTCGAAGCCGGCGGCGCGGAGATGTACCCGGCGGCGACGCGGAAGCTCGCGCCGAGGTGACCGTCCAAGATCGGAGACGTAACATCCGCGCGTCCGCCTTCGTTCAAGAGGGTGTCCCCCGGAGGAGGGATCTCCGCATGCGCCTCACGATCGAGAGTCTCGCGA
This sequence comes from Planctomycetia bacterium, assembly GCA_031404455.1. GTDB lineage: Bacteria > Planctomycetota > JAJSAM01 > JAJSAM01 > JAJVHW01 > JANNHP01. The sequence continues at coordinate 17,788 of JANNHP010000036.1, read as the reverse complement.
TCCTCGCCGTCCTCGCCGCGTGCGACGCGCAACCGGCCGTGTCGGCCTCGTACCGGGCGACGGCGGTCGTCGAGATCGTGCCGCCCTGGGGGGCGCCGGACGGCCCGCACTCCGCGGAACCGGAGGACGCCCGGATCGACACGGCGATCGAGAAGATCCGCCTGCCGCACACGATCGCCCGCGCGGTCCGCGAAGCGCGACTCGCGTCACTCCCCGCGTTCTCGGGACGGACGGAGGACGACATCGCCGCCGAGATCGCGTCGGGACTCGCGGTGCGGCGCCTCGCTAAGGCGTGGCTCGTCGAGATCGTCGTCGCCGGCGAGACGCCGGGCGTCCTCGACGACGAGGCGAACGCGCTGGCGGCGGCGTTCGTCGCGGACGAGACGGCATCGGCGAGCACCGACATGGAACGGCGCCGCCTGGCGCTCGGTGAGGTCGTCGCCGCGGAGGACGCGAAGATCCGCGCCGCGCAGTCGCGCGCGCGCAACGCACTTCAGAAGGCGAGCCTCTCGGCGGCGACGGGCAACGGGGAGATCGACACGCTGCGCGCGCGGCTCGCCCGGCTCACGGGGAAGCAGGACGATCTCGAGATGGAACTGATCCACCTCGAGGCGCAGCCGAAGTCCTCCGCGATGACCGCCGACGAGCGCGACGCGCTCGCCGTGAAGCGCAAGGCGCTCGTGAACGAGCAGGCGGCGCTCGCGCACCGCGCTTCGCAGACGCGCGCGCAGGTCGCGGAGTGCGAGAAGGTCCTCGCCGACGTGGACGACCTCAACTCCGAGATCGCGCGGCACCTCGAGAACCGGACCGCCGCGATGCGCGACAGGGAGGCGCTCGCCGCGCGCGCGACCGACTCGCGGCCCACGGCCCGGATCGTCGCCTTCGCGGAAGAGCCGGCGTCGCCGCGCTAGCGGATCTCACGGGCCGCCAAGATCCAGCAGGTCTAGTCATGATCTCGGTAGGGGCGGACCCTGTGTCCGCCCAGGTCAGCAGGGATCGGTGCCCGCGCCGATTTCGCGTTGGGCGGACACGGGGGTCCGCCCCTACCGAGACCTCAACCGTGTTGCCGCATGTTGGCACGGACCGCGCCTCGCGGCTCCGTCACGAACTTTCACTCGGTGACCGGCGCCAGCGAGACGCCTTCCGGCGGCTTGTCCTTGTTCTTCTCCCACCACTTCTCGGCCGACTGCGACTTCGTCTTGCGCTGGCCGGGCGGCGTGTCCTGCGTGATGCCGAAGTCGTTGCCGGTGATGTTCTGGAGCGCGATGTTCGCGGCGAGCGCCACGTAGACCTCGCGGTCCTCGAGCGCCTTGATCAGCGCGGGCACGGCAAGCCACGACCGCATCACGCCGAGGGCTCGCGCGCACCCGCGGCGCACGAAGTAATGCTTGTCGTCGGCGAGCGCCTTCACGAGCGACGGGAGCGAAGCCGGGTCCTTCAGCGTCGTCAGCTCGGTCGCCGCGGTGAAGCGCGTGCCGTCGTCGGCGGCCGGATCGAGGAGATCCTTGCAGAGCTTCACGACCGCAGGGTTCACCGGTTTCGGACCGGGAGGCGCAGGCGTGTCGGTTCCGGCGCGCGGCTCGGGGGGCTTCTCGGCGGGCGGAGCGACGGGGGGCGCGGCCATTGGCGGCGCCGCGACGGAACGCGACGCGAGATCGCGCATGCGCTCGTTCAGTCCCGAGATCTGCCCCTCGATGTGCGACACGCGCTGCTGCAGGTCGACGTCGGACTTCGACATGTCGGCGCGCAGGTCCGCGAAGGACTGCCGCAGGTTCGCGAACTCGGCGTCCACGCGGGCGCGCTCGGAGGCGGCGCGGTCGTCGGGGGCGAGCGACTGCTTCTGCACGTCCGTCAGACGGACGTCGAGCGAGAGGAGCTTCGCGTCGAAGTCCGCCTTCAGGAGCTTCAGCTCCGCAATCGGGTCCCGGGCAGTCCCGGACTTCTTCTGGTCGATCCAGGTCCGCGTCCCGAGGTAGCCGAGGCCTGCGGCCACGACGATCACGATGGCGAGGACGAGGCCCGAGGACATCCCCGCGCGGGGCGCCCCTCCCGGCGACGACGCGGACGCGGCGCGGCAGCGCTCGCAGACGACCCGGTTGCCCTCGACCTTCGCCTTGCCGGTGACGATCTGCCCGTAGGGCACGACCGCCGAGCAGACGGAGCAGCGCCGCGCGGCGACGGGGTCCTGGGAATCGACGTCGGCGGCCATCTCGGCCTCGACGGCCTCGCGCCGCGCGGCGCGCTCGCCCGGATCGGCCTTCGAACACCCGGCACAGTAGAGCGAGCCGTGCTCGCGGTGGGCCCGTCCGCTCTGGGAATCGCCCTGGGGGATGGACACGCGGCAGTTCGCGCAGAAGAGGAGTTCGAGGTCCTCGCCCGGCGCGAAGGCGCTCGCGACGCCCGACGGGTGCGGACTCTCGGCCACCGCGACGGAGGAGCCGCTTCGGTGTTCGGAGCAGAAGTACTTGCCGCCCGCGCCGGTCGCGGAGCCGGTGTCGATCTCGGTCTGCGGGATCGAGATCCCGCACCTGCTGCAGAAGTGAAGTTCCATCGAGGTACCCCGATGGGCGAGTCTAGCACGGTGGGTCATCTCGGGGGGTGTGCAACGGCCATGCCCGGCCGGGAGCACGTCCGACCATCGCGCGCAGCTTCGGGCGCCGCCGACGGACGCGCTCCCGGCGCAATTGGCTCATTCAGGAGTGCGCGTTCCGCGATGCGGGCGAACCGGGCGCGCCGTGGTCGCTCCGGCCGCTGATCTCATCGTTGCTCTGACCAGATCACTACCTAGGCGCGTGTCCGAACGGCGACATCGCCCCGTCGCCGAAGCCGCCCGGACACGCGCCTAGACGTAGAAGAACGCCGCGATCACCATCACGATGCCGAGAAGGACGGGAAGCTCCGCAGCCGCTTGCCGGATCGACATGGGGACCCTCCGCTTGATGGGCGCTTCTGGCGTCGTTCGGGGCGGCACCGTGCCGCCCGCGACTCTGCCTTCGATCTACGCGGAGGAACCTACCCCGGGGCAGGGACATACCCGGACGGGGCGGGCGCTTCCCGGGTGGCGGGAAGGAGCCCGCGGAGGCTCAGGCCTTGCGCTGGCGTCCCACGCCGACACGCTCCTTCATGAGCCTGCCGACCTTGAACTTCACGACCTTCTTCGCGGGGACGTCCACCTTCTCGAGCGTGCGCGGATTCTGCGCCCGGCGCGGCGGTCGCTCCTTGATCTCGAACACCCCGAACTCGCGGAACTCGAGGCGGTTGCCCTTCGAGAGCTCGGTGATGATCTCGTCGAGGAAACGCTGGAGGATGTCCTTGGTCACGACCTTGGTCTGACCCGTCTGGATCGAGATCCTCGCGACCAGTTCCTTCTTCGTGATCGTGCCCATGCACCACCCGCGAACTGCGCCTTGATCAAGCGGCGGAGAACACGCTCTATCTTCCTTCGACAGCGTGAGTTAGAGGGACGGTAGTGCGGTCACCCCGCCAGGGTCAAGCGTGAAACTAGAACGCGAGCGCGACTCGCCGCCCGATGATCGTCGCCGCTTGGCCATCCGCGCTCACCTCGGTCCCGCGCTCGCCGCCTCGATTCCGGCTTCGCCCGGGCCCGCGTGGAGGCTCCTTCTCGACCTCCCCGCCGCGACCGTTCACTCGCGGAGTCGAACCACCGAGACGGTCTCGATCGAGCTGCCGGGAGTGGGACGCGTCGTCCGCAAACTCTGGACGTGGCCGCGTCGCCGCGACCGCCTGAAGGGCGCGCTCCGCACGACGTGGGTCGCGCGCTCACCCGCGCGGCGCGAGTTCGACGCTCTCGCGCGTCTCCACGCCCTCTCGGGCGGGCCCTTCGCTCCCGAGCCGCTCGGGTTCCTCGATCACAGGGAGCACGGCGTGCTCCGGGAGTGCGTGCTCGTCACGCGCGAGATCGAGGGCGCGCAGGATCTCGCGCGCTGGCTCGTCGCGACGCCGCCGGGCCGCGCGCGCAGCGCGGTGCTCGCGCGACTCGCGGCGCGCGTGCGGGAGATGCACGACGCCGGGCTCGCCGATCTCGAGATGCACCCGCGCAACGTCCTCGTCGTCCAGGCGACGGGCGACGTCCTCAAAGTCGACTGCGCGAAGCAGCGGCGCCGCGCCGGCCGCGTCGCCCGGGCCCGCGACCTCGCGGCGCTCGACGTCGGCCTCGTGCGTCTCGTCAGGCCGAAGGAGCGCGACGCGTTCCTCCTCGTGTACTGCGCCGACGACGCGCTGCGCGCCTCGATCGAGCGCGAACGAAGGCGAATCGACGCTCGCGAATCGCGCCGCCTCCCGCGCGCTGAGTGAGCACGTTGTCACCTGACAACGAAACCCGGATAACGATCGTTGCCGGACGCCGCCGCGCGAGAGCGCAAGAGAGCCCCGCGGTTTGGCACGGCGCTCGCGAAATGAGGGACGCGATCCCCTCAGAAGGCGGCGCCGGTTTAAAGGTCCCACGTTGGAACCCCGGCGCTGCCGATCGGGGGACGCAGCGCGCGGTCCGATGGCTGCGCCGGCGCCGCGGGGATGACCCCTGAAGGGGTCTATCCCCTTGCGCCGGCTTGCCCTCGGCCCGCAGGGCTCGCCCCCCGGGTCGTTCCTTCCCGTTCGACAAGCCGCCGTCTCCGAGAAGACGCAGCGTGCGGTTCGAGCGCAAGCCAGGACGCCGGGGATAGACCCCCTGCGGGTCATCCCCGGCGGCATGGCGCAGCGATCGGACCGCACGCTGCGTCCTACGCGCGCGAAATGTTGGCGGCGCAGGGGTCGCAGATGCCGTGCGTGACGGCGAGTCGCTCCGAGTCGGGCACGTAGTGGCCGATCGGGAGTTCGCGGCCGTCGGGCGTGCGCACTTGCAGGCACCATGCGCAGATCCGCAGGCGGCCGTCGCTGTCGGCGAGAGCGTGGAAGGCCGTCGGTGGCTCGGCGCCCGGCAGGTCGTACGACTCGGCGATCGTCGCGAGCATCGCCTCGTGCTCGCGGACGAACCGCAATCGGAAGTCCGCGAGCATGCGGCAGTCCTCGTCCATGGCGGCCGAGAGCTCCGCGAGCTCCGCGATGCACACGTCGAGCTCCCTCGTGCGCTCGAGCATCATGGCGGCGGCGAAACGGTAGGCGCGCTGGGCCGCCCCGGACTGGCCCGGCGTGCGAACGAGCGCGCCGCCGACGGACGCCGCGAGCCGCAGCGCTCCGCCGGGACCGAGCAGGTGACAGCCGTTCCGCTCGATCTCGTCGAGGAACCGGGCGGCGGCGGCGGCGAGACCGGCGCGGCCCGTCGTGCGCGCCCTGCACGCGACCTCGACTCCCGTCCACTCGAACCACTCGACGCCGCACGGACCGTCGGACCGGTGCCACTTGGCGACGAGCTCCAGCGCCTGCTCGAAGCGGCCCTCGGCGCAGAGCATCCTCGCGTCGCGTTCCGCGTCCTCGGCGCCGAGCTGCGCGCGGAGCCAGTCCTCGAGAGGCATCGAGTCGCGCACTGCGATCTCGCGGCGGGCCGCGACGTGGTCGCCGCGCGCGACGAACGATTCCGCGCGATACGCGAGCATCGGACGCCGCATCGCGACGGTCTCGTGCGGTTCGAGCGACGGAAGCAGCCCTTCGAGCGCCGACGCGGTCCTGTCGAACGCCGCGTGCTCGCCGATGGCGAGGAGCGCCGCTCCGAGGTGGACGAGCGCCGCGGCCCGCGCCGCGGGGGGACCGAGCCGTTCCGCGAGGCGGCTCGCGCGCCGTGCCAGGATGAGCGCCTCGAACTCGCGGTGCTGCGCGCGGAAGACGCCGGAGAGCAGCATGCACACCGACATCTCGCGTCGCGACTGCGAGCCGCGCACCTCGGCGAGGCCGCGCCGCAAGATCTCCTCCGCCGCGCGGAAGTCGCCCCTGCGCTGCGGGAACTGCGAGCCGGCGATCGACGCGAGGAACCGGGTCCCGCCGTCGCTCGCCCGCTCGGCGGCGCGGGCGAGGAGGTCCTCGAACTCGGGCGAGAGGGCGCGCCTCGAGGAGAGGAGCCATCGCACGCGCAGCTCGCCCTCCGCGGTCGCCGGGTCGATCGACCCCGCGAGCGCGCGGTAGATCGACATGGCCTCGTCGCGAGCCTCGGCGCCGCCGCCCGAGAGCGAATCGGCGCGCCGGAGCGACTCCAGACCGCCGGCCGGGGGGGACAAGAGGGCGCGCAGAGCGTCGGGAACCACACCCCCTCTACGGCCGATCCGGCCCGCGACTTTACCGGACTGAGAATCCGGGCTCCCCTCGGCCCGGCGGCCCCTCGCGGCTGAGGGTCAGCGCGCGCCGTACTTCGCGACGCACGCCGGGCAGATGCCGTGCGTGACGGCGAAACGGGTCGAGTCGGGCAGGAAGTGGCCGATCGGGAGCTGCGTCCCGTCCCGGGCGCGCACGCAGAGGCACCACGCACAGACGCGGATCACGCCGTCGGCGGCGACGAGCGGTGCCAGATGCAGCGGTTCGTCCACGACTCCGGCGTCGTGCAGGCGCCGGATCGTCGCGAGCATCGCCTCGTGCTCCTCGAGGTAGCGGCGGCCGAAGCGCGTGAGGAGCTCGCGGTCCTCGGAGATCGCGCCGGAGAGCTCCGCAATGTCCCGCACGCACGCATGGAGTTCCGCGGTGCGCTCGAACATGGCGGCGGCGGCGATCTCGTAGGCGAGGAGCGCCTCGTCTCCGGAGCCGTTCAACGGCTCGAGGGCGCAGCCGATCGCCACGGCCTCTCGCAGGACCCCGCCCGTGCCGATCGCGCGAGTGCCTCGCGTCTCGAGGACGTGCAACACGCCGCGAGCGGTCGCGGCGGCGCGCTCCGGCGCGACGCGCGCGAGGCAGACCACGAGCAGCGCCGAGCAGCGGACCCAGTCGCCCGCTCCCTCCTCGGTCCCGGCGAGGACTCCCTGCACGGTCGCGAGCGCGCCCTCGACGTTCCCCACCGCGAGGTCGCATCGCGCGCGGAGAACGAACCCCCCGCGCGCCGTCGGCTCCTCCATCCAAGCGTCGGTGTGGGACGCGAAGTACGCGTCGACCTCGCGGCGCGCGCCCGCCACGTCGCCGCGGTCGAGGAGCGACTGCGCGCGGTAGCGGTGCAGGTTGCGGCCGATCGTCTCCATGCGCACGGCGGGCACCGACGGCGCGAGCGCCTCGAGCTCCGCGGCGACCGCGTCGAACGCGGTGGACTCGCCGATCTCCGTCAGGGTCGCGCCGAGGTGGACGAGCGACGTCGCCGTCCTGGCCGGATCGGCGAGCGTCTTCGCGATCGCGACGGAGCGCCGCGCCATGACGAGCGCCTCGAACTCGCGGCGCTGCGCCCGGTACGCCGACGAGAGGTGCAGGCAGGTCGCGTGCTCGGAGCTCGAGCTCGTGCCGCGAACCTCGTCGAGCACGAGGCGCAGGATCGTCTCCGCCCGCTCGAAGTCGGACGTGCGGACGGCGAAGTTGGCGAGTGCGAGATCCGCGGACCTCCTGAGCGACGCGTCCCTCGCGTGCTCCGACGCGCGCCGCATCAGCGGCTCGAGGTCGATCGGGAGCGGACGTCCGAGGTCGAGCATCCACTGCACGCGTGCCGCGCCGTCCTCGGTCGCGGGGTCGATCCGGTCCGCGAAACGGCGGTATGCGTCCATGGCTTTCGCGCGGCCGTCGGCGGCCGCATCGCGATCGAGATCCGCCCGCATGAGCAGATCTTCGGGCAGCGTCCTGGACATCAGAGGGGACTAGTCTCCGTGGATTCCCGCCATCCCCCATCGGCGTTCGGAGCCCTGGAACTCGAGCCCGTCTCCGTTCGATCGAGTGCTGACCGAAACGTCACTTCGCCGCGAAGAGGCCGTACTTCTCCATCTTCTTGCGGAGCCACACCCGGCTGATCCCCAGTTCCTTCGCGGCGCGCGTCTGGTTGCCGCCCGTCTTGTCGAGCGCCTTCTCGATGAGCGCCTTCTCCGTCTTCTCGAGGCTCTCCTTCAGCGTCTTGCCCGCATCCGCGGTCACGAGCTCCGGCTCCTCGCCGGGATGGTCGGTCTGGATCTGCTCGGAGAGGTCGTCGATCGTGATCCGCTCCTCGGAGAGCGTGAGCGCCTTCTTCACCTCGTTGTCGAGCTCGCGCACGTTCCCGGGCCACGAGTACGCGAGGAGCGCCGCCATCGCCTCGGGGTCGATGGGCTTCTCGACGAGGCCCATCTCGCGCGCCGCCTTCTTGACGAAGAAGTCCATGAGCATCGGCACGTCGGACTTCCTGTCGCGCAAGGGCGGCATGTCCACGTTGATCACGGCGATCCGGTAGTAGAGGTCCTCGCGGAACTTCCCCTCCTGCATCATCTGGCGGAGGTTGCGGTTGGTCGCGGCGATGACGCGGACGTCGATCTTCATCACGCCCTTGCCGCCGACCGGGCGCAGCTCGCGCTCCTGCAGGACGCGCAGCAGTTTCTTCTGCATGTCGACCGACATCTCGCCGACCTCGTCCAGGAAGATCGTCCCGCCGTTGGCGGCCTCGAAGAGCCCCTTCTTGTCGGCGATGGCGCCCGTGAACGACCCCTTCGCGTGGCCGAAGAGCTCGCTCTCCATCAGCGACTCGGTGATGGCGCCGCAGTTGACGGGCACGAACGGACCGTTCTGCCGGCGGCCGAACCGGTGGATGGCGCGCGCGATCAGCTCCTTGCCGGTGCCGGACTCGCCCTGGATGAGCACGGGGACGTCGGTGTCGACGACCTTGTCGAGGAGGAGCAGCACCTCACGGATCTGCGGCGACTCGCCGATGATCTCGTCGTACGGGTGCTTCGTCGCCCGGTCGGCGAGCGCGCGCGACGCGACCTCGAGCTGGGCGCTCTTCCGCTCGAGGTTCTGCTCGAGCTGCTTGTTGAGTGCGGCCATCTCGTTCGCGTGGCGAAGGTTGCGGATGGCGATCGCGGCCTGGTCGGAGAGCGCCTGGAGGAACTGCAGGTCGCCGGGGCCGAAGGCGCCCTTGCGCGCCGGGTTGTCGAGGTACATCGCACCCATCACGTCGTCGCCCGAGCGGAACGGGACGGACACGATCGACTTCAGCTCGAGGCGCTCCACGCTCTGGAACTCGGCGAAGCGCTCGTCCTCGGTGGCGTTGTCCGTGAGGATCGGCGAGCCGCTCTTCATCACGCGGCGCACGAGCGAGCTGCTGATCTTCAGCTCCGGCTTCTTCACTTCCTCGCGGCGGAAGTTGCGCGCGGTCTGGAACGAGATCTTCCCGTCGTCGACGAGGATCAGGAACCCGCGCTCGGCGCCGGTCGTGGTCGTCGCCACGTCCATGATCGTGTCGAGGAGGGCGCGCATGTCCGCGGCCTGGTTGAGCTGCTTGTTGATCTCGAGCAGCTTGATGAGGCGTTCCTGGTCCATTTCGTCCTCGGAAGTCGCGGCGTCCGGCGCACCCTCGCGGGAGGCGCCCGTCGTCGCAGTGGACTCGATCTCCTCGCGCAGCGACCGGTAGAGCGCGACGGACGCCCCCGCCTCGCGCTGCCTTCTCAGCGCCGGCGGTAAAGACGCCGTGAGGTCCTCGTCGACCTCCACGGCCTCTCTCAGCGCCGACGCCGCGCCGTCCCGGTCGCCCGAGCGGAGCCTCGCCCGGGCGAGCGCGAATGCAGCCGCTGACTGGTAGTCGCGCCGCCCGGACGAGCGGGAGTATCCGTGAAAGCGCACGAGCGCCGCCAGAGCTTCCGGGCTCGTGCGGTCGGAGTCGATGCGGCCGCGCACCAGATCGGCGCGCGCGGCGAGGTCCGCGCTTCCGCCCTGCGAGAGGAGCGCGTGCGCGAGGCGCCACGCGCGCATCGCCGACCCGCGGCGTCCGCGGCTGCGTTCGCCGAGTGCCGTCTCGAGGAGCGCCTCGGCCGTGCCGGCGCGGTCGCCGACGTGCTCCGAGAGGGCGACCGCGCGCGCGAGCCTCTTCTGCCACTCGTCGCCCTTCGGATCGGCGAGGCGTTCGAGGCGTCCGAAGAGCGTCTCCGCCCGGGCCTCCAGCACCCGGAGCGAGGCTTCCCGCGAGCGGTCGAGCGCCCGGGCGAGCAGCGGCCTCGTCCCCGAGAGGTCCCCGGCGGAGAGGTGGATCGACGCGGCGAGGAGGAGGAACTGCACCTCGCCGTGCGCGTCCTCGAGCGTCCGGAGCCGGCGGATGGCCGTCTGCGCGAGTTCCAGCGCGCGGCCGAGACGTCCCTTCGCACGCAGGAGGCCGGCCATGTTGCCGAGCGTCACGGCGGTTCCGGCGAGGTCGCCCGATCGCCGCCGGATCGAGAGGCTGCGCCGCAGGAGACGCTCGGCCGCGGCGAAGTCCCCCGCCTCGGCGCGCAGATTGGCGATGTTCCCCAGCGTCTGCGCGACGCCGACGAGATCCTTCGCGCGGCGCGCCATCCTGAGCGCCTGGCGGTAGTAGCGGAGCGACTCGGCGCGCCGTCCGCACCGCGCCTCGACGACGCCCATGTTGTGGAGCGCACTCGCCATCACCCGGCGGCGGCCGAGCGACCGGCACGCGGCGAGGCAGCTCTCGTGGAACTGCCGGGCGCGCGCGAGGTCGCCGGTCTGCAGGTTGATGTTGCCGAGGAGCGCGAGCAGCGCCACGCGCTCCGCGGCGCGCCCCGCGACCGCGAGCGGCAGCGCCAGCTTGATCGTCTCGATCGCGCCGCGCAGTTCCCCGGTGGCGCGCTGCGCGCCTGCGAGCCGCGCGAGGAGTGCCAGCCGCACGACCGCGGTCTCCGGGTCCTCGCCCGGGCCGGGCGGCATGAGTTCGAGCGCGGTGCGGCACGCGCGCAGCACCTCGGGTGCGAGACCCGCGGCGTCGAGCGCTTCGGCGAGTCCGAGCATGAGTCGCACGCGCGCGCCGCGGTCGGTCTCGGCGTCGAGGAGATCGCGGTACACGTTCGCCGCGGCCTCCGGTCCGCCCGACGCCACGAGCAGTTCGGCGAGCGAACGCCTGAGGTACGGGATGCGCGGATCGCGCTCGGGCAGGCGGCGCAGCGCCTGGCGCACGAACTCGGCCGCGCGGCCGGGCTCGCCCTCGGCGCGCAGGCCGCGCGCGGCTTCCGTGGCCGCCTGGAACCCGGCGTCGGGATCCGAGCCGCGGGCGACGTGGTAAGCGCGCTGCGCGCCGGAGGCGGTGTCGACGCGCGGGATCGACTCCGCGACGGCGTCGTGGATCCGCGCGCGCTCCTCGGGCGAGAGCATCGCGAGAGCGGCCTGCGCGATCGCGGCGTGCACGATCGAGATCGCGAGCCCGTCGCGAGTGGGCCCCGAAAGGCCGCGCGATTCGATCGCCGCGCAGATCGCCGCCGCATCCGCGCCGAAGAGGCGCTGCGCGCGGTCGAGCGGCGTCGGGAGCTCGTGCGTCGCGAGGATCTGCACCGCGCGCAGTTCCGGCGCGGGCAGCGCGCGCAGGCGCGCGGTCACCGCGGCCGTCAGGTTCGAAGGCAGCGCGGGCATGTGGCGCGTGTCGAGCACCCAGCGTCCGCCCTCGTGACGCAGCGCCCCGCTCTCGAAGAACCGCGCGAGCATCTCCTCGGCGAAGAGCGGGAGCGAGCCGCCGTGCGCGCGCAGGATCTCGCCGATCCGCTCGGCGGGCGCGCGCGGCCCGAGCACGCCGCGCACGAGGTCGGAGACGTCGTCCGGGCCGAGCGGACGCAGCGGGATCGGGGCGACGATCCCCTCCGCCTCGATCGCCGCGACGGCCTCGGCGAGTTCGTCGGAGAGGTTCGCGCGTTCCGTCAGCGTCGCGACCGCGACGAGCCGCGGCGGCGTGCCGAACGCCTGCGCTTCCGCCACGACGCGCGCGATCGCCGCGAGCGCGCGGAGCGTGGCGGCGTTCGCGTGCTGCAGGTCCTCGACGACGAGGAGCACGCACTGTCCCTCGGCCGCGCGCTCCAGGAGGAACCGCGCCACGGACTCCGAAGCGTCCTGGTCGATGCGCGAAGCCTGGAAGCTCGCGACCGCGCGACCGCGGCGGCGAACCGACGTCGCTCCCATCGGCGCGTCGTAGAGCGCGGCGTCGAGCATCGAGCCGAGTGCGGGCAGCGCGGCGTCGCGCTCGTCGGCGCACGACGCCGAGAGCGTGGTCCATCCGCGCTCGGCGGCGAGGAGTCGGAGCTCCGCCATCAGGCGCGACTTGCCGACGCCCGATTCGCCGCGAACGAGAACGAGCCCCGCGACCCCGGCGACGGGCGAATCGGCCGGCGACGTGACGGTCCCCGACTCGGCCTCGTCGAGACGGCGCGAGAGGTCGTCGAGTTCCGCGCGGCGGCCCGCGGGCAGCATCGCGTGCGGCAGTGCGCGGCGCGGCATCGGGGTCTGCGCGACGCCGAGCGCCGCGTCGAGTTCGAGGAGCGCCGCCTCGGCCGTGGCGAACCGCCGGTCGGGCTTCGGGTGCAAGAGGCACCTGAGCCAGTCGGCGGGCAGTGCCGTGCCGGCGGGCACGTCGTCGGGCGCGATCGACGCATTGGGCGCGATCTCGCGGCCGAGCAGGAGCCGCAGCAGCACGGCCGCCATCGACCAGAGATCGGAGCGCCGGTCGGCGGGTTCCCCGGCGAGCACCTCGGGCGCGACGTACGGCAGCGTCCCGCGCGGCGGGATCGGCTCGTCCTCGCGCGTGGCGAGCCCGAAGTCCACGAGGACGACGCGTCCGTCCGCGGCGGCGATCACGTTGCCCGGCTTGACGTCGTTGTGGAGGCGTCCGTGACGGTGGAGATAGCCGAGCACGTCGAGGAGGCGGCGCGCGAGGTGGAGCGGTTCGACGCGCGGCGCCGCGTCGCGCTCCGTGTCCGCGCCGGCGGCCTGCACGTACTCCATCAGGAGCCACGGCCGCCCGTCGGGCCACGCGCCCGTCTCGAACGCGCGCGGCACGCCGGGATGCCGCAGCGACGCCAGCTCGCGCGCCTCGTGCAGCACGTCGCGCTGCTTGCCAGCGGCGCGCGCGTCGTCGGGATCTCGCGGCCGCGCCGTCTTCAGGACGCGCAGCGCACCGCCGTGGCGGCGGTCGCGCACGAGCGTCACGCGGCCGCTGCCCGAGAGCTCCCTGACGATCTCGAAACGCTTGGACTCGTGCGCGAGACCCGGGGACGCTTCTGTTCGCATGCGAAGAGGGACACGATACCGTGTCGCGCATGTCTGCCCGTGAACCCGCCCATCCCATCGAGAAGCGCGACCTCCTCCACGCCGACCCGCCTAACCGCGCGAAGGTGGCGGCCATCACCGAACAGCTCGCGTCCGCGCACCGCTGGCCGGAGGCGATCGACTATCTCGAAGTGGCGCCCGACCCGAAGCTCCTCGCCCGCGCCGAGACCGACGCCGTGGCGAACGGATCAGCCTGGCTCCTGCAGCAGGTCGAGCGCATCGCCGGGAAGAAGTGCGACCCCGCGCAGTGGGTGAAGCTCTCCGACGCCGCCGCCCGCGCCGAGCGCTGGCGCGACGCCGTCCGCGCCCTCGCCCTCTCCGGCGACGCCGCCGGCGCCGAGGCCCTGCGCGCCGCCAAGTGCCCCGACTACGACCCGTTCAAACCGCTCGGGAAGTAGCGGGCGGAAGCGCGCGCGATGAGCAGCGCCGCGTCGCCCGGGGCCGGACCGGCCGAAGGTCCGCGCGTCGCGGCTTCGGTCGACGCCTGGAAGCGCGCGCTCCTCGACCTGACGAAGCGCAACCGTGCGCTCCACTTCCGCGCCTACCGGGTCTCCACGGTCGCGTTCGTCGACGAACTCCCGTCCGAGGTGTTCCGGAACCTCTACCTGCGCGAACGATCGATGCGGTTCCGCGCGGCGCCGGAGCGCGACGCCGGCGTGGCGACGCCCGCGAACGGTGACTCCGCGGCATTGCGGGCCGAGACGCCCGCGCAGGAAGAGGTGCTGGAGGACGGGCCGCAACTCGACTTCGTGCCCTACGACGCGGCGGCCGTGGACGAGCGGCACACCGACGACTGGCTCCAGACGGCCTCCACCGTCGAAGGGCTCGACACGTCGCTGCGGCGGCTCGACGAGCAGTCGAAGTCCTCCATCGAGGAGCAGGGCGTGAACACGCTCTTCCTTGCGCTCGGCATGCTGCACTACGTCGATGCGCCGCAGTCGGAGCAGGTGTTGCAGGCGCCGATCGTCTTCCTTCCGGTCCACCTCTCCCGCGCGTCGGCGCGGTCGGGTTACGTCGTGCGCATCGGCGACGACGAGCCGATGGTGAACCCGGCGCTCGCGGAGTACCTCCGCCGCCAGCACGCGATCGCCCTCCCGGAACTTCCCGACGCGGCGGCGATCGCCGACGACTACGACCTGCAGTCGCACTTCGCCGCGGTGACAGCCCTCGTCGCCGAGAAGCCGTCGTGGAAGGTGAAGGCGAGCGTCTACCTCGGCCTCTTCTCCTTCCAGAAGTTCGCGATGTACAAGGACCTCGAGTCGAACGGCGCCGCACTCGCGGTCCACCGCCTGATCCGCCAGCTCGTCTCGCGGGCCCCGGGTTCGACGAGCGACTCGGTGACCGGCCTGCCCGACGAGATCCGCGCGCTCGACCTCGATCGCGACTACCCGCCCGAGTCGACGTACCAGGTCGTCGACGCCGATTCGAGCCAGCTCCGCGCGATCGCCGCCGTCGCGCGGGACCACGATCTCGTGATCGAGGGACCGCCCGGCACCGGCAAGTCGCAGACGATCACGAACCTGATCGCGCAGGGTCTCGCCGCAGGGAAGTCCATCCTCTTCGTCGCGGAGAAGATGGCGGCTCTCAAGGTCGTGCACGACCGTCTGGTGCGCGCCGGGCTCGGCGAGTTCTGTCTGGAACTCCACTCGACGAAGTCGAACAAGCGGGCCGTCATGCAGGAACTCGGCGTGTCCCTCGACGCCTCGCTGCAGCGCCTCGCGACGCCGACGATCTCGACGCAGCGCCTCCCCCTCGTGCGCACGAGCCTCGCCGAGTACGTGAACGCCGTACACACCCCCTTCGGTTCGCTCGGGGTCTCGCCGTGGAAGGCGTACGGAGAGCTCGGGCGCGTCCTCGCGGCTTCGCGCCTGACGTACTGCGGTCCCGCGGAAGAGGGCGTCACCCAGGAACTCCTCGACCGGACGCTGCGGGATCTCCGCGACCTCGCCGCCGCGTCGGGCGACGTGGGTGTGCCCGCGGAGCATCCGTGGCGCGACACGACGAAGACCTTCTATTCGGTCGCCGATCTGGAGTCCGTCGAGGACGAGGTCCGCGCGCTCGTGCCGCGACTGGGCGCGGTCGTCCGGCGGGCGGCGATCGTCGAAGAGGCCCTCGGCCTGCCGCCGCTGCGCACGCTGATCGACGCGGACAACGCGGTCGCGATCGCGCAGGTGGTCGGCCGCTCGCCCGGTGCGCCGCTCGGCGTGCTGGAGAGCGCCGCCTGGAACGCGCCGCCGTCCGAGGCGACGGGACTCCTGCAGCGCGGCCGGGACCTCCGCGACCTCGAACGCCGCGTTCTGTCGCACCTCGTCGCGCCGGCGCTCGCAGAGGACCACGCCGACAACATCGCGTTCGTCGAGCGGAAGGCGTCCGGCGTCTTCGGCTTCCTCGCCTTCCTCGACGGACGCTTCCGCGCGATCCGGCGCCGATGGATCGGCTGGCGGCAGCCGTCGTTCAGGGGATCGATGCTCGACCAGGTCGCCGACATGCGCCTCGTGGACCGGGTCCGCGCCGAGCGCGCGCACCTCGACTCGCTCGACCTCCACGCGCGCGGGCTCTTCGGAAGCCTCTGGGCCGGCTGGCGGAGCGACTGGGACGCCCTCGATCGGTACCTGCGATGGGTCGTCGAGTTCCGTCAGCTCTGCGTCCGGCACGGACTCTCCGGACGCGCGCTGACGATCGCCACGCAGAAGGCGCCGAACACCTCCGCGGTCGTCGATCTGGGAACCGCGGTCGGGGCGGCTCGCGAGAGCATCGCTCGACTGCGATCGCTCGTCGGCTGGCCGACCGACCACCTCGCCGCCGAACCGCTCGCGACGATCGACGCCCGCGTCCGCGCGCTCGCCGACCGGCTCCGCGACGCGCCGAAGTGGGCGGCGTTCGAGGCGGCGCGAGTCGCGGCACTCGGCTCTCTCGCGAAGGACCTCCTGCCGGCCGCGATGCGCGGCGAGGTGCGGTTCGACGATCTCGCAGCCGCGTTCCTCCGCGCCTTCTGGCTGAAGTGGCTGTCCGCCGTCGTCCGGATCCGGCCCGCGCTCGAACGGTTCCACACGATGACGCACGAGCAGCGCGTCAGCGAGTTCCGGGAACTCGACCAGCGCGTGCTCGTGGAGAACCGGGCGCGGCTCGTGAGCGAACTGCGGGAGCGCGTGCAGCAGAAGCTCCGCCTTGGCGACGCGGCCGAAGCGATGGGCCACCTGCGGCGCGAACTGACGCGGCAGCGCGGCCTCAGTCCGCTGCGGCGCACGATGCGCCTCTCCGGGCCGGCCATCCGCGCGATCAAGCCGTGCTTCATGATGAGCCCGCTCACGGTCGCGCAACTCCTCGACGGCGGCGCGCCGAGCTTCGACCTCGTGATCTTCGACGAGGCGTCGCAGCTCCCGCCCGAGGACGCGGCAGGCGCCGTCTTCCGCGCACGGCAGCTCGTGGTCGTCGGCGATCCGAAGCAGCTCCCTCCGACGGACTTCTTCTCCGTGTCGAGCGGAATGGCGAGCGCTCCTCTCGACGAAGAGGGCATCCCGGTCTTCGTGGACGCGGAGAGCATCCTCGAGCAGTTCATGGGCGCGGGCGTTCCCATGAGCCGCCTGAAGTGGCACTACCGCAGCGCCCACGAGTCCCTGATCAGCTTCTCGAACTCGCAGTTCTACGACTCGGACCTCTACACGTTCCCGAGCGTGGAGCGCGGGACGGAGACGAACGGACTCCAGTTCGAGCACGTCGCGGACGGCGTCTACGAGGGCAAGGGCCTGAACGCCGTCGAAGCGCGCCGCGTCGCCGACGAGGTCGTCAAGTTCGCGAAGGAGGAACTCGCCCGCCGCGGCGCCGGACACGCGCGCCGGTCGCTCGGCGTCGGCACGTTCAACCTGCGCCAGCAGATCGCGATCCAGGACGAGCTCGAACGCCGCCGTCGCGAGGACGCCTCGATCGAGCCCTTCTTCGACCGCACGATCGACGAGCCGTTCTTCGTCAAGAACCTGGAGAACATCCAGGGCGACGAGCGCGACGTCATCTTCCTCAGCGTGACGTACGCGCGTTCGCCCGACGGCAAGCTCCGCTACCACTTCGGCCCGCTGAACGGCGAGAACGGCTGGCGGCGGCTCAACGTGCTCACGACTCGCGCCCGCCAGCGCATGCGCGTCTTCTCGTCGATCCGCGGCGACGACATCGGCGTCGCGGACACGACCGCGCGCGGCGCTGCGCTCCTTCGGTCCTTCCTGCTCTTCGCCGAGCGCGGCCGGATCGAGAGCGCCGTCGTCTCGGCCCGTGCCGACACCGAATCGCCCTTCGAACGCGGCGTCCTCCACGAGCTCGAACTCCAGGGCATGCGCGTCGTCCCGCAGGTCGGCGAAGCGGGCTACCGGATCGATCTCGGCGTCCTCGACGACGTCGCTCCGGGTCGCTACGTGTGCGGCATCGAGTGCGACGGAGTCGCGTACCACTCGAGCGAGACGGCCCGGGACCGCGACCGTCTGCGGCAGCAGGTGCTCGAAGCTCGCGGCTGGACGATCCACCGCGTCTGGTCCACCGATTGGTTCAAGGACCGCCCGGGTCAGGTCGAGCGTCTTGCCCGACTCGTCGAGGAATCGCGCCGACGCGCGAGGGACGCCGCGGATGCCGAACGCACGGTGCACGAACGCGAGGCCCGGGAGGCGGCGCAGCGCCAGGTGGAGCAGGACGC
>JANNHP010000035.1:0-8263 GCA_031404455.1 Planctomycetia bacterium | reverse complement strand
GGTTCAACCAGGCGGGCATCCTGGTGACGGGCGGCACGCTCGACTTGGGCACGTCAGGCGATCCGGGCTTGAACACGAATAAGCTGACGATGGCCGGCTCGTTCATCAGCAACGCCACGGCGACGGCGATTTCCGCCATCGGCAACGTGTGGAAGCAGGACGGCACCGTGCTGACGTCCACGCCGGTGCCGGTCGCCTGCAGGCCGCCGAGTCCGCCGCGTCCGCCGTCCTGGGTGGTCGCGAGGGTGAGGTTGTTGTCGTTGCCGACGATGCCGGTTCCTGCCGCCTGGCCGGCCAGGAACACCGTGGCGCCGCCGCCGCCCTTGCCGCCGCCGGGACCGCCCGCGCTGCCGACGATCGGCGAAGCGGACGAGAAGAGGCCCGAGTACGAGGCGCTGGTGTTCGCGCTGGTTCCGGCGACGCCGTCCGCGCGGATCTGGCCGTCGAGCTGGAAGTCGAGCGACCGGATGATGAACGGACGCGTGCCCGTGAGCGTCACGATCACGTTCGGCGCGATGTTCACTTTGCGCCAGTTGACCGTGTTCTGCGGGAACGAGTCCGACGAGAGCGAAGTGTTCGAGCCCGGGAGGAAGTTGCCGTTCGCGCCGCTTCCGCCCGCGAACGTGAAGACGCCGCTCGCCGCGCCCGTGACGGCCTGGTCCCACTCGGCGGTCGACTTGACCGAGTCGTAGTAGCCCTCGCTCTGGAGGAAGTTGACGACCACCTGCGCGTGGGAGACCGGCTCGTCCTGCGTCGTGAAGAGAACCATCACGCGCGGATCGACTTCGTCGGGATAGGTGTCACCGAGGACGAGGACGTTCTTCTTCAGGATGCCGCGAGCGGTCGGATCCGACGGCCAGTCGTAGATGAGCTCGATCGGCGGGTCCGCGAGCTGTTCGGGCGGCGTCGTCGGCGAGAGCTGACGCGCGGCCACCATGAACTCGTAGATGTCGCGAAGGCGCAGGCGCTCCGAGTTGCTCTTGAAGTCGTACGTCTCGGTCAGATCCTTCACGTTCTTCGTGACCTTGAGGGCGTACGTGCCCCGGTCGGGAAGCGGGAAGCGGGGGACGTAGACGAGGCGCACGGTGTCGAAGTTCTGCTCGATGTACGACGTGCCCTGGATCGGCTTGCGATAGATCGGGTCGTCGAGACGGGCGAGCAGCGTCAGCACGATGTTGTTGTTCTGCCGAACCGTGGACGGCGAGAGCGGGACCTTGTTGCCGAAGAGCGTCACACCGATCGCGCTCGGGACGTCGCTCGTGCCGCCGTGACGAGCGTACTGATCGGCTGCCGATGCGACCTTGTCCGGCGGGTTCGAGAACTCGAAGCCGGGGGGCGGCGCGTCCTGGTAGGTGTCGATGGTGAACGCGTCCGTCTTCGGCGTCTCGGCTGAGGTCGTGAAGCGGGCCTGATGCGAACGGTTGAGCGTGCGGCCGGTCGTCGACCGGACCGCGCCGACATCGGGGTTGCCGATGATGGTGATCTGGTGGTTCTTGCTCGGCTGGAAGCCGGCGTTCGCGTTCGCGTCGTCGCGAGGCGTGCCGGGCTGGTAGAAGGCGCCGCTCGCGCTGTCGGGGTCGCGCAGGTGGGTCGGCAGGCGCGGATAGAACCGCACGGCCGAGCCGGCGACCTGGAAGGTGCCGGGCACCTGGATCGTGAAGCCCGTCCCCTTGGAGTTCTGGGACCGGACCTGGAACGTCGCAGGGTTGACGCTCGACCCGTCGATCTGCTGCGTGAAGCGCATCTCGATGACGTGGTTCTGCGCGACGCCCGCGAAGTCGCCGACGTCGATGTCGGTCAACTTCAGCACGCCGCCGCGGTTCTGTCGACCGGCCTTGGCGACGGCCTTCTCACCCGGCAGTGCGACGGCGACAGTTGCCGCCACGGCCGCACCGACGGCGATCCTGCTCCACGTCCGAGAGATCTGCATCTGAGCTCCTTCCGATGACCTCACGCGGCCCGATTGGAGGGTGCGCGCGACGCGATAGTCTGATCGTCCCGAGCTGGGACAGCAAGCAAGAAGAGCAAACCGCACCCTCGGAAGAGGGCCCGGCGTGCCGGCCGAGGGGACGCAACCCTCGTGCCGCCTCCACCCTTGCGTCGACCAGGCTCGATTCGAGCCGGAAACGGGGCCTGGTCCGGGGTCTGCGCGAGCGGAAGCGCACAACCCCGAGCGGAGCTGACGAAATCAGCAGAAGGTGGAGCGGTAGGGGTCGATCTCCCGATCGCCCGGTTCCTGGGTCTCCTGCAGGCGGCGCTTCAGGTCCTCGAGCTCGGATTCGGGCGCGTTCGACAAGGACCCGATCTGGATGAGGAGGTTGAGCGCCTTCACGCAACCGGGCTCCTTGGCGAGCGCCTCCCGCAGGTGCGACCTGGCCTGCGAGTAGGCCGCCAGGGCGCCGCGTTCGTCACCCGCCTCGCCGCGGGAGCGGCCCACCAGCATCCAGTAGGTGCCGAATCCCGATTCGCGATCGGACTGTGCGCGGGCATCGGAGGCCGAGCCTCCCCTGGCGCGAGACTCCAGGATCGCGGCGGCGGCCTCGAGGTGCGGCCGCATCGAAGCCGCGTCGTTCAGCTTCGAATCGAGGTAGGCGAGCTTCAGGTGGGCCTCCGCAAAGTCGGGGCGCCGCGCCACCGCGGCCTCGAACCAGGGACGCGCTCCGGAGTCGTCCTGCGCGCCGGCGAGGATGATCCCGAGGTTGAAGTAATGCGCCGATTCGGCCGGGTCTCGGGCGATCGCCTCGCGGACGAGGCGCTTCGCGTCCTCGACCTGGTTCAGGGACTGGTGCGCCTGTGCCAGCATGGAGACGATCTCCGCGGCCGACGTCTCGCCGTTCTCCTTCGCGATCCGCATCGCGTCGTTCAGGTCGAGGACCGCGCGATCCATGTGCCCGGGCAGCCGGGAGTTCGTCCTGCCTCGGTAGAGCAGGCCGAGGAATCGCAGTTCGGCCGCGAACGAGCCGTCCTTCGGGTAACCGTCGAGCTTCTCGAAGTACTCGCCGTACTTCGCGACCGCGGCTTCGGCCTGTGTGCGCCCCGCCGCCGCGGTCTCCGCCGTCGACGCGGCGAGTCGCATCGCGTCGGTCAGGAGGAAGCCCGCGAATTCGGGTGCCAGCGCCCGCGCGTCGCGCAGCACGGTGTCCGCCTCCGCGAGGCGTCCGAGCCGCAGGTACGAGACTCCGAGCAGGAAGAGCGTCGTCACGTCGGCCCGGCCCGCGGCGGCTTCGCGCGAGCGTTCCAGTTCCGTGACGACCCGCTGGAACCCGTCGCGTTGCACGCGCCAGACCGCGCGGCGCCAGGCGACCCAGCCGCGGATCCTGTGGAGTTCCGACGCGGACGTCTCCGTCGCCTTCTCCTGTGCTGCGGCCCGCGGCGACTCGCCGGGGAGCGAGAGCGCGCAGACGACGACGAGGATCGCGGAGGCGCGGCGCATGCGCGAAGGAGACGCGCACCGGCGGCCAGGCGCAAGAAACCAGGGCGGCGCGTCGAGCCCGCGCCGGCGCGGACGAACGCCCGCGTTTCTTGCTCCGAAGGCGAACTGGCCGCAAGCTCGTCGCAACGTGCGCAGCGGACGACTCCGGGTCCTCGTGGTGGTCGCCGCGGCGATCCTCCTGCATCTCGCGGCGCATCTTTCGCCCTGGTCCGCCGCGCGGTTCCGCGAACCGTTGCCCGAGGACGGTCCGGCGTTCGTCCGCAACGACGCACTCGTCCCGCAGGTCGGCGAAGGCGTCTTCCGAGCCATGCTGCGCACGGCCGCGGGATCGCCCGAGGAGCGGCGAGCGGCAGCGTGGGAAGGCGCGTCCGACACGGTCGGCGCGTCGCGCTGGCGTCCCGTCGCGACGGCGGTCCTCGTCGCCGAGCGAGCGGCGCCCTGGGCCGGTACGCAGGAGGGCGCGGTCGCGGGCGCGGCGCTCGTGTCGCTCTGCCTGCACGTGCTCACGGCGCTCGGGGCGATGCGCCTCGCGACGTCGCTCGGAGGCGATCCCCGCGCGGCGCTGCTCGCGGGACTCCTCGCAGCCGCGAGTCCGGCGGCCCTCGCCGCGGCGGCGTGGCCGGCCCGGCAGGCGGCGGTGCTCGCGACGGCGCTCGCGACGCTCGGCACGCTCGTCGCGCTGCGCGGCGGCGTCCTGCGTCTCGTCGCCGGCGGAGTCATCCTCGCCGCGGCGGGACTCGCGCACGAGGCCGCGTTCGGATGGATGCTCGCCGTCCCGGTGCTGCGGATCGCGGCAGGCGGCGGCTGGCGGTCGTGTCTGCTTTCCTGGCCGGCGTCGCTGGTGCCGCTCGTTGCAATGGTCGTGCGGTCGATCGTCCTCTGCGGCGCTGCGGCGCCGGCGAGCGAGGTTCCCGCTGCAGCCCTCCCCGGACCCAACATGCTCGATGGCGTCACGGGGATGTTCGCGACGATCGTGAGCTTCGCGCTGCCGTCGCGCTCCCACTTCGCCGACGGTCCGTTCGTGTTCTCGTTCCTGGGGCACGCGATCGCGCTCGTGGCGATCGTTGCCGCCGGCGCGTGGCTCGCGCGCCGCGCGACGCACGCGGCATCGGCGGCCGCACTCGCCGCCATTCTCGCGCTGACGCCGCTCTGCTTCGTCGGAGTCGCGGGCGCGGCGCCGTACCAGGATTCGTCTCTGTATCTGTCGCTGCCGCTCCTCGCCGCGGCCGCCGGACTCGCCTTCGCCGAGATCTCGGCGCGGGGCGGCGCGGTCCGGATCGCTGCGGCCGCCGCCGCGTCGTTACTGCTCGGCGCGAACGTGGCCGCGACCGCCGCGCGCGCGCCGTCGTACCGCACCCGCGCAGGCCTGCTCGCACTTGCGACCGCCGAGATGCCCGCGAGTCCCGTGGTGCGCGCGTGGGTCCTTTCCGACCGCGCGGGCGGAGGTCCGTCCGGGATCTCGAAGATCGCCTCCGACGTCCGCGAGTTCGCGCGGGACGTCTCCGGCCCGAACGGTCCGCGCCTGCGCGCCGACGCAGTCGCCTCGGCGACCGTGTCGCGGTTCCTCGTCGAGTACGCCTCGGCCGCGAACGCGTCGTCGCTTGCGCTCACCGAGTTCGCGTACGACGCCGCGGAGGCCGCGGGATCGGCGGCGACCGAGCTTCGCCCCGGCTCGGCCAGGGTCTGGTACGTCCTCGCGGTCCTGCGACGCAAGACCGGCGACCTGCGCGGCGCGTTCGCCGCGATCTCGCGAGCCGCGACGCTCGATCCGGACAACCTCGGGATCGTGCAGGCCGGCGCCGATCTCGCCGTCAGCGTCGGACAGCCGCGCCTCGCGGCGGACGCCCTCGAGCAACGCCTCGAAGGTCTCGACGCCGCCGCGCGCGCGGCGCTCCCGCCCGAGTTCTTCCTGCTCTACGCGCGCGCTCTCTCGGCGGACGGAGCGCTCCGCGTCCCCGATCCCCTGAGCGACAAGGGATTACGGTACCGCGCGGACATCGCGGCGGAGGTGATCCTCCGGATCCCCGGACCGATGGACATCGCCCGCAGGAAGGCGCTGTACGACGTCTACCTCCGCTATGGCGACCTGCTCGCCTCGGCCGACCGGCCCGCGATGGCGCTCCTCGCGTACACGCGTGCGCTCGAACTCACGGGCGGCGACATGAAGCAGGCCGCGGCCGAGCACGGCTCGTGGCTCCAGC
The DNA here is from genome assembly GCA_031404455.1 of Planctomycetia bacterium. Classification (GTDB taxonomy): domain Bacteria; phylum Planctomycetota; class JAJSAM01; order JAJSAM01; family JAJVHW01; genus JANNHP01. The sequence goes on along the minus strand of JANNHP010000035.1, from coordinate 2,629 downwards.
GGCGGCTCGAGCAGGAGGCGGCGGCCGCGACCGAACGTTACGCCGCGGCGGCGAAGGACCACCCCGAGGACGTCGGCGTCGCGATGATGGATCTCTACGTCGCATTCTGCCGGCAGACGCTCTGGAAGGAGGCGGACGAGGTCTTCGCACAGCTCGCGACGCTGCTCGGCTCGATCCCCGCCGAACTGCGGATGCGGCGCGCGGTCGAACGGTACGGGGCGCTCGAGACTCCGGAGTACCAGGGAAAGGCCGAAGCCGAACTGCGCGAGGCGCTCAAGATGGAGCCGGCGCTGTCGCGCGCCCGCTACGAGCTCGCCCGCGTGCTCGAGTGGCAGGGCACGATCCAGAAGTTCGAGGAGGCGCTCGAGCTGTACGAAGAGGCCGCTCGCGAAGGCGTGGCGGAGGACTGGGGACTCGACGCCGTCCTTCGCGCCGACGTGCTCCGCGATCTCCTCCGCTCGAACCGGCGCTGACCCTCTTCGCGGCGTCCCGCGCGCGCGAGGTAGACTCGCGCCACTCGATGACCGCACCAGAACCGCAGCCGACTCCGGGTTTCGTCTTCGTGGACCGGCCCGAGGGCCTCGCGGACGCGATCGAGCGGATCCGGGGCGCCGCCGCCCTGGCCGTCGACACCGAGGCCGACAGCATGCACTCCTTCTTCGAGAAGGTGTGCCTCGTCCAGCTCGCGACCGAACGCGGCGACGCCTTCATCGTCGACCCTCTCGCGCTGCGCGGGGTCGGCGACCTCGCGACGACCTTCGGCGACCCGAAGACGGTGAAGGTGTTCCACGGCGCCGACTTCGACGTGATGAGCCTTCGCCGCGACTTCGGGTTCGAGATCCGCGGGATCTTCGACACGATGCTCGCGGGACAGCTCCTCGGCGACGAGAAGCTGTCGCTGCGCGACTACGTGATCCGCTTCTTCGACGTGACGCTCGAGAAGGCGTACACGACGTGCGACTGGGCGAAGCGCCCTCTCGACGACCGGCAGCTCGAGTACTGCTTCCACGACGTCGCGTTCCTCGTGCGGCTGATGGACATCCAGCGCGCGCGTCTCGTCGAGGCCGATCTCGTCGAGGAGGCCGAGATCGAGTTCGAGCGGCTCGCGAAGCGCGAGGCGGCGAAGAAGGAGTTCGACCCTCACGCCTGGATGAAGATCGATGGCTCGCGCGACCTCGGGCCCGTGCAGCAGGCCGCGCTCGCGCGGCTCTTCGCGCTGCGCGACCGTCACTCGCGGGCACTCGACCGTCCGCCGTTCAAGGTCGTCTCGAACGACACGATGGTGCGCCTCGCGAAGGTGTTCCCCGCGTCGCCCGAGATGCTGCGCGGGATGAAGGGCGTCTCCTCGTACGTCGCCGGACGCATGGGCCGCGAGATCGTCGACGAGTTCGCCGCCGCCGCGTCCGAGGGCGGTCCGCCGCCGCGTCCGCGCCACGGGCACGGAAGGCCGTCCGATCCGATGCGGCGGCTCGACATGGCGGCGCAGAAGCGGCTCGGCATCCTGAAGGACTGGCGCAACGCCGCGTCGGCCCGCACCAAAGTCACCACCATGGCCATCCTGCCGAACTACGCGATGATCGAGGTGGCGCGGATCCGTCCCCAGTCCACCGCGGAGCTGGCGCCGATCCCCGGCGTCGGCACGAAGCGCGCGGGGCGATGGGGGCCTGAGATCCTGGACGCACTGCGATGAGGGACGCCCCGCCGCGGCGGGGGCTCTTCGCGCTCCTGATCCTCGTCGCGGTCGCGCTCGTCTGCCTCCTGCTCGGGCACCAGTGGCTCGAGGGCTACCTCGACGAGCAGAAGACGAAGCGCCCCGGAGCGGCCCCGGAACTGCCGTCGACGGCGGGGGTCGCGGGGAACGTCGTCTTCGCGGACGGTTCGCCCGCGCCGGGTGCCCGCGTGAGCATCGCCTGGCGAGACTCCGCCGAGCGGCCCGGCGCGACCCCGTCGATGACGAACGCCGCGGGGGTTTTCGCGCAGGGCAACGTTCCCGCGCGCGCGACGGTCACCGAGATCCGCGCGACGGCCGGTCCTCTCGTCGGTTCGGCGGACGAATCGCAGATCCGGCGCGAAGGCGGATCTGCCGGACGCGCGACGATCGTGCTGCCGGGGGAGTTCCGGCTCGCGGGACTCGTCCGCCGGGCGGGCGACCGCGCGCCGATCGCCGGCGCGACCTTGCAGGTCGCGGGCTCGCGCGCGACGACGGGCGCCGACGGGGACTTCCAGCTCGAGCGCGTCACGGCGTCGGTGCTGCGCGACGAGCGTCCGGTCGTGCGGATCACCGCTCCTGGATTCGCGCCGCTCGACTGGCCGCTGCCGAAGAGCGCGCTGCCGGAGACGTACGGGGATCTGACGATCCTGTTGGAGGCGGCGAAGTGATCGCGCGGGTCGTGTTCGTTGCGTCGCTTCTGGCACTGAGCGCGTGCTCGACGGGGAAGGACGAGTCGTGGATCGGGAAGAACGCGGGAGTGGTGATCGATTCCGAGGCGGAGACGGTCGCGCCTCAGAGATAGACGGGCCGCTCGCCGCGGGTGCGCCAAACACGAAGTCCGCATCTACAAGTTCATCGAGAATTTCCAGGCCGGGCAGCTGATGAATGAACTCGCGCAGGTTTCCGGGCGCGATGTGG
>JANNHP010000034.1:0-6034 GCA_031404455.1 Planctomycetia bacterium | reverse complement strand
CGGCCGCGCCGCGACCTCGACGGGCTCCCACTCCCAGAGATCCGGGTCGTCGTGCAGCACGCGGCGGCCGTTGCCGTCGGGGTCCGTCACCACGAGCGCGAAGCCTCGCGACGACGCCGGCCCGCCCGCGACGGCCGCCGCGGAGAACGTCGGCGTCCCGGACCAGCTCGCGAGGAGGCGTCCGTCCGCGGTGGGGAAGGGGTCGCGCCAGACGCCGTCGAACGAACGGTCGAGGACCTCCGCGCGGTGCGCGTCCTGATCGCCCGCCGGGTCGAGGCGCACGAGCGAGCCCGCGGCGAGGTAGTAGAAGTCGTGCGTGGAGGTCGCGACGAAGCGCCCGGTGCCGTCCGGGATCTCGCGGGCCTGGAAGAACCCACCGCCGAAGTCGCGCACCGCGTGCGAGCCGAACACGGGGTGACCGTTGTTCGTGCCGTCGGGGTTCATCTTCCAGACGAGGAACCGGCTGACGTCGAGCGGGTCGGGCTCTTCGCCGCGCGCGATCTTCACGTCCCAGCGCGTGAAGCTCACCTCGCCGCTCGCGGTGACCGTGGGGGACGACTCGCCGCCCGGATCCGACGAGAGCTGGGTGATGCTCGTGCCGTCGGCGTTCATCACGTGCAGTTGCGCCGAGGGCAGGCCGAGGTACGGATCGACGACCTTGCGGCGGTCCGTGGTGAAGACGATCCGCCCGTCGGGGAGGTACGCGGGGTCGAGGTCGTTGAAGTTCCAGTCGCGGCTGACGCGGCGGTCGCCCGTGCCGTCCACGTTCATCTCGTGGATCTGCCAGCGTCCGTCCTGCGCGAGCGCCATGGCGTAGAGCACGCGCGTGCCGTCGAACGAGACGTCGGGGTTGCGGATCGCGGCGTTCGCGCGCTTCGTCAGGTTCGTCACCGTCCCCGACGGGTCGAGCCGGAGGAGGTTCGCGCCCGTGACGCGGACGATCGGCGCGCCGAAACCGCGGTAGCGCGGGTACGTGCCGTTCTCCGTGGGGCCGAGGTCCACGGGCGGTTGCGCGACGTAGATGACCGGGTGCGCGAGCGGCGCCGCGGGATCGCCGCCCGCCGCCGGCGACGGCGCGACGAGCAACGCCGTCGCGAGGACGACGACGGACGACCTCACGAGGACGAGTCCGGCTCCCATACCGGCTCGGATACTAGCGTGCCGCGGCGAACGAGTGGTCGGTGGGATTCGAGTCGATCGCTCGCGCCTCGTTCCGTCACCGGCGTGCGCGGCCGTCACTCCAACAGCTTCGCGAGCGCGTCCTCCACGTTCTCGGCGAGGCGCTCGTGGCCCTCGGGCGTGGGGTGGATGCCGTCTTGCAGGTTCATCGAGGGGCGGCCGGCGACGCCCTCCATGAAGTAGGGGACGCACGCGACGTCGAGGTCCTTCGCGACGCGCCCGAAGAGCGAGTCGAAGCCGCCTGCGTACGCGGCGCCGTAGTTCGGCGGCAGACGCGCGGCGAGGAGGAGGACGCGGGCGCCCGCAGCCCGGACGCGTTCGACGATGCGGCGAAGGTTCGTCTCGATCGTCTCGAGCGGCACGCCTCGGAAGCCGTCGTTCGCGCCGAGTTCGACGACGACGACCGCCGGTTTCTGCTTCAGCAGCCAGTCGAGACGCGCGAGGCCGCCGGACGTCGTGTCGCCGCTGACTCCCGCGTTGACGAGCCGGAACGGCAGCCCGCGGCCGGCGAGGCTTCGCTGGAGGACCGCCGGGAACGCCTCGTCGCGCGCGAGGTGGAGCCCCGCCGAGATCGAGTCGCCGAGGAACGCGACGACCGGGGCATTCGCGGGGATGACCGGCGCGGCCTTCTTCCGCGAGACGGGGCCCGCCGCGGGCGCTCCCGGGTCCGGGGCGTACGAGCCATCCGGGCCGCCGCACCCCGCGAGCGCCGTGACGAGGAACGCGGCGATGGCGATGCGGCCCACGAGAGTCCGAGCCCGGCGCGGGCGGCACGGGGAGTTCGCGGGGGGAAACGGCTCCATGCCGTACGTATACGAAGAGGTCGGGCGCGGACGCCCGATTGCGCGCGGAGGACGAACGCGGATGAGCCCGGAGACCCCTCTCTGCATCGAGTTCCGTGGCGTCACGAAGCGGATGCCGTCGGGCACGCGGACGCTGACGATCCTCGACGCCGTGGACCTCGCGATCCCTGCGGGGTCGTTCGTCGCGGTGCTCGGGCCGTCGGGCAGCGGCAAGTCCACGCTGCTCGGGCTGATGGCGGGACTCGACCGTCCGACCGAGGGCGGCGTCTTCCTCGACGGCCACGCGCTCGGGGATCTCGACGAGGACGAGCTCGCGATGCTCCGCCGCCGCCGCGTGGGCTTCGTGTTCCAGGACTTCCAGCTCCTCGGCAACCTGACGGCGCTCGAGAACGTGCTCCTGCCGCTCGAACTCGCGGGCGTCCGTGACGCCTCGGCGCGCGGCGAGGACCTGCTCGCCCGCGTCGGACTCCGCGAGCGAGTCGACCACTATCCGTCCCAGCTCTCGGGCGGCGAGCAGCAGCGCGTGGCGCTCGCGCGGGCGTTCGCGGGTCGGCCCGCGGTGCTGCTCGCGGACGAGCCGACGGGCAACCTCGACGGCGCGACGGGCCGCGCGGCGCTCGACCTCCTCGTCGAACTGCGCAAGAGCGAGGGCATGACGCTCGTGCTCGTCACGCACGACCCGCTCGTCGCCGAGCGCGCCGACCGCCGCATCCACCTCGCGGACGGGCGGATCGTCCGCGACGAGACGTCCGCATGAGCCCGTCCGCATGAAACCGTCGGTCGCGCTGAAGTGGGTGCTCCGCGAGTCGCGCGGCGCGCGCGGGAGGATGCTCTACTTCGTCGCGTGCCTCGCCGTCGGCGTCGCCGCGGTCGTCGGGACCGCGGGCATCGCGGAGTCGGTCGCGCAGGGCTTCCGCGAGCACTCGCGCGAGATCCTCGGCGCCGATCTCTCCGTGTCCGCGCACCGGCCGCTGCCCGCGGATCTCGGGGCGGCGTTCTCGCCGTGGCCCGGGACCGAGCGCGCGGACCTCACCGAGACCGCTTCGATGATCGCGGCGCCCGGCGCCGCCGGCGGCGCCACGCGAAGTCAGCTCGCGCAGGTCCACGCAGTGACCGGGCGTTACCCGCTCTTCGGTGAGCTGACGACCGATCCGCCGGGCGGACTCGGCGTGCACCTCGCCGCGGACAGCGTCGTCGTCGCGCCGGAACTGCTCGAGTCGCTCGGCCTCGTCCGCGGCGACGACCTGCTCGTCGGCGGGACGAGGTTCCGCGTGGCGGCGACCGTCGTCCGCGCGCCGCCGCGCTTCGGCTTCGCGTCGTTCCTCGGCCCGCCGGTCTACGTCTCCGCGGACGGACTCGCCCGCACGCGCCTCCTCGGCTTCGGCACGCGCGTGCGGCACCGCGCGCTCTTCGCACTGCCCGCCGGTTCGACGCGTGAGGACCTCGACGCGGCCGTGGTGCGGATCGGCGCGGTGCCGGGCGCCCAGTACCTCGACGTGGACCTCCACCACCAGGTCGGGCCCGGCGGGGGACAGACGACGTCGCGGCTCGAGGGCTTCCTCGGACTCGTGGCGCTGCTGTCGCTCGTCGTCGGTGGGATCGGCGTGGCGCAGATCGCGCGCACCTGGATCGCCGGGCGCACGCAGGCGATCGCGGTGATGCGGTGCCTCGGCCTCAGGCCCGCGGAGATCCTCGCGATCTCGCTCGGCCACCTCGGCCTCCTCGCGGTCGCGGGAAGCGTCGTCGGCACCGCGATCGGCTGCGCGATGCCGCCCATCGCGGCGTGGATCGCGCCGGACCTCGCGCCCGGCGGCATGCCTGCGGTGTTCCCGGTCTGGGCGGCGGTCCGCGGTCTCGTCCTCGGGCTCGGCATCGCGCTGGTGTTCAGCCTTCCGCCGCTGACGGCCGTCTGGCGCGTCTCCCCGGCGCTCGTGCTGCGCGCCGATGCAGCACCGCTCCCGGCGCCGCGCGGCGTGCTCATCGCGTCGATCGCGTTGGTCGTTGCGACCGTCCTCGCGGCCGCCTGGCTCCAGGCGCGGCAGCCCGCGTGGGCGCTGTGGTTCACCGCCGGGTTCGCCGCACTCGCGGCGCTGCTCTGGGGCGCGTCACGCGTGCTCGTCTGGGGCGCCGCCCGTCTGCCGCGGAGGAGGCTGAACGCGTACGTCGCCCACGGCATCGCGGCGCTCGCGCGTCCCGGCGCAGGGACGACGGCGGCCGTCGTCTCGCTCGGTCTCGGCGCGATGGTCGTCGTGTCGATGGGCCTCGTCGAGTCGCGCCTGCGCCACGGACTCCTCGACCTCGCGCCGCCCGGCGCGCCGAGCGTCTTCCTCATCGACGTGCAGCCCGGCCAGTGGACGGGAGTGGACGAGGCACTCCGCGACGCGGGCGCGACCAACGTGGACCGCGTGCCCGTCGTCACCGCGCGGATCGCCGCGATCGACGGACGTCCGGTGGAGGAGTTCGCGGAGACGGGCGGCGCCGCGGCGCCGGGAGAGCGGGGCCAGGGACGGTCGCGGCGCTCGCTGACACGCGAGCAGCGACTGACCTCGCGCGAGGCGCTGACCTCCGACAACCGCGTCGTCGAGGGCGCCCTCTGGTCCGATCCAGCACGCGCCGAGGTCAGCATCGAGCAGCGTTTCGCGGTCCAACTCGGCGTGAAGGTCGGATCCACGATCACGTTCGACATCCAGGGCGTGCCGCTGGAACTCGCGGTGACGAGCCTCCGCTCCGTCCAGTGGCAGAGCCTCTCCATCAACTTCTTCTTTCTCGTGGAGCCGGGCGCGCTCGGCGACGCGCCGGGACTCGTGCTCGCGAGCGCGCGCGTGCCGCCCGAGTCGGAACGGGCGTTGCGCGACCGTGTCACCCGCGACTACCCGAACGTGACGGTTCTCCAACTCGGGCCGGTGATCGCCGAGGTGGCGGCGCTCATCGGCCGCGTGGCCGCGGGCGTGTCGGCGCTCGGGACGTTCTGCGTCGTGGCGGGTCTGCTCGTCCTCGCGGGCTCCGCGTCCGCGACGATGCTCCGCCGCCGCCGCGAGATCGCGCTGCTCAAGACGCTCGGCGTCACGCGCGGCGGCGTGACGGCGCTCCTCGCGGTCGAGTACGGCCTCGCCGGCGCGGTCGCGGGCTTCGTCGGTGCGGGCGGCGCGCTGCTGCTCTCGTGGGGCTTCCTCACGTACGTGACGGAGATCGACGTCGACGTCCCGCTCGTCGTGCTTCCGTTGACGGCGCTCGCCTGCGCGGTTGCGACGGCCGCGAGCGGCCTTGCCGCGGGCGCGCGGACACTCGCCGTCCGCCCGATCGAGTCGCTCCGCGGACGGTCGTCGTAGCTCAGCCCAGCGGCCAGAGCCACGCGGCGCCGCGAACGCCGCTCGCGTCGCCGTGCTTCGCGGGACGGATGACCGTGTCCACGCGGTCGGAGAACACGTAGCGGCCCCAGAGGCGCGGGATCTCGTCGTAGAGGTGGGGAAGGTTCGACACGCCGCCGCCGAGCACGATGACGTCGGGGTCGAGGACGTTGATCACGCTGGACAGCGCGCGGGCGATGCGGTCCGCGTGACGGTCGAGCGTCGCGCGGGCGGCGGCGTCGCCGGACGATGCGCGGCGAGCGATCTCTGCGGGAAGGGTCGTCTCACCCGTCGCCGCGCTGTGGTCCAGCGTCATGCCGGGTCCGCTGCAGAACGTCTCGATGCAGCCGTGCTTGCCGCAGTAGCACGGCGGGCCGGGCAGTTCCTCGGGCCGCGGCCACGGCAGCGGGTTGTGTCCCCACTCGCCCGCGATGCCGTTCGGTCCGACGAGCACGCGTCCGTGGACGACGATGCCGGAGCCCGTGCCCGTGCCGACGATCACGCCGAAGACGACGCCGGCCCCGGCGGCGGCGCCGTCGGTCGCCTCGGAGAGCGCGAAGCAGTTCGCGTCGTTCGCGAGACGGACCTCGCGGCCGAGGCGCGCGCCGAGGTCGCGATCGAGCGGGCGCCCGATGAGGCACGTCGAGTTCGCGTTCTTCATGAAGCCGGTCGCGGGCGAGATGGCACCGGGGACGCCGACGCCGA
>JANNHP010000033.1:0-3548 GCA_031404455.1 Planctomycetia bacterium | reverse complement strand
GACCTCGCGGGGAACACTGTCGCCGAGGGCGGGGTTGAAACCCGCCCCAAAGAGCGAAAGGTCGCGACCTGTTCTGCCTTGATGCCCCGCACCCGGCTCACTCTCTCGGCAACACGCCTGCCGCCACCAGTTCCCGCACCTTCGGCACCATGTCCCGCGTCATCGCGTCGAGGTCGTACTCGGGCTTCCAGCCCCACTCCTCGCGGGCGCGGGAGTCGTCGAGGGCGCGCGGCCACGAGTCGAGGATCTTCTGCCGCCACTCGACCGGATCGAACGTGAGCGCCACCTTCTGCGGCGCCACGCCGCGGACGACGCTCGCGGCGATCTCGTCGGCGCGCGGGCTCATCGCCGCGACGTTGTAGGTGCAGCGCAGGAGGCGCGCACGGTCCACGGTCGCGAGCTCGACGGTCGCGCGGATGGCGTCCGGCATGTACATGAACGGGATGCGCGTGTCCGCCCGGCAGAACGCGGCGTAGCGTCCGTCGCGGATGCCGTCCACGTACATGTAGAGCGCATAGTCGCTCGTTCCCGCGCCGGGCTTGCCCGCGCTGACGAGCCCCGGGTAGCGCACACAGCGGAAGTCGAGGCCGTAGCGCGCGTGGTAGTACTCGCCGAGCAACTCGCCCGCGACCTTCGTGACGCCGTACATCGTCGTCGGCCGCATCGAGACCTCGTTCGGCACGGGGTCGGGGAGTCCGGGGCCGAACGCTGCGATCGTCGAGGTGAACACGAGCCGCGGCATCGACTGGTCCAGCCGGCGGCACGCCTCGAGCACGTTGTAGGTGCCCGTCATGTTGATGGCGTAGCAGAGCTGCGGGTTCTTCTCGCCGCCCGAGCTGAGGATCGCGGCGAGGTGGATGATGACGTCGGGCTTCTCGGAGCCGACGACGTACTCCACGCGCGAAGCGTCGGTCACGTCGAGCGAGTGCCACGGCACGTCCGCCGCGACGAGCGCATGGCGCGGTGCCACGTCGGAGCCGACGACCGAGTGCCCGCGGCGGCGCAGGTCCGCGATCAGCTCCACGCCGACCTGACCGCCCGCGCCCGTGATGAGGAACTTCATGGACGTGCCTTTCTCGCCGATGCGACGGGCGGGACGCACCTCGGCGCGATGAAGCGAGAACTCATGCGTTGCCCCTCGGCGCGCCGAGATCCGTCCCGTTGCCGTCCGTGCCTCCGGGGACGGGGCCAATGAGCGCAAGGAGCGAGCGCGTGCGGACCTCTTCGCACAGCTTGGCGGCACAGTCGGTGACGCTCATCACGCCGCAGTCCGCGCCGTCGCGGCGGCGCACGGCGACGGTGCCGTCCGCGGCCTCGCGGTCGCCGATGACGAGGATGTAAGGCACCTTGCGCATCGCGATCTCGCGGATCTTCTTGCCGAGCTTCGTGTTCGACCAGTCCACGGACGCGCGCAGGCCCGCCTTCCGCAGCGCGGAGAGAGCCGCCTTCGATGCGTCGGCGTGACGGTCCTCGCTGACGGGCGCGACGACGACCTGTTCGGGCGAGAGCCAGAGCGGGAACGCGCCCGCGTAGTGCTCGATGAGCAGCGCCACGTGCCGCTCGAGCGATCCGAGGATCGCGCGGTGGATGACGACGGGCCGCTTGCGCGAGCCGTCGTCCGCCACGTACTCGAGGTCGAACTTCTCGGGGAGCGAGAAGTCGAGCTGGACGGTCGCGAGCTGTTGCAGGCGTCCGATCGCGTCCACGGCCTTGAAGTCGATCTTCGGGCCGTAGAAGGCGCCGTCACCCGGGTTGACGACGTAGTCGGCGCCGACCTCGTCGAGCGCCGCCTTCAGCGCGCTCTCCGCGCGGTCCCACATCTCTTCGCTGCCGGTGCGGCTCGCGGGGCGCGTCGCGAGCATCATCCTGCGGTCGGTGAACCCGAGGTCGGCGTAGACCTCCTTGTGCAGGTCGAGGAGCGCGAGCACCTCGCCGCGGACCTGGTCCATGGTGCAGAAGATGTGCGAGTCGTCCTGCACGAAGCCGCGCACACGGGTCAGCCCCGAGAGCGTGCCCGACGGCTCGTAGCGGTGGCAGAGCCCGAACTCCGCGAGACGCAGCGGCAGTTCGCGGTAGCTGCGCAGGCCCTGCTTGAAGACGAGAGCCGCGCCGGGGCAGTTCATCGGCTTGACCGCGAACTCCTTCTCCTCGCTCTCGGTGACGTACATGTTCTCGCGGTAGTGGTCCCAGTGGCCGGACCGCTTCCAGAGGTCGGACGTGAGGATGTGCGGCGTGCGGATCTCCACGTAGTCGCGCGCGACGAGCTTCTCGCGCATGAACGCGACGAGCTCGTTGAAGACGATCGTCCCGTTCGGCAGCCAGAACGGGAAGCCGGGTGCCTCGGGGAGGACCGCGAAGAGCTGGAGCTGCGCGCCGAGCTTGCGGTGGTCGCGCTTCTCCGCCTCTTCGCGCTGGTGGAGGAACGCGGCGAGCTCGTCCTTGCCGAAGTAAGCGGTCGCGTAGATCCGCTGGAGTTGATCGCGCTTCTCGTCGCCGCGCCAGTAGGCGCCCGCGATCGAGAGCAGCTTGAAGGCGCCGAGCCGGCTGGTCGAGGGCAGGTGCGGACCGCGGCAGAGGTCCATGAACTCGCCCTGCCGGTAGAAGCTCACGGTCTCGCCGGCGGGGAAGCCGGAGATGAGCTCCTGCTTGAACTTCGACTTCTGACGGTCGCCGCGGATCTTCCCGAGCGCCTCGTCCTTGTCCTTCGCCTCTTCGCGGACGATCGGCAGGCGCTCGTCCTTGATCTCGCCCATGATCTTCTCGATCGCGGGCAGGTCCTCGGGGGTCAGCCGCCGCGGCAGGTCGAAGTCGTAGTAGAAGCCCTCCTCGATGACCGGGCCGATCGCGAACTCCACCTGGTCGAGTCCGAAGTGCCGCGCCACCGCCTGCGCCATGACGTGCGCGGTGGTGTGACGCAGCACATCGAGTCCCTCGGGGGTGCCGGGCATGACCGGTTCGACCGTCGCGTCGCCGGCGAGCGGGCGCGACAGATCCACGACCTCGCCGTTCACCGACGCTGCCACGCACTTCCTGGTGCTCTCGGCGTCGGGCCCCGACCTCAGGACCTCGCCCGCCGTCGTGCCCGCCGGTCTCTCGACGACGGCGTTTCCGGGCAGGGTGAACTTCGGCATGGCTCTCGCGCTCCTTGAAGGGACGGCGAGCATAGCGGCGGCGCTTCGCGTCGCCGGAGAAAGGGCTGCGGCGGCCTACGTCCAGGGATGCGTCGCGACGTCCTGCCACGAAAGCACCCGCGTCCCGGTCCGCGCCTGCGACTCGTCGCCGCCGTAGACGACGATCCGTCCGACGGGGACGTGCGGCGCGTCGGTCGAGCGGGAGTTCGCGATGATCTCGCCGACCGCGTCGAGGCTCTCGAAGTAGTCCGATGCGATGGTCTTGCCCGACTTGATCTCCACCATGTCGAAGCGCGTCCCCTGTGTCGAGCACGAGGTCGATCTCGCGCCCGGTCCTGTCGCGATAGAAGTAGAGTGCGGGCGTCTTGCCCTCGTGGACGCGGGCTTTCATGACCTCCGAGACGACCCAGTTCTCGA
>JANNHP010000032.1:0-4887 GCA_031404455.1 Planctomycetia bacterium | reverse complement strand
CGCCGGAGGGCACGACGCCCTCGGAGCGCTCGACGGGACTCGCGCACTCCCGGCGGCGTCTCGTCCGCGCGCTGCTGCTCGCGCTGCGCACGACGGGGGCCGATCGCGCGCGGCCGGTCCTCTTGCGCGTCGCCGAGTCCGACGCCGACGGGCTCGTGCGCGAGACGGCGGCGAAGGCGCTGCAAGGGCTGGCTCTCCCGTCCGACGCGCCGAAGCTCGTCGCGCTCCTCGCCGCGGAGCCCGATCAGAACGCGCGGCGGGAACTCCTCCGCACCCTCGCGAGCCTCGGCGCCGCCGCCGAAGCCGTCGCGCGCTTCGACGCGCTCGTCGCCGATCCGCGGACGCGGCCGGACGCGCTCGCGCTCCTCGCGGAGAAGGAGTCCACGGTCGCGCCCGATCGTCTCGCGTCCGGCCTCACCGACCCCGCGTGGAACGACGATGACCGCCGCGACGCGCTCGCCGCGCTCGACCGCGCCGGGCGCGCGCCGGGGGTGGCGGCGCTCGCCGCGATGCTCGCCGACGCCCGGACCAACGAGCTCTGCGCCGATGTCGCGGACGTCCTCGCGACCCGCGAAGACCCGGCCGCCGGCCGCGCGCTGATCGACTTCCTCGGATCCATCCAGCAGCCCGAGCGGCTCGCGTCGATCGTCGACGCGCTCGCCGACCGCGGCGATCCCGAGGCCGAGGCGCCGCTCATCGCGCTCTTCGACGCCGTGCGCGAGCGCGCGTTCTCGGCGCGGCTCGCCGTGGACCCGTCGATCGACCTCTACCGGCGCTGCGCCGACGCCGTCGCCGACTTCGGCTCCGAGCGGACCGGCGAGTCGCTCGCCCTGCACCTCCTCGACCCGCGGCTCGCGCGCGCGGCGGCCGAGTACTGCCGCGAGGACGGCGGCGTGTTCCTCCCGATCGAGGCGGCGCCCGTCACGATCGTGCGCACGCTCGCCGCCGCGTTCGCGCGGCGCGACGACGCGACGTGCGGCCGTCTGCTCGGCGCCCGGCTCCTCGGATTGGCCGCGACGGGCGAGGACCTCGAACTGCCCGAGGCGTTCGCGGCCGGCGTCGCGCGCTACCTCCATCACCCTCTCGCCTACGGACTGCCCGCGCGGCCGAGGCCTGCCGCGGCGCTCCTGCTCTGGCGTCAGACGCTCCGCAACGCTCCTCGCCTGTCGGCGTTCGACCTCGTCGCGCTCCAGAACTCCGACGACGAACTCGCGCAGGAGCGGCGCTACCCCGAGGCCGCCGACGCGCTCTGCCGTTTCGTCGCGCTCTCGGACGTGGAGGACGCCGCCCGCTCGCCCGAGACGCGCCTCGTCGAGTCCGCGAGGATCCAGGCGCGCACGGCGCAGGCGCTCGCCGCGGCCGGCCGTCGCGACGAGGCGCTCGCGCTCGCCCGCACGCTTCGCGCGCCCGATCCGTCGAACGGCGAGCTGGCGTACCGTCAGGGCTGGTGTCTCGCGCGCATGGGCGGCGTCGAAGCGGAGGCATTGGATCTCCTGCGCGAGGCTGCGGCCCAGGACGACAAGGATGCCCGCATCCACTTCCAGATCGGCTGGCTCACCGAGCAGACCGGCGGCGCCGAGCGTTCGCTCCGCGACTACGACCAGGCGGTGCGCCTCGACCAGAAGCGGGTCGAGGAGCGCGGCGGCGAGGACGCCGCGGGCGGCTGGGGCGCACCGTTCGACACGGCCGCGTACGCCTACTGGTACGCCCGCGCGCTGCGCTCGAGCGGTCGCGCCGACGACGCTCGCCGTCACCTCGCGGCGGCGGTCTCGCTCGACGACCGCTTCGCCGCGCAGGCGCTCGCCGACCCGGCCTTCGCGGGATGGGACGCCCGCGACGACGCGGTCGCGGCGGGCCTCGCGAAGATCCGTCGCGGCGCGCTGCGGTAGCGAACTAGATTGAGCCCATGGCCCACGACGTCTACGTCAACCCGCTCGAAGGCCGGTACGCGTCGAAGCCGATGCTCCGCCTCTTCTCCGACGACCGGAAGTTCGGCACCTGGCGCCGCCTCTGGCTCGCCCTCGCGCGCGCCGAGATGGACCTCGGGCTCGCGATCACGCCCGAGCAGATCGCCGAGATGGAGGCGCACCTCGATGACATCGACTACGAGATCGCCGACCGCCGCGAGCGCGAGGTGCGTCACGACGTGATGGCGCACGTCCACGCCTTCGGGAAGCAGTGCCCGAAGGCGGCGCCGATCATCCACTGGGGAGCGACCTCGGCCTACGTCGTGGACAACACGGACCTCGTGCTCCTGCGCGAGGCGCTGGGACTCGTCCGCGCGCGGCTCGTCCGGGTCATCGCGGCGCTGGCGAAGCAGGCCGAGGCGCACGCGGCCACGCCGTGCCTCTCGTACACGCACTTCCAGCCAGCGCAGCCGACCACGTTCGGGCGGCGCATCTGCCTCTGGATCCAGGACCTGCTCCTCGACCTCGAGGAGTGCGAGACGCGCCGCGGGAGCCTCCGGATGCTCGGCGCGAAGGGGACGACCGGGACGCAGGCGTCGTTCCTCACGCTCTTCGGCGGCGACCACCAGAGGGTGAAGGAGCTCGACCGGCGCGTCGCCGCGGCGATGGGCTTCGACGCGACCTATCCCGTCACCGGACAGACGCCGTCGCGCAAGATCGACGCGCAGGCGCTCGCGTGCCTCTCCGGCGTCGCGCAGTCGGCGCACCGCATGGCGAACGACGTGCGCCTGCTCATGGGCATCGGCTGCGTCGAGGAGCCCTCGACGAAGGAGCAGATCGGCTCCTCCGCCATGGCCTACAAGAAGAACCCCATGCGCTCGGAGCGCATGACGTCGCTCGCGCGCCTCGTGATGTCGCTCTCGTCCGTCGCGGCGCAGACCGCCGCCGAGCAGTGGTTCGAGCGGACGCTCGACGACAGCGCGGCGAAGCGCATCTCGCTGCCCGAGTCCTTCCTCGCGACGGACGCGATCCTGGTCATCTACGAGGACGTCGCGCGCGGACTCGTGGTGTTCCCGGCGGCGCTCATGCGCGAGCTCCGGCGCGAACTCCCCTCGATGGCGACGGAGGAGATCCTGATGCGCGCCGTCGCCGCGGGCGGCGACCGCCAGGAACTTCACGAGGCGATCCGTCGTCACTCGCGCGAATCGGCGCGGCGCGTGAAGGAGGAAGGCGCCGCGGACGACCTCCTCGACCGGATCGCGAAGGACCCCGCGTTCGCGAAGGTCCGCGGCGACATCGCATCGATGGTCGAGCCGCGGCGGTTCCTCGGCCGGTCCGAGGAGCAGGTCCGCGAGTTCCTCGCGGAGGACGTGGCACCCGTGATCGAGCGCCACAAGGACGCGCTCGCGCTCGAGGCGGGCGAGGTCCGGGTCTGATCAGCCGAGGATCGCGTCGAGCTCCGACGCGGCCGCGGGATCGATCGATCCCTTCGCGCGGGCGACCACGAGCGTGCGGCGCGCCATGGCCACGTAGCTCTCGACGAGTTGCGGCGCCGCGGCCGCGAGCGCGTCGAGATGCCGCCGGATCGTCGCGACGTCGCCGCGCGCGATCGGCCCGGTGAGCGCCGCGGGAACGCCCGCCGCCGCGAGATTCTCGGCCGTGCCCGCGAGAAGCGCCGCGAGTGGGGCGTGCGCCACCGTCCGCGCGACGCCGGCCTTCTCGAACGCCGCGAGAGCCGAGTCGAAGAGCGCGACCGTGTGGTTCGAGAGCATCGCCGCGCCGGCGTGGTAGAGGGCCTTGCCGCCGGGTGTGAGGCGGTGCAGCGTCCCCCGCCACACGCGGACCATCGCGGCACACGCGTCGGAGCCGTCACCCTCGTGGAACCAGTGCGCTCCGGCCACGCGCGCGGCAAGGCGCGCGTCGTCGTCGATGTCGGGAAACGCCTGGAGAGGGTGGAGCGAGCCCGTCCGCCGCCCGCCCGCGGCGAGCACGTCGCCAGGCAGTGCCCCGCTCGTGTGAAGAAAGAGCGCCGCGGACCGGGTCGCGAGCGCGTCGAGACGCGCGGAGGCCTCGGGCAGGGCCCGGTCCGGGACGGCGAAGAGGACGACGTCGGCGCGGAGCGCCGCGCCGAGATCGGCGGATCCGAGCGCCGCGCCGGTGCGTCGCGCGATCTCAGCGGCCCGCTCCTGCCGCCGGGAGACGAGAACGCTCACCTCTGCGCCACCCGCGACGTACGCCAGGGCGAGCGCTCGCCCGACGGGTCCCGTTCCCACGATCGCGATGCTCGGAGCGGGGCTCACGGCGCCGTCCCTCGGGGCCACGACGGCCGGTCGAGCGACAGCGCTCCCGCCCCCGTCGGGTAGGCACCGGCAATCGCCGCGTGCACCCAGTCCCCAGCGATCCGGACCGCCTCTCGCAGATCGTGGCCCCGCGCGAGTCCCGCCGCCACGGCCGCAGAAAGTGCGCAGCCCGTTCCGCGGACACGATTCGGCGAGACGATCCGCGGGCGCTCGAACAGGACCGGGTCGGAAGTGCCGGACTCGACGAGGACGTCGGTGACGACGACGCCGGCCAGGTGACCGCCCTTCACGAGGGCGGCGCGGGCGCCCATCCCGACGAGCCGGCGCGCCGCCGCCACCGCCCCGTCGACTCCGGTCACGGCCACGCCCGTCATGGCCGCCGCCTCGACGGCGTTCGGGGTGACGAGCGCCGCGAGCGGAACGAGTCGCGTCAGGATCTCGCGCTCCGCCGCCTCGTCGCAGAGCCGCATCCCTCCCGACGACACCACGACCGGATCGACGACGAGCGGCACGCTCGGTGCCTGCGCCCAGGCGTCGGCGACCGCGCGGACCGTGTGCAGCGTCGGAAGCGCTCCCGACTTCGCCGCGGCAGGCGGGCAGTCTTCGAAGAGCGCGGCGATCTGCCTTCGCGCGACGTCCGCGTCGAGCGGCCACGTGCCGTGGACCCCGCAGGTGTCCTG
>JANNHP010000031.1:0-1903 GCA_031404455.1 Planctomycetia bacterium | reverse complement strand
GTGCTGGCCAATCTGTTCTCGGCCGTGCGCAGCACCAAAGACGGCGCCCACCACGGCCTCGGCTTGTAGATCGTACACAGCCTGGTCAAGGAAGTTCACGGCTTGATCACTTGCCGCAGCGGCGCGACCGGCACCACCTTTGAAATCCTGCTGCCGGCCCGAGGCAGCACCAGCCAAGTCGCCGGCGTGCCAACGCGGGCGATGGATTCAGTTTAAGGTCATTCATGAATGCGAATACTGTCGGTGCGTCTGCTGCAATGAATCGCGCCGCGGATGCGCCAACTTCCGGCGCCCAATTTGTTGCCGAGGACGGCCCGCGCATTCTGATCGTGGACGATGAGCCGCGCCTGCTGTCCTCTCTCCATGAACTGCTCAAGGAGCGCAACTATCAATTGGTCACGGCCACCTGCGGCCGTGAAGCGCTGGCAGATATTTCAGAGCGTGGTCGATGTGCTGTCAACAAAAGATCGGCCGCCGACCCGCGAGCAATTGTTCGATCACTTATTAGCAACGATGGCATGTAAAGCGGCCGTGAAAGCGGGCGATCGTCTCACGCGCGAAGAGATCGATTATCTGATGCAACTCCGGCCAATGGCCGAAGATTCGCATCACTGCCCACACGGTCGGCCGACTGCGTTGGTTTTCAGTCGCGGCGACCTAGACAAGCGGTTCGGCCGAATCTAATGGTAGGTGGGACTGGCCTGCGCAGCCCTCCTACTCCGGCCGCAGTTCGACATCCGTCGCACCCGCCTCGATCGTGCCGCACGGCCACGAGTCGAAGCGGTTGTCGCGGAGCGCGGAGTACGTCACGCGGTAGCGGCCGGGGAGGAGGCCCGTCACGGTGAAGCGGCCGTCGGCGTCGGTCTTCCCGAAGGCGCGCGTCGGCGACGCGTCGGTCGTGAGGACGAGCGACGTGTCCGTCACCGGCTTGCCGTCCGCGTCGAGGAGGCGCCCCGTCGCGCTCAGTCCGACGGCGAGCGCCAGGCGCGCGTTCCTCGTCCCCGCGGCCACACGCTCGAGCTTCGCGGGCGCCTTGTCCTTCATCGACGCATGGAGGTCGTACGTGATCCCGGCGCCGAGTTGCTTCAGTTCGAATGCGCCGTCCGCGGACGTCTCCGTCGCGCTGCGGACCTCGTTCGCCTCCACGGCCATCACCGTGGCGCGCGCGACGGGCGCGCCCGTCTCGTCCACGACGACGCCCGCGATCGTCGCGAAGGCACCGAGGACCGCGCGGACACCGCGCGTCCCGGCGACGACGCGTTCGGCGCCGAGGAGTGGGAACGCCTCGGGCTTCGGCGGCGTGCCGAGCACGACGAGCCGGAACTCGCCAGGCGCGATCCCCGTGACCTCGAAGCAGCCCTCGGCGTCGGTCTGCGCCGCCGGAGGATCGGCGAACGCGGTCACTTCGTCCGGATCGCGCTTCGACAGACGGTCGGCGCGGACGATCCGGCTCGCCAGCGGTTTGCCGTCCGCGCCGATCGCGACGCCTTCGATGGAGAGATCCGCCCTCAGCGTCAGCACCACGTCGTCGCGCGGCGGACGGACGCCCGCGACCTTCACGCCGAGCCAGCGCGCGTTGAGCGTCACGCCGTAGTCCATGAACCGCATGCCTCGCTCCGGCGTCGCGCGCACCTCGTAAGCGACGTCCTCGAGTCCGCCCATCTCGAACGAGCCGTCCTGCCCCGACCGGGCGTCGCCGAATGCGCGCCCCGCGGACGGCCACGCCTCGACCTGCGCGCCGGCGACGGGCTTCCCGTTCGGGTCGACGACGCGCCCGCGCAGCGACATCGCGGTGCCGACGGTGACTCGGAGGTCCTTCGTGTCCGCCGCGACGCCGCGCAGTTCGACGCGCGTGATGCCGGCGAACGACATCCCCTCGGTGACGAGCACCCTGAAGTTCCCC
>JANNHP010000030.1:0-27306 GCA_031404455.1 Planctomycetia bacterium | reverse complement strand
GCCCGAGGGCGAGCAGTAGATGGTCTGCTGCTGCACGGTGCCGTTCTTGTTCGCCGTCAGGAACATCGAGTGGTTGCCGTTCTGGAAGCCGAGCGAACCGTCGATCGGTCCGCCGAGCACGCGGGGGATGCCGACCTTCGGATAGACGACCGCGCGGACTTCGACATTGCCGTCCGAGACGCTGGCCGCGTCGATGTAGGCGCTGTACTCCCACACGCCCGTGGTCGGGTTCAGGGTCATCGAGGTCGCCGAGGACCACGCTCCGCCCTGGAAGGAGAACTCCACACGGTCGATGCCCTTGATGTGGAACGCGACGACGCCGACCGGCAGCTTGCCGGTGAACGTCTGGAAGGGGACGACGTCCCAGCGGGCGATCGCCTTCGCGTCGGAACCCGCTCCGGATCCGATCGTCGCCGGCTGTGCAGTCGCGGCGGTGAAGCCGGTGCCGGAAACGAGGGTCGCGATCGTGCCCGAGGGCGCGGGTGTCGGCGCAGGCGTCGGAGCCGGCGCGGGGACCGGGGTGGGCACCGGAGCCGGCGCAGGGCCTGGTTCCGGAGTCGGCGCCGGAGTGGTCGCCGTCGGCGCGACACCCTGCAGCAGGATCACCGCACTCTGCATGCGGCTGACCTCCCTGTCGAGCGTCCGCCGGATCGACGAGGTCGTCAGCGTGTTCGCCGGGTTGTCGATCGAGTCGAGACGGTAGACCGTCTGGGCCAGCGAGGTGTTCAGCGTGTCGCGCGTCGAGAGGAGCGCACTGGGCCACGGCGCGACGAGCGAGTCGTGGTACGCCTGGGCGACGCGGGACTGTCCGTCGGTCAGCGCGGTCCAGTAGGTGGCGTCGCGATTGGCCGAGCCGAGCTGGGCCGTGGTGATCGAGGCCGTCGCCGCAACGCACTGGTTGAGGATCGCGGTGGCCTCCGGCATCGTCACGGCGGTCTCGCCCTGCGAGATCGCAGCGCCCATCACGAACAACGCAGTCAGTGCGCCCAGGCGCGCGAACCGTGGAACGGCTCGCCGCCCGGAGCCCTTCTCCGGATTGGTGCAACGAAACATTTCTGATCCTCCATGGCCCAGAGGGGAACTCCTCGCGGGCCGACAGAGACATCGTGTGGATGCCTCGGTCGCTGAACGTGGCGTCGTGTTTCTCAATTCCGGTCAACTTCGATTCCGTCAAGCGGAGCCTGGAGTTCTCAAGGTGCGGGTCCCGCGCGGCGCGACGCGCGAGCGGGCGGCGCAATTTCAACAATCGGCGCGGTGTGCGGCGCGGATCGGTTCCGTCGTACGATCTCGCGATGCTCCCCGAACGCCTGTCGCGCGAGGTCGTGTACCGCAGTCCGTGGGTGAATCTCTTCGCGGACCGCATCCGGACCGCGTCGGGGCGCGTCATCGAGCGGATGCACGTCGTGGACGTGGAGGACGACGGCGTCGCCGCGGTCGTCGAGGACGCGGCCCGCCGTGTCGTCATGGTGCGCGTGCCGCGCTACGCGACCGGCACGTGCGAGTGGGAAGTTCCCGAGGGCCGCGCCGCGGCAGGCGAGGCGCCCGCGGCGGCGGCCTCGCGCGAAGTGCTGGAGGAGACGGGCTGGACGACTTCGGACTACGAGCACCTCCACACGTTCCACCCCGTGCCCGGGCTCTCGAATCACGTCCTGCACGTCGTCCGCGCTCGCGCCGTCGCGCTCGCAGGGGAATTCGACCGGGACGAGATCGAGGAGGTCCGCTGGTTCGGGGAGGACGAGGTCCGCGCGATGGTCCGCGAGCGCCGCGTGCGGGACGGCTTCACGCTGATCGCGCTCTTCCTCCATCTCCAGGACCGGGGGGCATGACGAGCGGCCCATCCGCACGACCCGACTGCGCGACGTGACTGGGCGACCTGGGTCACACGCTCCGCGGCGCGAAGCCTCGATCCTCTCGCGCGGCGGTGTTAGGTTCCGCCGCGTCTTCGAGTCCGGCAGGAAGGCGCCGGGCGCACGTCCCCCCGGAGGTTCGGTTCCATGGACAAGTCAGAGCTCTCGACTCCTCGTCACGCTGTGGCCGTCATCGGCGCCGCCTGTTCCGGCGCAGAGGCCGCGGAGACGTTTGCGCAGGCGGGCGTCTTCGCGGTCGTCTTCGACCAGAACGCGCGCCCCTTCGGCAAGATCGAGGACGGCCTCCCTCGCTGGCACGCGAACCAGCGGTCGCAGGAGTACGTGCGCATCGCCGACAAGCTGAAGAAGCCGCTCGTCCAGTACGTGCCGAAGACGACGATCGGCAAGGACGTGTCCCTCTCCGACCTGCACGCGTGGGGCTTCTCGGCCGTGGTGCTCGCCTGCGGCGCGTGGCGCGACCGCCCGCTCGACGCCGCGGACGCCGCGGAGGCGCTCGGACGCGGGCTCATCTACCAGAACCCTTTCATCTACTGGTTCAACCACCACGAGGAGACGAGCTACGACGGGCCGCTCTACGAGATCACCGATGGCGCGATCGTCGTCGGCGGCGGGCTCGCGTCGATCGACTGCGTGAAGGCGCTGATGCTCGAGACGGTGGCCGCGAAGCTTCGCGGGCGCGGCGAGACGCCCGACGTCGCCGAGATGGAGCACCAGGGACTCGACAAGGTGCTTGCCGACAGGAAACTCACGCTCGCGGAGCTCGGACTCTCCGGCTGCACGATGATCTACCGGCGCACCGCCCGCGAGATGCCGCTCGCTGCGTTCAAGGACGGCGCGGACGACAAGTCGCGCGAGAACACGATGAACGTCCGCGAGAAGCTGATGGCGAACGTGATGAGGAAGTTCCTCTGCAAGTTCCGTCCGAACACGCTCCCCAAGGCAGTGGTGATGGAGAACGGCCGCGTCGTGGGACTGAAGGTCGTCACGTCGCAGAGCGAGGGCAGGAAGGTCATCGAGGTTGCGGGCAGCGAGACGGTGCTCCCGACGAACCTCATCGTCAGCTCGATCGGCTCCATCCCCGAGCCGATCCCCGGGCTGCCGCTCAAGGGCGAGTTCTACGACTTCGCCGACTGGGACATCGGCGTCCCGCGCGGCGTCGCGAACACGTTCGGCGTCGGCAACGTCGTCACGGGTCAGGGGAACATCGCCATCAGCAGGAAGCACAGCAAGCGCGTGTCGGACGTGGTGATCGCGCGGTACCTCGGCGTCGGCGACCAGCAGTTGAACGAGCCGGGCGGCGTGATGAAGGCCGCGGAGTCGGCGGGCGCCGAGGCGGCCGCGGCCGTTCAGGCGCAGATCGAGAAGCTGCCGAAGCTCGATCCGGCGAAGCTCTCGGCACTCGCCGACCGGGTCGCGGCCCGTCAGTCCGCCGTCGGCTACGACGGCGCGATGGACGCGTGGATCGCGAAGCACACGCCGCCCGACCGAGTGTGAGCGGCGGGAAACCGGCCTCGAGCCGCGCATCGTGATTCCCGCGGACATCGAGCGATCCAGCGATGGCGCTCGGTCGTCCGTCGCGCGGACCAGAACGGGCCCCAACAAGAGGGGCGCGGGACGGCGTCGCGCGGGCAGGACCGCACCGAGGGCCTGCTGAAAGTCCGTGGGCAAGCCGCGCCTCGCGACTTGCCCACGGACTTTCAGTTGCTGTTGATGTAGTTCTGCAGGTCGGTCGCGCGGAGGAAGACCGTCCCGGACGTCGGCAGCATGTTGAAGTTGGGGTACACGTTCAGGCGGTAGATGAACGCGGACGTGCCGCCGCGGACGTTGTCGGTGACCGTGATCCGGTAGAACGTGATCCCGCCGTAGGGGAGTCCCGACGCGGTGCTGATGTAGACGGGCGTGTTGGTGATGGAGAGACGCGTGTAGTCCACGGTGACCGCACCGGGGACGGACGGGAGCCGCACGCCGCCGTAGTCGATCGTGTTCTGGTACTTCACGGTGAAGTCCCCGAGCTTGGCGTTGGCCCGCCCGCCGACGTAGTTCCAGTCCGCCGAATACGCGATCGCGGCGGTGGACGGCGGCAGGTTGGACGGCTGCGTCGAGATGAGCGCGAAGTACCCGATGATCAGGTTGCCCGACTTGCCCGGCAGCGTGTTCGGGACCGCGTTGTCGCGCAGCGTCTGGATGTCGTCCGTCGAGAAGTCGAGGAGTCCGTTCGCGAGCCAGAAGTTGCCTGCCGTGTCGGGGTTGTCCATGGGCCCGAAGCCGTCGTCCGTGAGTCCCATCGAGCGTCCGATGTGGTGAGCGCAGATCGCGGCGATCTCGCGCGACGCGCGGGTCACCTGGTTGACGATGTCCCGGTAGCGGTTCGCCTGGCCCTGGTTCGCCGGCCGGAAGTTCTGCGAGAAGTAGAAGCGATCGGAGGACGTCAGCGGAGTCTGGCGGAGCGGCGCGGTCGCGGCGATCCACGACGCGCTCGCCTCCGGTGCGTTGGGATCGAGGACGCGCGTGCGGGCGCCGTGGCCGATGCGCGTGGTGTTGCCGAAAATGTCGGTCCGGTCGATCGACAGGTCGTCGCGGTGCGTATTGCCCGGGTCGAGCGGCGCGAAGCCCCAGAGGAGCGGCTCGGTCGGTGCGCGGTCGTCGCCCGTCTCGTAGGCGCCGCCGATCGAGATGCGGTTGTAGTCCTCCCCGGCCTTCCCGGCGGGGTTCGGCACGTTCGTGACGACGAACGAGATCGCGGGCGAGTTCGTCTTCGACAGGTTCCCGTTCGTCTCGTTCTGGCGGAAGACGTCGCGCAGGAAGCAGACGACGTAGGCCTGGACGGCCTCCCGGGCGAAGCCCTGGGTGGTCGCGTCGTCCGACCCGAGACCCATGCGGTTCAGATCGTTCTGGAAGTCGCCGTTGAAGTCGAGCTGCCAGACCTCGGTGTTCTTCGTCACGCCCTTCGGCAGCGTGATCGACGTCGCCGAAAGGCAGTTGAACGTCTTCTTCTTCGTGCTCGTCGGCGAGTCCTTGACGAGCGTCGCCGGGTCGCCTGGCGTCATGTACACGGGCGCGTTCCAGACGCCGACGTTCCAGGTGCCGAGCGAGTCCACGCCGGTGACGGGCCCGGTGTCGAGGTTCAGCGTGCAGCGGATCTCCTTCTCGGAGACGACGACGACCCGAGTCCCGACGATGTCCGCGAAGCCGTTGCGCACGAGCCGCACGTCGGCGCCCGGCTGGAAGTTCTTGCCCGTCAGCGTGACGTCGGAGGCGTCGTTGCGCTGGAAGTCGGATGAAGGCGTGATCTTCGAGACGTTCGGGACGAACACCGTGATCGCGGGACTCACGTAGCCGCGCCGGGCGACGAGCGCCGCCGGGGTGACCGTGGTCTTCGCCGTCCACGCGCCGAGCCCGCCGCCCACGTTCTTGAAGACGAGGCGGTAGCTGCCGTCCTCGTCGAGGGTCACCTTGCCCTTCGCCGAGAGGACGTCGGGGACGATCGGCAGTCCGGTGGGCGGGTCGATCCGGACGAGCTCACCCTTGAACTTGGAGCCCGTCGCGGCGTTCAGCGAGTACGAGAGGGTCGAGTTCGCGAGACCGTCGAACGAGACCTCGGCCTCCGCGCTCACGCCGAGACCGGTCGTCGAGTTCGTGGTGACCTTGAGCGTCGCGAGCGCGCCCGAGAGCTTGAGGCTCCAGTCGCCCGCGGACGTTCCGCGGACGACGAACGTGAAGTTGCCCGTCTGGGTGAGGGGGACCTTCTTCCACGTGACGACGCCCGAGCCCGCGACCGACTTGTCGTAGGCGCTGCCCGTCACCTGCTGATCGACGCCCATGCCGTCGAGGAGGGTCATCGTGAGGCCCGCGATCGGCGTGGCGGCGGTCGTGTCGGGTGAGAGCGTCGCCGTCACCGTCGATCCCGCGCTCACGTAGGCGGTGATCCGGACCTCGTTCGCCGGGTCGGCGACCCTGCCCGTGAGGGTGTCGGCGAGCCTGGCGCCGTCGAACTCGGCCTCGATCGGGGCTGCGAGGCAGGGAACGGCGCAGAGGAACGCGGCCAGGGCCGCGAGGAGGTGGTTCTTCATGGGGCTCTCTTCTATCAGCGCCTGCCGCTGCGAGGCGGGAGGGGCGCGCAGGTGATGTCGAGCGCGGAGGGTCCGGGAGACGCGCCGCGAGCGGGAGGGAATCCCAGGCTGGCGGGCGCGCGGAGGGGGACCGCCGTCACTCCGCGAGCAGGCGGGCGACCTCGAGCCGCACCCGCTCGTTCGACTCCTCGGCGAGGAGTCCCTCGAGGAAGCGCCGCATCTCCGCGTGCACGGCTTCGCGCTGCTCCTCCGGGACGTCCTGATCGAGCCGTTCGATCGCGTCGATGCGGGTGGCAGACGGTTCGCGACGGTCCGCGGCGATCCGCCGGGCGACGTCGCGTCCGTCGATCGCGCTCGCCGGGTCCGCCACGAGGGCGTCGATCGCGGCCATCCGCACGTCCGGGTCCTCGTCGCGGTCGAGGGCGTACGCCGCGACGCTCGGGACGTCTCCGGCCACGCGGACACCGATGAAGAACTCGCGGGTGTCGTCCGAATAGCCGCTCGCGATCGCCCGGACCAGTTCGGGGAGCCGCGCCTTCATCGCGCGGATGAGCTCGGGTCGGGTCGGCGCCAGTTCGGCGAGGGCGAACGCGACGTGCCTGTCGACGCGAGGGCCGAGGCGCAGGTCGAGCACTTCGCCCGCGAGGCCGTCCGTCACCGCCGCCACCACCAGATCGTCCGCCTCGCTGACGTACCCGTCTCGCGCGAGGATCTCCATCGCGGCGCGCGCGCCGTCCGCGCCGGCGACGACGAGCGCGCTCGCGGCGGCGCAGCGGACGCTCTCGTCCGGGTCGCGCGTCGCCGCGACGATCGTGGCGGTGACGTCCTCCGGGCGCAGACGTCCCGACTCGACGAGCGCGTGGAACGCATACAACGCCTGGCTCCGCGGCTCGCGCGCGGGGTCGCTCGCGGCGATCTCCTTCATCCGATCGAGGTCGATCTCCCGTGCGTAGATCGACAACCACGCGCCGTTCGAGCGCCGTGCGGGCTCGTCGTCACGGAGCAGACGGCGGCAGAGTTCCGACGGCAGGAGCGCGCCGCGGCTGCCGAGCGCCCCTCCGCACCGCGCCCCGAGTCCGGGATCGAAGACCGGATCGGCCACGTCGAACGCGCGTCCGAGTTCCTCCATGAGCTGATCGTCGGTCCACGTCTCGAGCGCCGCCGCGAGCACATTCCCGTCGTTGCGCTTCGACCATCGGCGGACGACGTCGGCGGGGTAGCGGTACTCGGGGAAGCGGCGGGCGATCGTCTTCACGAGCGCGTGGACTCGGCCGTCGCCCGGGAGTTTGCTCGTCTCGTACCGCGCGAGGAGCGCGACGAGGCTCTCGATCGTCGCGGATTCGAGGTCGATGTCTCCTGCGACCGGCGCGGGTGCCGCGACGACGACCGGCGGGGCAACCGCAGTCTCGTTCGTCGCCGCGGCAACGGCAGCGCGCGCGCGGACCCCGTCGCCGCGCGGCGGCACGCGCGGGACGGTGCGTTCGCGCGCCGATTCCGTCGTCTCCGGTGCGGGCGACGGCATCCACGCGAGGGTTCCCGCGATCCCCAGGACCGCGCCGAGAGCCGCACCGACGAGGAACCCCCGCATGCGCCGCCATCGTACCGGCCTCGGGCCGCCGCCGGGTCTCGCCGGGCGCAGGCGTCCGTTCGGAGACGTCGAATGCGCCGCTAGGATCGGCGGTTCAACCGAGACGAACACCCCGAGGTCCCCCATGTCCGACACCGCGAAGAACGTGATCATCATCGGCGCCGGCCCGGCCGGCTACACGGCCGCCATCTACGCCGCGCGCGCCAACCTCGCGCCGGTGCAGTACTGCGGCTACCAGCCGGGCGGCCAGCTCATGACGACGACCGAGGTCGAGAACTTCCCCGGCTTCCACCACGGGATCATGGGCCCGGACCTCATGAACGAGATGCGCAAGCAGGCCGAGCGCTTCGGCACCGAGATGATCGACAAGGACGTCGAGCGCGTGGACTTCTCGAGCCGCCCCTTCCGCGTGTGGGTCGAGGGCGAGGAGATCCGCGCGAAGGCGGTCATCGTCGCGACGGGTGCCAAGTCGAAGACGCTCGGCATCCCCGGCGAGTCGAAGCTCATGGGCCGTGGCGTCTCGACGTGCGCGACGTGCGACGGCGCCTTCTTCAAGCAGAAGACGATCTGCGTCGTCGGCGGCGGCGACTCGGCGATGGAGGAGGCCAACTTCCTCACACGCTTCGGCACGCGCGTCTACGTCATCCACCGCACGGAGACGCTCCGCGCGAGCAAGATCATGCAGAAGCGCGCGATGGACAACCCGAAGATCGAGTTCGTCTGGAACACCGTCATCGAGGCGGCGATCGGCGAGAAGAAGCTCGAGGCGCTGAAGCTGAAGAATGTGATGACGGGCGAGGTCCGCGACTTCCCGACCGACGCCTTCTTCATCGCGATCGGCCACGTGCCGACGACCGAGTTCCTCGGCGGTCAGCTCACGACGGACGAGAACGGCTACCTCGTCACGCACGCGGGCTCGAAGACAAACGTGGAGGGCGTGTTCGCGTGCGGCGACTGCCAGGACCACGTCTACCGACAGGCGGTGACCGCCGCGGGCTCGGGATGCATGGCCGCGATCGACGCGGAGCGCTGGCTCGAAGCGCAGCACGGCGCTCACTGAAGACAGCGGCGCTTGACGCCGCGGCGCTCGCGTCCGCACAATCGCGCCGGTGCCCGAATCGACCGCAACCTGCTGGACCGTCGTCCTCGGCGCCGCCGCGGGCCGTGCGGACGATCGCGAAGCGTTCGCGCGCCGCTACATGCCCGTCGTCCGCGCGTATCTCGCCGCGCGGTGGAGCGGATCGCCGCTCGCCGGTGAGATCGACGACGCCGCGCAGGAAGTGTTCGTCGACTGCTTCCGGGACGGCGGAGCGCTCGGCCGCGTCGATCCGGCGCGCGACGGCGGTTTCCGCGCGTACCTCTGCGGCGTGATCCGCATCGTGGCGCTCCGGTGCGAGCGGGCGCACGCGCAGCGGCGGGCCGGGGTGACCGACAGCTCGTTCCATCCGGACGAGATCCCCGCGGAGACGGCCGCGCTCTCGTCCATCTTCGAGCGCGAGTGGGCGGCGTCGCTCCTCGAGCAGGCGCGCGAGCTCTTGGCGCAGCGCGCGGCGGCGGGCGGCGGCGCGATGGCGAAGCGCGTCGAACTGCTCCGTCTGCGGTTCGAGGAGGGTCTGCCGATCCGGGAGATCGCCACCCGCCTCGGCGAGGACGCCGAACGTGTCCATCGCGAGTACGCCAAGGCGCGGGACGAGTACCGCGAGGCCCTCCGCGAAGTCGTCCTCTTCCACCATCCGGGCACCAGAGCGGACGTGGACGCCGAGTGCGCCAGGCTCCTTCACGCGATTCGTTAGGGATTCCCGCCGCGAAACCGAATCGACTTGCGGACCTGCGACGGAGGAACCCATGGTCGAGGACTCGCGCCGGCAACCGACCGAGCCGGAGGTGATCGACCCCGACTCGCTCGACTTCGGGCTCGGCGTCGCATTCGGGGCGAAGAAGCCGAACGCCGTCCGGGGCGTCGCCGCCGCGATCGCGCGGATGACCGGCGCGGCGCCGCGCGTGCTGCTCCGCGACGAGCACGACGCGCTCTCGCCCGTGCTGCGGTTGCTGCCTCCGGGCAGTGCCGAGCGCGCGGGCGACGACGGCCGCTACCAGGTGCTCGGAGAGATCGCCCGCGGCGGGCTCGGCGTCGTCTTCAAGGGCCGCGACCGGGATCTCGGCCGCGACGTCGCGCTGAAGGTGCTCCGCCCCGAGTACGCGGGGAACGATGCCGTGCTGGCGCGCTTCGTCGAGGAGGCGCAGATCGGCGGACAGCTCCAGCACCCCGGGATCGTCCCCGTCTACAGCATCGGCCTCGAGGCCGACGGACGGCCGTTCTTCGCGATGAAGCTCGTCAAGGGCCGCACCCTCGCGGCGCTGCTCGCGGAGCGCCAGTCGCCGAAGGAGGGACTGAGCCGCTTCCTCGCCGTGTTCGAGCAGGTCTGCCGGACGATCGCGTACGCGCACAGCCGCCGCGTCGTCCACCGCGATCTCAAGCCCTCGAACGTGATGCTCGGCGCGTTCGCAGAGGTGCAGGTCGTGGACTGGGGCCTCGCGAAGGTGCTCGGCCGCGAGGGCGGCGCGCCGGAGCGGCCCGCGGAGGCGGTCGCGCGCGACATCAGCCTGATCGCGACGGTCCGGACCGGCAGCGAGGGATCGGCCTCGCAGGCGGGCTCGGTCATGGGAACGCCCGGGTACATGTCGCCGGAGCAGGCGATCGGCCGGGAGATCGACGAGAAGACGGACGTCTTCGCGCTCGGCGCCGTTCTCTGCACGATCCTCACCGGCGACGCGCCGTTCCTCGGCAGCGAACGGGACCAGATCCTCCTCGCGGCGCAGGGCCGGCTCGACGACGCGTACGAGCGCCTCGCAGCGTGCGGCGCCGACGCGGATCTCGTCGCGATCGCGAAGAAGTGCCTCGCGGCTGCGCCCGGCGGGCGGTTCGCCGACGCGGGGGCGGTCGCGGACGCCGTGACGAAGCACCTCTCAGGCGTCGAGGCGCGCACGCGCAAGGCCGAGATCGTCGCGGCGAACGCGCGCGTCAAGGCCGAGGACGCGAGGGCCGCCGCCGCCCGCGAGCGCGTGAAGGCGGCGGCCGAGAAGTCGGCGCACGTCCGCACGATCGTCCTCGCGTCCGTGGTCCTCGTCGCCGTTGTCGCCGGCGGCGCGGGTTTCATGTACCTCGGCGCGGAGGAGGACGAACGGCTCGCGCGGACCGCGGAGTCGGTCTCGAAGTCGATGGCCGAGGCGAGCGACCACCGCGGTGCGAGGGACTTCGCCGGCGCCGTCGCCGCGGCGAAGAAGGCCGTTGCGCTGGCGGCGACCGGGAGCGCCGGCGCGGAGACTTCGGAGCGGGCCGCGAAGCTGCTCGCGGACGTCGAGTCGGACGAGCGGGCGGCGATCGCCGCGGCGAAGCAGGCTGAGGACGACGCCGCCTTCGTCGCGCGGCTCGAGGAGATCCGCGGGCGCCGCGGCGACAGGTACGACAACCCCGGCACGCACGCGGAGTACGCGACGGCGTTCCGCGAGGCGGGATTCGATCTCGAGTCCGGCACGCCGCACGACCTCGGCGGCCGGATCCGCGCACACGGCGACGCCTTCGCCGTGCAGGTCGCCGCGGCGCTCGACGAGTGGGCGTGGCTGCGCCGGTACGTTCCCTCGCTCGAGGAAACCGGCGCCGGCCGGATCGAGCAGGCGGCGCAACTGGCCGATCCCGATCCGTGGCGCAACCGCCTGCGTGACGCGTCGGCGCGCAGAGATGCCGTCGCGCTGCGCGAACTCGCCGCGCAGGCCGACGTCGCGGCGCTCGCCCCGCAGACCGTCGACCTCCTCGGCAAGTCGCTCGGGGAGGCCGGCCTGCCGGACGTGGAGATCGACGTGCTGCGCCGGGCGGTGAACGCGCGTCCGGACGACTTCTGGATCCGCGTGCATCTGGCACAGACGATCGTCGCCACGTTGCCCGACGGAGCGGACGAGGCGCTGGCCCATGCGACGGCGGCGCTGGCTCTCAGGCCCCGCGCGACCGTCGCGTGGAACGTTCTGGCGATCGGGCACCAGGCAGCGCGCGACTGGAAGAGCGCGATTGCGGCGACGGAAGAAGCGGCGCAGATCGCGCCCGGCTTCGCCTGGTACCACTCCCGGCTGAGCGAGCTCTACTGCCTGGCGAACGACCGGAAGCGGGCGATCGAGGCCTCCCGCGAGGCGGTGCGTCTCGCTCCCACGTGGGTCGAGGGCCGATGGACGCTCGTGCGCGCGCTGGCCGAGGAGGGCCGGCTCGACGAGGCGCTCCGCGAGGCGAACGAGGGCGTGAGGATCGGCGGGCGCGACCCGTACTCGCTCGTGGTCCTCGGCCAGGTGGCGGGACTGAAGGGCGACAAGGCGGTCGCGCGCGCCGCGTTCGAGGATGCCCTGCGCGCCGCGCCGGAATGGCCGACCGCGCGCCTGTCGTTCGCCACCTTCCTCGCGGAACTCGCTCACGACGACGCCGGTGCGCTGGCGCAGTACGCCGAGGCGCTCAGGCTGACTCCGGCGGGCGACGCGAAGGCCCGCGCCCATTTGCACCAGCACATCGGCGTCGTGCGGCACGACCACGGCGATCTCGACGCCGCCGTCACGGAGTGCGCGGAAGCCGTCCGTCTCGACCCGCAGTCTGCGGAGAGACGTTGCCGCCTCGCGGATGTGCTCCGCTCGAAGGGCGACCTGCCACGCGCGCTCGACGAGTGCCGGCAGGCGCTCCGGCTCGACCCCCAGTACGCCGACGCCCACGCCTCGCTCGGAAGCGTGCTCCATGCGATGGCGCTCGCGACCCAAGAACCCACGTCTCAGCGGTCGCGCTACGAGGAGGCGCTCAGGTCCTGCCGGCGCTCGATCGAG
The DNA here is from genome assembly GCA_031404455.1 of Planctomycetia bacterium. Taxonomy (GTDB): domain Bacteria; phylum Planctomycetota; class JAJSAM01; order JAJSAM01; family JAJVHW01; genus JANNHP01. The sequence goes on along the minus strand of JANNHP010000030.1, from coordinate 14,926 downwards.
CTCGATGCCAGGTCCGTCAAAGGACACTTCGCCCTCTGCAGGCTCCTGCTCGCTGTCGGCGAGGTCGACGCTGCGGTCGCGTCCGCCCGCGAGACGGTCAGGCTGGATCCGATGGGCGCCGCCGCGCACGCCGCGCTGGGCGTTTCGCTGGCCCATCAGCGACTCTGGGACGCGGCGCTCGCAGAGTGCAAGAGAGCGATCGAGCTCGAACCGGGCGATGCGTCCGTGCACGCGGAAACGGGCTACGTGCACGAACTGAAGGGCGATGTGCTCGCCGCGATCGCGTCGTGGCAGGAATCGATCCGGCTCCAGCCGGGCCGCGCCGACACGCACTCCAGATTGGGCGCGGCGCTCGCGAACCTGCGGCGGTTCGAGGAGGCGGTGCGCCATTGCACCGAGGCCGATCGCCTCGGGGCGAAGGGACTGCACCAGGACATCGCGAGTCTTCTCCTCCGGCTCGGACGGCCGAAGGAAGCCCTCGAGCACGCCCTGCGGGCGCGCGCGGCGAAGCCCGATCAGGCGGACCTCGCCGGTCTCGTCGGGGCGATGAGGCAGGAGTGCGGCGACGCCGCGGGCGCCGGCGCGGCCTTCGCCGAGGCGATCCGGCTCGCGCCCCGTGACGCGGCAGTGCGCTACCGTCTCGGGTGGACCTTGCAGCTCGCGCACCGCCACAAGGACGCGGCCGCGCAGTTCGGCGAGGCCGTGCGTCTCGACCCAGGGAACGCGTGGTACCGCAACTGGCTCGCCGACGCGCTCGCCGACGACGGCGCCCTCGAGGAGGCGATCGAATCCCGAAGAGAGGCCGTGCGCCTCGATCCCGGCCAGGCGGACTATCTGATCTGGCTCGGTTTCGACCTCGGGCGGATGCACCGCGACGCGCAGGCCCTCGAGACCGCGCGGTCCGCGGTGCGCGTGAGACCGGGGAGCTCGCACGCACGTCACGGTCTCGGCAGGGCGCTGATGTCGAGCGGTGCGTTCTCGGACGCCCTGGCAGAGTTCCGCGCGGGCCGTGAGCGCCGTGCCGCGGACCCCCGGTGGGACGCCGAGACCGACGAAGGGGCCGACGAGGACATCGCGGCATGCGAGCGCCTCCTCGCACTCGAGCCGAAGCTCGACGCGATCCGTCGCGGGACACTCGTCCCCCGGGGCGCCGCAGATCGGAGCGACTTCTTCGATCTCTGCGTGTTCAAACGCTGCTACGCGGCAGCGGCGCGCCTCTGGCACGAGGACATCGCAGCGGGCGCGAGCTCCGCCGGGGAGGGAGCCGACCTGCGCTACAACGCGGCATGCGTCGCGCTTCTCGCGGCGTCGGGCGCGGGCGAGGACGCCGGGCAGCTCCCGGCGTCGGCGCGGGCGGATCTCCGCCGTCAGGCCGTCGCACTGCTGCGCAAGTCCCTCGATCACCTGCGCGGCGAGATCCGCTCGCCGGAAACCCCGGCGGCGAGAGATGCGGCCCACGGCACCCGTCTGTGGGCGTGCGATCCCGATCTCGACACCGTCCGCGGCGCCGAGGCGATCGCGAAACTCCCCGCCGACGAGCGCGCCGCCTGGACGTCGTTCTGGGAGGAGCTCGACGTCCTCATCGTCGAGGCCGACGAGCGGGAGAGGCGGCCATGAGCAAGCCCGCGCGCGACGACGGCCAGGACAGTGTGCTCCTGCGTCTCGAGGCGTCCGGCCGCAGCGCGCCGCGGCTGCGCCTGACGGGGGACGGCGACGCAGCGCCGTCGCCGATCGCGCTCCGCTCGTCGGCGCGCTACGAGGTCGTCGGCGAGATCGCGCGCGGCGGCGTGGGCGTGGTCCTGCGCGGGCGCGATGTCGACCTCGGCCGCGACGTGGCGATGAAGGTGCTGCGCGAGGACCACGTCGGGTCGGCGGACCTCGCGCGCCGCTTCGTCGAGGAGGCGCAGGTCGGCGGACAGCTCCAGCACCCCGGGATCGTCCCCGTCTACGAGCTCGGCCTTCAGCCCGACGGACGTCCGTTCTTCGCGATGAAGCTCGTCAAGGGCGGCACACTCGCCCAGGCGCTCGCCGCGCGCAAGGGCGAGGACGAGGACCGCCGCCGCTTCCTCGCGGTCTTCGAGCAGGCGTGCCAGACGATGGCCTACGCGCACAGCCGCGGCGTCGTCCACCGCGACCTCAAGCCCTCGAACGTCATGATCGGCGCGTTCGGCGAGGTGCAAGTCGTCGACTGGGGCTTCGCGAAGGTGCTCGCCGCGGGCGGCGTCGCCGACGAGAAGCGCGCCAAGCGCGAGGTCAAGGGCACGACGATCGTCGCCACGGTCCGCAGCGGCTCGTCGGGCTCGGGGTCCGTCGCGGGCTCGGTGATGGGCACGCCGTCGTACATGCCCCCCGAGCAGGCGCTCGGTCACGTCGAGCACGTGGACGAGCGCTCCGACGTGTTCTCTCTCGGCGCGATCCTCTGCGAGATCCTGACCGGGGCGCCGCCCTACGTCGGCGACGACCTCCTCGCGCAGGCGGCGCAGTGCCGTCTCGACGACGCGAGGGCGCGCCTCGACGCCTGCGGCGCCGACGACGCGCTCGTGCAACTCGCCCGCGCGTGCCTCTCGCTCCTGCCGAAGGACCGGCCGAAGAACGCGAGCGAGGTCGCGGCGGCCGTGTCGACGTACCTCGCCGAGGTGGACGAGCGCGCGCACCGCTCGAAACTCCAGGCGATCGAAGCGAAGGCGAAGGCCGAGAAGGCGCTCGCGGCGGCGGAAGAGGCGAAGCTCGACGCCGCCGCGAGAGTCCGCGCGCGACGGCAGACCAGGGCGATCGCCGCGGCGGTGCTCGTCGCGGTCGTCGCGGCCGGCGGAACGTGGGCCGTGCTCGACGCGCGGCGCGCCGGCCGCGTCCGCGCGACGGCCGCAGCCGTCGACGAGGCGGTCCAGGACGCAACACGCTTCGCCGCCGCGCGGGAATGGACGGAGGCGCTCGCGGCGGCGGACCGTGCGCTCGAACTCGCGACGGCCGGCGACATCGACGCCGCGCGTGTCAACGCGCTCCTCGCAGAGGTCAGGTCGAGGGAGTCCGCGGCCCGCGACCTCGTCGCGCAGGACGAGAAGGATCGAAGGTTCCTCGACACGCTCGACGAACTCCGGACGCGGAGCGGTTCGGAACCCTGGCACAGGATCGACGCCGAGCAGGTCGCGGCGTGGCGCCGCTACGGGATCGACGTCGAGTCGATGAACGTCCGCGAGACGGCGGACCAGATCCGCTCCCGCGGGGCGGAGTTCGCGTCGCGGCTCGCGGTGACGCTCGACAACTGGGTGCACCAGCGGACGGTCTGGGGGCAGGTCAAGAAGCGCGACGTCGCTCGTCTCGTCGCGATGTCGCGCCTGCTCGACGACGACCCGTGGCGCAATCGCCTGAGGGACGCCATCGCGGACTCCGACGAGACGACGATGCGCCAGATGTCCGCGAGTCCGGAAGCCGTCGCACAGCCGGCGCGGACGATCGCGCTGCTCGCCTCCGCGCTCATCGGCAACGCGCCCGGCATCGAGCGCGAGCGGATGTTCGAGGACAGGATCGCCGCGGCCGGCCTGCTCCGGCGCGCGCATCCGCGCCACGCGGGCGACTTCTGGATCAACTACGATCTGGCTCTGTCCCTCAGTCCCCTGGGCAGGGCCCACACGCGGGAGGCCCTGCGCCACGCCACGGCCGCCGTCGCGCTGCGCCCGGATTCGGACCGCGCCGTCGGTCTCCTCGGCAACGCCTACGTGAACGCCGGCGAGCCGCGGCGGGCGCTCGAGCTCCTCGAGCGCGAGATCCCGAAGCACGCCGGCTCGGCCCTCCTTCACCACAGTCTCGGCGTGGCGCGCTTCGCCGCGGGGGACTTCGCCGGGGCCGAGGCCGCGGATCGCGAGGCGATGAGGCTGGACCCCGGCGTGCCGATCTTCCGCCACAACGTCATCGTCGCCGTCATGTACCGCGGCGACTTCGACCGGGCCCTGCGCGAGGCGCAGACGTTCGTGAAGGACGCGCCCGACGAGTCCCTGGCGCACCTGTCGCTCGCGGCCGTCCTCGGAAAGCGCGGCGATGCGCAGGGTGCGATCGAGGCGTACCGGACGGCCGCGCGGCTCAACCCGAACCACAGCGGCGCCCTGACGTCACTCGCGATCAAACTCAACCTGGCGCACGACGCGAAGAGCGCAATCGAGGCGGCGACCAGGTCGATCGGGATCAACCCGCACGACGCCGAGCCGTGGCTCGCGCTGGGGATCGCGCAGAACGCGATCAACGATTACAAGGCTGCCCTGGTCTCGATCAGGAAGGCGCTCGAGATCGGAATCTCGCCCGCCGGCGAGGCCGTGGCCTGGTGCAGCTTCGGAATCGCGTGCGTAGAGCTCGGCGACGATCCGGGAGCCGAAGCCGCGTACCGCCGCGCGATCGAGATCGATACGAAGCTGATGCAGCCGCACTTCAACCTGGCTGTCCTGCTGCGCTCCGGGAAGCGGCTCCATGAGGCCGTCGTCGAGATCCGCAAGGCCATCGAGGCCGGTCCGCCGACGGCGCTGTGCCACGAACACGCCGGCAGGATCCTCGTCGAGATGCACGACGACGTGGCCGCGCTCGACGAGTTCCGAAAGTGCGTCGCGATCGACCCGAACAGTGGTCCCGCGCACGTCTGGATCGGCGCGCTGCTCCAGATGAAGGGAGACGCCGACGATGCCATCGACGCGCTCCAGAAGGGGCTCGCACTCCCGCTGGAGCGGGACGACGCCGGGACCGCGCACGAAGCTCTCGGGCGCGCCTTCTGGACGAAGTGGCGGCTCGAGGAGGCGCTGGCCGAGTTCCGCGCCGCCGTCGAGTTCATCCCCCGGCACGGGGGCGCACAGCACGATCTCGGCCGGGCCCTCTCCACGCTGCGCCGTCCGGACGAGGCCGTCGATCCGCTGCGCGCCGCCTTCGGGCTGACGCCGGAGGTACCCACGGTGGCGAACGACCTGGCCGATGCGCTGGTCGACGAGGGCGAGTTCGCCGAGGCGCTCTCGACGTACCGGCAGGCGCAGCAGTTCGCCGCCGGCCACCGCGAGTCGCTCGCGTCGTTGCGAGCTGAGGCCGGGATCGAGCGCGTCGGGATGCTGATCCGGCTCGAGGACTCGCTCGACGCGGTCTTCGCGGGCAAAGCGAAGCCGAAGGACGCCGCGGAGGCCTCGTCCTACATCTCGCTCGGTAGCATCCGCAAGCGCTTCGCCGCGACGGCCCGCTTCGCGAAGGCTGCCTTCGCGTCCGACCCGCGACTCGCGGAGGATCCCCTTTCCGGGACGCGCTGCAACGCCGCGTGCGCAGCCGTCCTCGCCGCGGCCGGCGAGGGCGACGACGCCGATTCCCTCACCGATGCCGAGCGTGCCGCGTGGCGCCGGCAGGCGCTCGAATGGCTGCGCGCCGAGCTGACCCGCGACATCGCGTCGCTCGCGGGTTCGTCGTCCGAGATCGTCGTCACGGCGAAGGAGATGATCTTCGGCCTTCGTCACGACCCCGACTTCGACTCCGTCCGCGAAGAGGAGGAACTCGAGGAGCTGCCCGTCGCCGAGCGCGACGCATGGCGCGCGTTCTGGAAGGACGTCGATGCGGCGCTCCGCGACATCCGGCAGGCCGCGAAGTAGCGGCCGACCCCGAAGTAGCGGCCGATCCTCGTGATCGGCGGCCGGCACGGCGATCGCACTCCGGGCGGCCGGTGTGGCAGAATGCCGCGAATGCGGAAGGGCATCGCGGTGTGGTGTGCGAAGTTCTGCGTCGTCGTCGCGATCTGCGGACTCGCTTTCGCGGCCGAGGATGCGTCCCTCGTGGAGGCGCGCAAGCTCGTCGTCGAGGCGCGTCCCTTCGTCGAGACGGCGAACGACGTCGACCTCGACATGGACGACCGCCGCGCGCCGCGCAAGGAGGCGTTCAAGCGCCTGAAGGACGCGCGCTCTCTCTACGACAAGTACCTCGACGCGAACCCGGCGCAGGAGGAGAAGCTCGACAAGGAGTACGTGGAGATGATGGTGCTGCTCCACGGCATCAAGAAGGACAGCGGTCTCGGCGAACTCGAGAAGGACGACGACGCGCCCCCGGCGACGACTCCTCCCGCGCCGCCCGCGCCTGCGCCCGCGCCCGGCGGTCCGGCGCCCGACGCCGCGGAGCGCGCGAAGCAGGGACTCGCCGCGATCCGCGAGTTCGAGAAGGCGCACCCGGGCGACCTGCCGCAGATCCAGAAGCTCTACGCGGCGTTCCTCGCCGACTTCCCCGAGCCCGCGGCGCCCGAGTACCTCGAAGCGGCGGAGCGGCTCGGCAAGGTGTCGGACCGGATCAAGAGCGTCTTCCAGACCGCGGCGAAGCGCGACTTCGACAGCCTCTCGGGCTCGGACACCAAGGACGAGAAGGCGTTCGTCTTCAACCTCACGTCCGACCTCGCGTCGAAGGACCCCGAGGTGAAGAAGCGCGCGGCGCGCCTCCTCGCCGCGACGCGGTCGCGCCCGGCGACGTTCTTCCTCGCCCGCGGCATCACCGACCGCGACGAGGACTTCGCGAAGATCTGCCACGACGGACTCGTCGCGGTCGGCGGCACCTCCGCGGGCGAGAACCTCGTGAAGCTCTTCCGCGACACGCCGAAGGAGAAGCAGCACGCGGCGATGGCGGCGTTCGAGGAACTGGTGAAGAAGGGCCCGTTCGAGGCCGTCAACCAGAGCCGCGCGATCGGGCGGTTCACGCTCTCGAACGAGGGGCCGGTCGCGATCAAGGCGTTCGAGATCCTCGTGTCGATGGGCAAGCTCGGCGGGCCGGGGCTCGTCGTGGCGCTCGACTCGCGGGACCTCGGGAAGAAGAAGTTCGCCATCTCGAAGATGGTGGAGGCGAAGTACTGGAAGGGCGCGACGGTCCTCGCGAACCGCTTCCTCATGGAGGGCAAGGGCGCCGGGCACGAGGCGCTGCGGGCCGCGTCGATCGCCGCGATCGAGAAGATGGGCGCGTACGCCGTCCCGCACGTCATCGACTCGCTGCACGGGCCGTCCGGCAAGTACACCGCCGTCGTGCTCTCGAAGATCACCGGCCTCGACATCGAGACGGACGAGAAGCAGAAGGTGCGCGACTGGTGGGACGTCCACAAGCCGAAGGACGCCGAGTGACGGGCCCGGGGGCCGGGCCCGTCACGTAGGGATTCCGACAGGGCACCGCGGGTTCGGGGAGACAGTCTTCTCACCCCGAGGGACTGCCTCGCTTGGCGCCCGTCCGGAGAGGGAGGTCAGAATGCCCGCCATGCGGAAGGGAATCGTCGTCCGGGTCTTCGCGTTCGCCGCCGCCGCGGCGCTCTTCGCCGCGACGGCGCTCGCCGTGCAGGAGGAACTCCTCGAGGAGGCGCGGCGTCTCGTGAAGGAGGCGACGCCGCTCGTCGAGAAGGCGAACGACATCGAGCAGGAGATGGAGCAGCGCAGGGCGCCGCGCAAGGAGGCGTTCGTCAGGCTGAAGAAGGCCCGCGAGCTCTACGACAAGTACCTCGACGCCAATCCGGCGATGGAGGACAAGGTCGACAAGGAGTACTGCGACACCGTCGCCCTCCTCTACTGGATCAAGAAGGACTCGAGTCTCGGCGAGCTGGAGAAGGACTCGGGGAGCGTCGAGCTTCCGGGTGCGTCCGACGCCGGCCCCGCCCCCGGACAGCCGAAGCCGCCGGAGTGGAAGGACAAGCCGACGCCCGGACAGCCGGCGCCCGGAGGCGACGCGGCGCAGCCGCCGGATCTCCCCGAACGGGCGACGCGCCAGTTCGCGGCGATCCTCGACTACGAGAAACAGAACCCCGGCGACCTGCCGGTGCTGATGCAGTTCTACGAGAAGTTCCTCGCCGACTACGGCGACCCGTCGCTGCCCGAGTACGCGCAGGCCGTCGAGAAGCTCGGGCGCATCAACGACCGCCTGAAGGGCGTGCTGAAGGACGTCGCGAAGCGCGACCCGGACACCGTGGCGGGCTCGGAGTCGAAGAACGAGAAGTCGATCTTCGGCCGGCTCTCGCAGGACTTCAACTCGAAGGACGACGCCGTCCGCCGCCGCGCCGCGTCGCTCATGGCCGCGTCGCGCGCCCGCTCGGCCACGTACTTCCTCGCGAAGGGTCTCGCGGACAAGGACACGGAGCTCGCGCGGATCTGCCGCGACGGACTCGTCGCGATCGGCGGCTCGTGGACCGGCGAGAACCTGGTGAAGCTCTACCGCGACGCGTCGAAGGAGAAGCAGGTCGCCGCGCTGGACGTGCTGAACCAGATCACGAAGAAGGGCATGGTCGATTCGGCGGCCGTCAGCCACGCGATCGGCCGGTTCGCCCTCTCGAACGACGCCGAGGTCGCGACGTCCGCGATCTTCCTCCTCACGCAGATGGGCCGCGCGGGCGCCGTGGGCCTGCTCGAGGCACTCGACTCCAAGCTGGTCGACAAGAAGGTCGCCGCGATGGACGCCCTCGCCGCGATCAAGTACTACAAGTCGGCGGAGCGGATGGGGAACTTCCTCGTCACGGGCGACGGTCAGGCGCTCGAGACGCTGCGCGCCGCGGCGATCCGGAACCTGAAGGCGATGGGCGTCTACGTCATCCCGTACATGATCCCGCTGCTCTCGACCGGTTCGCGCCAGTACGCGGCGTTCACGATGCGAGAGATCACCGGCGCCCAGATCGGCATGAGCAACCCGAAGGCGTGGCGCCAGTGGTGGAACGAGAACAAGCCGAAGGACGCGGAGGAGCCGTAGCGCGCGCGGCCCGCCGCGCCGCACGATGCGTGACGTCTCGGTAGGGGCGGACCCCCGTGTCCGCCCCGCGTGGATCACAGGTTCGACGTCGTTCCCAGGTGGGGCACGGGCGGACACGGGGGTCCGCCCCTACCGAGAGGTTGGGTTCGACCTGGAGTGCGTTGACCGCCCTCGTGCCCGTGCCCCTACTCGTAGCGCAGCGCGTCGATCGGGTCGAGACGGCTCGCGCGCCACGCGGGGTAGAAGCCGAAGATCACGCCGACCGCGCCGGAGAAGGCGACCGCCACGGCGATGGCCGTGGGCGACACGATGACCGGCCAGTTCGCGAGCTTCGCGACTGCGGAGGCGCCGCCCGCGCCGGCGGCGATGCCGAGCACGCCGCCGATCCCCGAGAGCACGATCGATTCGACGAGGAACTGCGAGAGAACGTCGCCGCTCGTCGCGCCGACCGCCATGCGCAGGCCGATCTCGCGCGTCCGCTCCGTCACCGAGACGAGCATGATGTTCATGATCCCGATGCCGCCGACGAGGAGCGACACCGACGCGATCGCGGCGAGGAGTCCCGACATGATCGTGGTGAGCTGCGCCGATGCGGCGAGGAACTCCGCCATGTTGCGGATCTGGAAGTCGTCCATGGCGCCCGGGCCGCCTTCCCGGTCGAGCTTGTGGCTCGCGCGCAGCACGGCGCGGATCTCCGCCTCGAGCGGGACGAGCGCCGCCGCGGACTCCGCGCCGACCATCAACTGATCGACGTTGTTGAAGGAGGAGCCCTGGAGCTTCTTCTTCACCGTCGTCCACGGCAGGAGCACCACGTCGTCCTGGTCCTGGTAGGTGTTCGCGCCCTTCCTGCCGAGCACGCCGATCACGCGGAAGGGCAGGTTCTTGAGGCGCACGCGCTGGCCGACCGGACTCTCGGTGCCGAAGAGGTTGTCGGCGACCGTCTGGCCGACGAGGCAGACCTGTGCCGCGGCGTTGACGTCGGCCTCGGTGAAGGCGTCGCCCTCGGTCACGGGCCAGTCGCGGATGACGAGGAACTCGGGGCTGCAGCCCTGCACGGAGTTCGGCGCCCAGTTGGCGTTGCCCCAGACGACCTGAGCGCGCGTGCGCACCACGATGGCGACCGACGTCGCCGACGGACAGTCGCGCCGGATCGCGGCGGCGTCCTTCGGCGTGAGCGTCTGCACGGTGCCGGAGCCGAACATCACAGCGCCCGATGACGACGAACCCGGCAGGACCATGAGCTGGTTCTGGCCCATCGTCGACATCTGCTTCTTCACCGATTCGGTCGCGCCCGAGCCGATGGCGACCATGGCGATGACCGCGGCGACGCCGATGATGACGCCGAGCATCGTGAGACTCGAGCGCACCTTGTTGCGCCCGAGCGCGCGCACTGCGATCCGGAACGTCATGCCCGTCATCGCGCGGGTTCCGCGACCGCTGCAACCGTGCGGCCCGCGACCGGCGCGTCGCCGACGAGGAGCCCGTCCTTCAGCGTGAGCTTCCGCTTCGCGTACTGCGCGACGTCGGACTCGTGGGTGACGAACACGATCGTGACGCCCGAGTCGTTCAGCGCCTGGAGCAGCGCCATGATCTCGGCGGTCACCTTCGAGTCGAGGTTGCCGGTCGGCTCGTCTGCGAGCACGAGCGACGGACGGTTGACCAGCGCCCGCGCGATGGCGACGCGCTGCTGCTGCCCGCCGGAGAGCTGGTTCGGGTGATGGCGCGCGCGATCTGCGAGACCCACGCGGGCGAGAGCCTCCCGGGCCCGCTCGTGGCGCTCGCGTCCCGAGATGCCGCGGGCGTAGAGCAGCGGAAGCTCCACGTTCTCGAGCGCGCTCGTCCGGGCGAGCAGGTTGAAGGACTGGAAGACGAATCCGATCTTCTGGTTCCTGACGTGCGCGAGCGCGCGCCGCGGCAGCGACGCCATGTCCGCGCCGTCGAGGCGGTAGACGCCCGAGGTGGGGCGGTCGAGTCCGCCGAGGATCGACATCAGCGTGGATTTCCCGGACCCCGACGATCCCATCACCGCCACGAACTCGCCGGCGTCGACGCGCAGCGAGACGCCTTGCAGCGCGTGCACGAGGACGTCGCCCATCGTGTACGTCCGCCTGAGGTCGTCGATCTCGATCAGGGACACTTCGTAGGTTCCTTCCTCAACGCTGACCGGCCGGCCGCGTCGTCCCGCCCATCCTCGGCGGCGCGAACGGGTTCGTCGTGGCGGGGGGCTCGTCGCGGATGACGGCGGTCACGACGTCCGCACCCTCGGCGAGCGCCGCCGCGTCGTCGAGTTCGACCACGGTGCGGACGCCGTCGGTGATGCCCGTGCGGACCGGCACCGCGCGCAGGCGGCCCGTCGGCGTCTGCACGTAGACGACCGCCCGCGACTTCCGTGCACCGCCCTTCGCGCCGCGCCCGGACGCCGCGCCGTTGCTGGGCTTTTCGGCAGGCGGCCCGCCGGAGACGACTGCGTCGCGCGGCTTCCCGTCAGGCTGCTCCGGCGTCGCGGGAGTCTCGATCAGGTCCGGCGTCGTCTGCAGTCTCAGCGCCGTCGCGGGCACGGTGAGCGCGTCCTTCGAGCTGCGCTGGATCTCGAACGTCACGTTCGCCGTCATCCCGGGAAGGAGGAGCAGATCCGGGTTCGTCGCGTCCACGAGCACCGTGTACGTGACGACGTTCTGCACGGTCGTCGAGGCGAGGCGAGTCGCACCTGCGAGACCACGCCCTCGAACGCGCGCTCGGGGTGCGCGTCCACGGTGAAGCGCACCTTCTGGCCGTCGTGGAGGCGGCCGATGTCGGCCTCGGGAACGCTCGTCTGCACCTGCACCTTCGTGAGGTCGTTGGCGATGACGAAGAGCGTCGGCGCCGAGAGACTCGCCGCGACCGTCTGTCCCACGTCCACGTTGCGCGAAACGACGACGCCGTCGATCGGCGACACGATCGTTGCGTAACCCAGGTTCACGCGGTTGCCGAGCGCCTGCGCCTCGGCCTGCTGCACGGCCGCGTCCGTGACTGCGAGCTGCGCCGCGGCCTGGAGGATCGACGCCTCGGCCGACGCGATCTGCGCCTCATTCAGTCGGACCGACGCGTGCGCCGACGCGAGCTGCGCCTCGAGAGACGCCTTCGTTGCGATGGCCGAGTCGAGGTCGGACGCCGAGATGAGCCGTCGCTCCGCGAGGACGCGCTGGCGTTCGAGCTCGCGCTCGGCCTGCGTGAGGAGCGCCTTCACGCGATCCACGTCGGCCGCGACCTGCGCCGACGCGGCCTGGACGCGCTGCACCTCCGACTTCGATTCGACGAGCGCCGCCTTCCCGCGCTCCACGTCGGCCTTCGCGCGCGCGATGCCGGCTTCGTCCTGGGTGAGCTGCGCTTCGAGCCGCCGCTTGTCGAGGAGCGCGATCGTGTCGCCCGCCTTCACCTTCGAGTTGAAGTCGACGAGGAGCTGCTCGATGACGCCGCTGATCTGCGTTCCCACCTGCACGAGCAGGACGGGCTGCACCGTGCCGCTCGCCTGCACGCCCTCGACGATCTCGCCGCGCTCGACCTTCGCCGTGCGGTAGCGGACGCTCGGCGTCGCGGACTGTCCCGACTGACCGGAGAACCACCACCATCCCGCCGCAGCGAGCGCCGCGATCACGATCGGAACCACGAGCTTCTTCATGGCTTTCCCCCGGACGGCGCCGCGCCGCCGATGCCCGTCTTGCCGAGCGCCTGGGCGAGCCGCGCGTTGGCGATGTCGCGTTCCGCGCGCGCCTGGACGTCGTCGGACCGCGCCTCGGTGACCGCCTGACGCGCGTCGGTCAGCTCGACCGTCGTCGCGCGTCCCACGTCGAAGCGGCCCTGCTCCAAGGTGAGTCCCTCCTCCGCGTTGCGGACGAGGAGCAACGTCAGGTCGAGGCGGCGGCGCGCGTCCTCGATGGCGATCCAGGCGATCCGCACCTCGAGCCACGCGCGCTGCTCCTCGCGCGCGCGGTCCGTGCGGGCGATCCGCAGGTTCGCGACGGCTTCGTCGATGGAGTAGAGGTTCTGGAATCCGTCGAACGGAACCCACGAGCCCGTGGCGCCCGTCTGCCAGTTCCAGTTGAGCGGCGAAGTCGGCCCCGACGCGTTGAAGAGGAAACCGAGGTCGAAGCTCGGGTAGAGCGCAGCGATGCGCGCGTTGACGAGCTCCGACGCCGCGCGCTCGCGCGCCGCTGCCGCGGCGAGAGCGGGGCGCGAGCGCTTCGCCTCGGCCCAGCACGCGTCGAACGTCTCGGGGACGGCGAGCGACGCGGTCGTCGCCTCGGGCGTCCAGTCGGTCGTCTCGGCGAGTCCGATCGACGTCGCGAGCGTGGCCTGCGACGCGAGCACCAGGTCCTCGGCGATCACGAGGTCGAGTTGCGCGTTGCCGAGGTCCACCTCGGCCTTCGTCGCGTCGTAGGGGATGCGCGTCCCGACGCGGACGAACTCTTTCACCTGGTCGAGGTGCTCGGAGAACTGCGTCACCGCGTCCTTCGCGACGTCGCGGAGGCCGAGGTTCTTCACGAGCGTGAAGTAGGCGAGGCGCACGGCGAACGCCTGATCCACCTCGGCTCCGCGCACGTCGGCTTGCGCTGCCAGCCACTGCTCGGCGGCCTGACGCGCGAGCGCGGGCGTCCTGTCGAAGTCGAAGAGGAGCCAGCTCACCTGGAACCCGTAGGACTGGAAGCGGTGCTCCTCGCTCCCCGAGGGCCGGCCGCCCGGCTTCTGGTTCCGGTACTGCTTCGAGGCACTCGCGGAGAGGCTCGGCAAGAGGGCGCCCTCGGCCTGTCCCGTGCGCGCGGCCGCGACCTCCTCGAAGTGCCTGGCCTGGACGACGAGAGGATGCGCACGCAGCGCCGCGCCGAGCGCGGCGTCGAGGAGGAGAGTGCCCTCGGTCGGGAGACCGAGTTCCGCCGCCGTGGGGGTGCGCTCGCCGGGCAGGGCACTTGCCGGGTCCTGGACGCGCCGCGCCTCGCGCACCGTCGCGCATCCGGCGGTGACGAGCGCCAGCGCGGTCGCGAGGATCCATCTCTTCTCAGCCACGGGCTCTTCTCCTCGAGGTCTTGCGCGCGGCGCCGTTCTCGAGCCGGTCGATGTTGTCGATCACCTTGCGCAGACCGGCGCGCAGCACGTCCTCCTCGGCGGCGTCCATGCCATCGACGATGGCGGCGCGCATCTCCGTCGCGAGCGCCGCGAGTCGGGGCTTCAGCGCGGTGCCCGCCGCGGTACAGCGGAGCAGCGTGCGCCGCCGGTCCGCCGGGTCCACGTCCACGCGGACGAGCTTGCGTCGCACGAGAGCCGCCACGACGCGTGACGCCGTCGGCTGGTCGCCGCGTAACCGTTCGGCGAGGGCGCCGAGCGACGTCGCGCGGCCTCCCTGGATCGCGAGGAGGATCCAGAACTGCTGCGGCGTCAGCCGGAACCGGCTCGCCCGCCGTCCGACGGCCTGCTTGATGCGCCGCCGCGCGGCCCCGATGAGGAGTCCGACCGGCTCGTCAGCACGTCCATGCGTCTGCAATCATTGCCTCAGCATGGATTGTCGCCGCCCCCCGGCGCCGTGGTCAAGCTGCGGCTGCGGGGGCGGCCCGATGCGCGCTTGCGTCGCGGCCCATCGAGACAACATCTCGGTAGGGGCGGACCCCCGTGTCCGCCCCCGTCGGAACCGGTGGCGATGCAGGGCGGACACAGGGGTCCGCCCCTACCGAGTGAGATTCGCGCCGTCCGTCCCGGTGGCCGCAGGAGTCCTCGTTCACCCCGCGATCACCCCGCTCTGCACGTTCCAGAGGTCCGCGTAGGTGCCGCCCCGCGCGACGAGGTCGTCGTGGTGGCCCTCCTCGGCGACGATGCCGTCCTTCAAGACGAGGATGCGGTCGGCGTGGCGGATGGTGGAGAGGCGGTGCGCGATGACGATGGCCGTGCGGCCCTTCGCGAGCAGCGCGAGACTCTGTTGGATCTGTCGCTCGGTCTCGGTGTCCACGCTGCTCGTCGCCTCGTCGAGTACGAGGACCTTCGCGTCCTTCAGGATCGCGCGCGCGATCGACATGCGCTGGCGCTGTCCGCCCGAGAGCTTGATGCCGCGCTCGCCGACGAGCGTGTCGTAGCCGTCGGGCAGCGTCGAGATGAAGTCGTGGAGTTGCGCGCGCTTCGCGGCGTCCTCGATCGCCTCCATCGCGGGCTCGGTGCCGGCGCTGTAGCCGTAGGCGATGTTGTCCCGGATCGT
>JANNHP010000029.1:0-7723 GCA_031404455.1 Planctomycetia bacterium | reverse complement strand
GTGCGGGTCAGACTAAGCCTCTGTTCTCCTTATTGTTCGCTCGGGCTATCCGGGCTGTTGGGGCGTTTTGTCTGGGTTGGGGGGGACCCCGGTGTCCGCCCGACGCGGGATCGGCGAGGGCGTGGCTCCCTGCGAAACCTGGGCGGACACGGGGGTCCGCCCCTACCGAGAGGTTGGATTCGCCTCGCAGTGCCTTGACGGCCCGCGTCGCCGTCACTTCGAGCGGCCGAGGGCGTCGAAGTACTCGCGGATGCCGTCGCGGTAGCGCCGCGGGATCTCCTCGGAGTCGAGCGGCGCCTGCGCGTCGTCGCGGGCGCGCTCGAGAGCCTCGCGCAGTTCCACCGTCACCTCGCCCGGCTTCGGCAGCCCGCGGAACGTGGTGACGGAGATGCGCCCCTTCGGGTCGATCCGGCCCTTCAGGTTCTCCGTCTGGAAGGCCTCCGGATCGTCGGGAGAGCTCGCGCGGTTGCCGGAGCCCTGGCCTTCACCGCCGGGACCGCTGCCGGGCTTGTCGCCCGCGCCGGGCTTCTTGCCCTTGCCGCGGCCGAGACCACCTGTGCCGTGCGAACCGCACGACCCGCCGCCGCTTCAAGTCCCGCCCGATCCGCCGAGCTTCAGCTTGCGCCCGCCGCGCAGTTCTCCGCCGGCCTCGCGAAGGAGCTTCTCCAGATCCTCCATGCCCGCGAGCTCGTCGAGCTGCTTCAGGAGTTCCTGCAGTTCCTTCTCGGACATCTCCGAGAGCTCGGACTCCTCGCCTTCGCCTTCGCCATCCTGGAGATCCGAGTAGTCCTCGCCGCGGTCGAGCCGCGCCGCGATCTGGCGCATCCGCTCGGCGATCTTCGCGAGGAGCTCCTCGTTGCCGATGGAGCGCAGTTTCCTGAGGATGTCCGCGCTGCCCGCGTCGTTCTCGGCGCGGTCCATCGCCTTGCGCAGCGCGTCGAGACGGTTCGCCATGTCGCGGATGTCCTCGGAGTTCGGACCTTTCTCGCCCTTCTCCTTCGCGTCGGCGAGGCGCTTCTCGAGATCGCGGAGATCCTTCTGAAGAGTCTCGAGTCCGGCGGCGTGGAAACTCTCGAGCAGTTCCTCGAGGGCCTTGTCCGCCTTCGTCGCCTCCTGCGCATCGACGGGCTCCTTCATGCCGGCGGCGCGCCGCGCCTGCTCGCGGGCGAGGTCGGCGAGCGCGTTGAGCTGCCGCATGGCGTCCTCGCGGGCGGGCGTGGGCGACCGGGTCATCGGCTCGAGCTTCTGCCGGATCTCCGCGGTCAGCTTCGCGAGCTCGCCCTCGTCCTTCTTCGCGGCTTCCTCGCCCACGCGCTTCGCCTCTTCGCGGAGCTTCCTCGTCACCTCGGCGATGCGGTCGGCGTCGGCGAGACGAACGACGCGCTCGGCCTCGGTCTCCACGACGGCCTCGGCCGAGGGACCGACGAAGAGCAGCGCGAGGCTCGCGGCGGCGAGCACGCCCGACACGACGAGCGGGCGGCGCCGGAGCCGCGGCCGGAACGCGCGACCGAGCTCGGCGCCGCCGATCCGCGCAGCGGCGGCTTCGGCGTCGGCGACGACGAGCGGCGCGAACGTCGCGGCCTCGCCGGGGTGCGACCGCTGGATCCAGAGCGACGTGGAGAGCCGCTCGCAGAGGCCGAGGCGCTCGTCGGCCGCCGCGGCGACGCGGCGCTCGTCTTTCCGGCCGAGGAGCGCGCCGGCGAGCGGGAACCCGACCGCGACTGCGGCGCCGGCGGTCGCGGCCCACCAGGGATCCGCGGCGATTGAACCCATGCGCGTCGCGCCGAGCCAGAGCAGAGCTGCGCCGGCGCCCCAGGCCAGGCCGAGCTCGAGGTCCTCGACCGCGGCGACGAGCGTCATCCGCGTGCGGACCCGGGCGATCAGTCTTCTCGTGGTGGACATCCAGTTCTCCGTCTCCTGACTCTACATCGGCCGTCCGCACCGTCTTGGACGCTTCTCAGCGAACTTCGTTCCGCCCTTCCAGCCGGGCGACCGTCAGCGCAACGAGTGTCCAGGAGACGAACAGGTACACCGCGACGAAGAGGATCCACGAGACGAACAGGTGCTCCTCGTCCGAGCCCCAGCTCTTCTTCGTCGAAACGGCCACGCCGACGATGCCGACCCAGAAGGGCGACGGCCCCCAGACGTAGGCGAGGAAGTCCTTCGAACCTCCCGACGCTGCGATCATCGCGATCGACGCGCCGACGGCGTGGATGACCGAACCGCCGACGAGGAACGCGTACGACCGCAGCACGGCGCGGCCCGCCGTCGACGCAGCCGAGGAGCACCAGAGTCCGACGGCCGCGAAGAAGAGCGTCACCGCGCACGCGCTGACGAACCACGCGATCACCGTGACGGCAGCGAGTTCCGTGACCGCCGACGCGAGCAGACCGTAGAGCAGCGACATCCCGAGGAGCGGCGCCGCGCCGAGGACCACCGCGCCGAACTTGCCGCGGATCACCTCCGCCGTGGTGAGCGGCGTGGCGAGGAGCATGTCGAGGGCGCCGGTCTCCCGCTCTCCCGCGAGGGTCTGCGCGGCGCTCGACATCGCGCCGAGGGCGATGACGAACGTGACGATGCAGAGGCTGGTGACGTACGGCCAGGATTCGTCGGCGTCGCGGTTGACGATGGCGATGACGAGCGTCACGCCGTGCACGAGCACCACGAACCCGACGCGGAGCCACGCGGACCACTTCGGACGGTGGAGGATCGTCCCGCGCAGCGAACGGTCGAGGACGGGGTTCTCGTAACGGATCGCGGCGGCTTCACGCTCTCCGCCCTTCACCGCGACCTCGTGCGCCGCCTCGCGGCTCACGCGCCATCCCGCGAACGCGACGGCGGCGGCGCCGAACGCGCACGTCCAGCCGAGGAAGGCGAACCCGGGGTTCGTCCACGCCATGCCGGTCCCGGTGGCGATGCCGAGCTTGCCCCAGGTGACGAACGGGTTGGCGCCGATCAGGTACTCGTCGGTCGGGAAGCCGCGCATCCCGCGATTCGAGAGGACCGCCACCGCGATGACGAAGTGCAGGAAGGGCAGCGCGATGGCGAGGAAGTACGACCACATCGCCGCCGCGGCGACCGTTCGCGACCACGACGACGCGACGATCCCGGCCGCGGTGCCGAGCACGGCCATGCCCGCCGTGAAGGCGACCGTCTGGAGGAAGAGCGTCCCGCTGACGCCGCCGTAGAGGAAGCAGATGCCGGAGAGCGGCAGCGTGGACGTGACCAGCACGAGCACGACGCAGAGGCGGGAGAAGAACTTCGCCGCGACGAACGCGACCGGCGAAACCGGCGACGCGAGGACGATCTGCAGCGTGTGCATCGCGCGCTCCGACGCGATGCACGACGCCGCGAGGATCGGCGCGAGCAGCATCACGAGGGCCGGGACCATCGCCAGCGTGACCGCGTACACCGCCTGCCCGGTCCGGGACGAACCCGAGACGTACCACGACGACTGCGACAGGAGCATCGCGATGAGCACGACCGTCGGGAGCAGGACGACGAGCGTGCGGAGCACGAGGAAGCGCGGCCGCGAGGTGAAGACGAGGAAGTCGCGCTCGAACACGGCGCGGAAGCCTGCGAGCTTCTGCGAGATGCGGACGCGCTGGAGCGAGAGCGCGCTCGTGCTCACGCCACCTTCCCCTTCGTCACGTGAAGGAAGATCTCCTCGAGGCTCACTTCGTCTTCCGAGAAGTGGACGAGCTTCAGCCCTGAGCGCAGCACCTCGGCAGCGAGGAACGACGGATCGGTCACGCCTTCCGCGAGCCGCACGAAGATCTCGCCGGGGAGGCCCGGCTTCAGCGCGGTGACGTCGGGGTGCCCGCGGAAACGGTCGAGGAGTGCCGTCGTGGAGCGCCCGTCCTCGCCCTCCTCGACGACGCGGATGCGGATCACGCGACCCTGCTGGTCGCCGAGTCGGCGCCGCGCCTCCTCGATCGGTCCCGCGTAGAGGAGCTTGCCCTGCTCGATGATCCCGATCGTGTTGCACATCTCGCCGATCTCCGAAAGGATGTGGCTCGAGATGATGAGCGTCTTGCCCATGCGGCGGAGTTCGGAGACGAGCTCCTTGAACTCGATGCGCGCCCGGGGATCGAGGCCCGCGGCGGGTTCGTCGAGCAGGAGCAGTTGCGGATCGTGCAGCAGGCAGCGCGCGAGTCCGAGCCGCTGTCCCATGCCGCGCGAGAGTCCCTTCACGGGCTCGTGCCGCTTCAGGACGAGATCCGTCAGTTCGAGAACCTCGTCGATCTTCCTGCGCCGCGCGTCGCCGCGGATTCGGTACGCCGCGGCGAAGAACTCCAGGTACTCGCCGACGAGCATGTCGTCGTAGATGCCCAGCACGTCGGGCATGTAGCCGATCAGCGGCTTCACGGAGTCCGGGTCGCGCACGACGTTGTGGCCGAACACCATGGCCGTGCCGCCGCTCGGGCGGATGAGCGTCGAGAGGATGCGGATCGTCGTGGACTTCCCGGCGCCGTTCGGGCCGATGAACCCGAACGCGTCGCCCGCCTGGATCGTCAGGTCGAGGTCGGCGAGCGCGACCGTGCCCCGGTAGACCTTCGTGAGCCCCTTCGTGACGACGGCTTCGCTCATCTGGTCTCGACCTCCTTGCGCAGCACCACGTACGTGTCGCCCTCGGTCGTGTCGCCGGAGAGCTTCCCGGGGAACTTCGACGCGTGCGCCACGACGAGCGCGCGGCCGCGCCCGAACGCCGAGTCGCGCGTGACGCCCGCCTTGCGGAGCGACGCCGCGGGGTCTCCCGAGGGACGCGCGTCCTGCGCGACGTTCGACCAGTGACCGATCGTCATCGCCTCGAGGAGCTTCTGGACCGACGCGCGGTCGGCGACGTCGACGCGGCCCCAGCTCTGGTACGTCTGGAACTCCGTCGATTCGCGCATCCGCTTGCGCGAGACGGTCTCGAAGCGTCCGTCCCGCGACATCGCGCCCGCCTTGACGGGGCCGAGCTCGTACGCGAACTCGTCGCTCGTGTAGACGGCGACGTCGTCGAGGTCGACCGGCAGCCCGTTCGTCGCGCGCACGCCGCGCGTCTTCCCGTCGTCGAACCACTCGACGTCGATCGTCGGGCCGAGGGTCCCGGCGACCGCGACGCGGATCACGCGCTGCGACCGGAACGCGAGCTGGACGAGGGCTTTCGGGTGGAGCGGATCGCTGCTCATCACGCGCACCGGCATCGGAGAGCCGACGTCGCCGCCCATCCCAGCGCCCGGGAGACCCGGAGAGAGGACGACGGCGGAGCCGGAGTACGTGACCTCCTGGTCCGAGCCCGTCGGCGAGTAGAAGCCCGCGATGTCGAGGTAGCGCATCGCCTGGCGCCCGCCGCCCGCGTCGGCGAGGTCGACGACGACGATCCGGCTCACCCGGGCGTCCGACGAGAAGAGCAGCAGCGAGGCACCGTAGAAGAGGAGCGTGAACGTGAGGACGGAGCCGAGGAACGTCAGCGTCGTGAGGCGTTCCTTCTTCAGCTTCTTCAGCACGAACCAGTCGAGCGGTCCGACGACGACCACGTAGAGGATGATCCCGAGGATGACGAGCGGCAAGGGCGGCGCCTCGAACGCACCAGACTGCAGCGTCCGCGCGATCGCGCCGGCGAAGTCGGCGCCGTTGAACTGGTTCAGGCTCGGGTCCACGGTTCGCGGCGCGGGGGGCGCGATCGGCGCGAGGATGGTTTCGACGTCCTTCCACTCGAGCGCCGGGTGCGCGACCGTGGTGCGCAGGTCGAAGGGGAGGAGCACGATGCGGCCCATCCCGAGGGGGCGCGTGGCGCGGATCGGCGAACCGTCGTGCGTGCCGGGATCGCGTTTCTCGGCCGACGCGTTCGGTCGCAGTTCGATCCACGGCCCCTCGATCGCGTCGTCGGGGCGCGTCGCGCCGAGATCCGCGAGGAGCGCCGCGTAATCCGTCCGCGCCGATCCGGTCCACGTGGCGGGCATCGCGGCGGCGAGCGACGACGCGGCGAACTCCGCGGCGTGATCGCCGAGCGACACGGTCAGCGTTCCGCCGAGCGCCACCCAGTCGAGGATGCCCTGCGTCGCGGCCGGATCGGCCGCGGTCCTGGCGTCGGGGTCGCAGAGGACGAGCGTGTCGATGCCTTCGAGGCCGAGCGGTGCGAGGCGCAGCAGTTCCGCGGGCACTCCGAGAGCGCGCAGGCGCTTCGAGGCGATCCCGTCGTCCTGCGTCTCGTTGCGGTCGAGGCGCGCGACGATCGCGTTGCGCGTGTCGCCGACGACGCCGAGGATGCGCGTCGCATAGGGAAGTTGCGCGCCGGAGTACCCGGCGGCCTGGCCGGACACCTCGAACGTGATCGACCCGCGGTCGGCGGAACTCGTCGGTGTGTGGATCGGGACGGTCGGGTCCACCTCGAGCGTCACGCTGACGCCGCCGCCCCACGCCTGCGTGCCGGGAACGAGGAACACCTCTTCGCGCACGGCGCCGGCCGCGATCTGCACGACCCGGTGGTGGACCGTGTCGTTCATCGCCATCGCCTCGCCCTGCGCGACGCGGATCTCGACGACGACGGTCTCGGCGCCGGTGTTGGAGAGATCGACGCGCAGCGGCGTCGCCGCGTCCACGATCCATCGGCCACCGTAGCCCAGTTCCGCGCGGGCCTCGATGTCGGCGAACGCAGGCGCGGTGAGGAAGGCGAGCGCCGCGGCTGCGGCGACGGCGAGTCGCGTCCTCAAGGCGCCTCCCATTTCACGCGCGCGGGGTCGATGCGCTGCACGCGGTGGTTTCCCTTGTCGGCAACATACAGCCGTCCGGCGCTCCACGCGACGTCCCAGGGTTCGAGGAACTCGCCCGGCGCGCCGCCGCTCTTCCCGAAACTGCCGGTGACGACGCCGTCCGTCGCGACGCGCAGGAGCCGGTCGTGCCCGATGTCGGACGCATAATACGTGCCGTCGCCGTCGCGGCAGAGGCCGTAGAGGAGAGTGCCCGCGCGGTTCGCGCCCGGGCCGAACGGTCCCGTGTACCGGCCGTCCTTCGCGAAGAGGACGAGCCCCTGCTTCTGGTCGGCGACGACGAACGAGCCGTCGTCCCGCGGGACGACGCCCATCGGCCGTTCGAGCCCGCCCTTCTCCGGCTCCGGCCCGCCGAACGACAGCAGCATCCGTCCGTCGCGCGTGAGGAGTTGCAGTCGGTTGCAGAGCCCCGTGCCGAAGTCGCTGACGGCGAGTCGTCCGTCGGCGAGTTCCGCCACGCGCTGCGGCATGTTGAACTGCCCCGGCTCCGCGCCGAAGGCGCCGAGATGCGACACCGCCGCGCCCGACGGCGTGTAGATGCGCACGTAGCCCTGGTGCGTGTCGGCGACGGCGAGGTTCCCGTCGGCGAGCCAGGTGAGTCCGCACGGCAGTCCGCGGCGCACGTTCTCGCCCGCGACGGCGAACTTCCCGGTGAAGCGGCCGTCCGCGTCGAAGAGCTGGAGCCGTCCGCTGCGATCGACGACCGCGACGCCGTGCGCCGATGCGGCGATCGCTCGCGGGTCGCGGAACTCGCCGTCACCGAGCCCCGGACGTCCGAACGCGACGATCGGTTCGCCGCATCCGGCGAGGGCAAGCGTTGCGAGCGCTGAGATGGTTGCCGCCGTTGGGCCTTGCCGGAACCGCGGCCAGGCCGATACCACCCTCTCGGTAGGGGCGGACCCCCGTGTCCGCCCAACGTGGAATCGACGCGGACGTGGTTGCCGCCGAGAATGGGGCGGACACGGGGG
>JANNHP010000028.1:0-7088 GCA_031404455.1 Planctomycetia bacterium | reverse complement strand
GTGCTCGTGCTCGGCCCCTTCCTCGCGCGAGAGTTCGAGCGGCAGAGCGCCGAGCTCCGGCGGGACGACGTCGATCGGTCGCTCCAGGCCCTCAGGCAAGAGAACTCCGTGACGGAGACCGTGCTCCGCGCCGCTGTGGCGCACGCGCAGGAGTCGTGCGCGGCGGTCGTCGCGGACACGCCGGTCGAGCTCGCGGGCGGCGACGCGTCGAGTATCCGCGCGATGCTCGACGAGCGCCTGCGCCGCGCCGCCGCCGGCGCCGACGCGAGTCTCGATGCGCTCGCCGCCGAGATGCGGGCGCACTCCGCGGAGCGTCTCGACGCCGCCGCGCGCGAGTCCGCGAGCGCCGGCGAGCGCCGCGCGAAGGACTTCGGCGCCGACCTCGGCTCGCGCGCGGCGGCGGCGCTCCTCGGCATGACGGCGGTGCTCTTCCTCGTCCACGGGGCGCTCCTCTGGAAGACGGTGATCGCGCCGGTCGCGCGGCTCTCCGCGGCAACGCGCGAGGTGGCCGAGGGACGTCTCGCCGTGCGGCTTCCCGTCCGCGGCGACGACGAGGTCTCGCGGCTCGCCGCGAGCTTCAACGCGATGACCGGAAGCCTCGAGCGCGCGCAGGGCGATCTCGTCGCTCTCAACACGACGCTCGAGGACCGCGTGCGCGAGAAGTCCGCGGCGCTCGTCCAGGCGGAGCGCGAGCTCCGTCACTCCGAGAAGATGGCGTCGCTCGGCACGCTCGCGGGCGGCGTGGCGCACGAGTTCAACAACCTGCTCGGCGGCATCCAGGGCTGCGCCGAGGACGCCGCGCGCGAGACGGACCCCGCGGAGATCAAGGAGACGCTCGGCGTCATCGAGCGGACCGCGCGCCGCGGCGCCGCGATCACCGACAAACTGCTGCGGTTCGCGCGGCCGGAGCGGGGCGGGCGCGAGATCGTGGACCTCGCGGCCGTCGCGCGCGACGTGGCGACGCTCGTCCTTCCCGAGGCGAGCCGGTCCGGCATCGAAGTGACGGTGGAGGCGCCCGCGGATGCGAGACTCCGGGCCGATCCGACCGGCATGCACCAGGTGATGCTCAACCTCGCCACGAACGCCGTCCACGCGATGCCGCGCGGCGGGAAGCTCACGCTGCGCATCGCGCGCGAGGGCGGCGAGGTGACGATCGGCGTCACCGACACGGGCGTCGGCATCTCGCCCGAGAACCGCGCGAAACTCTTCGAGCCGTTCTTCACGACGCGCCCCGAGGGCACGGGCCTCGGGCTCTCCGTCAGCTACGGCATCGTGAAGGCGCACGGCGGACGGATCGACGTGGACAGCGCGCCCGGCCGCGGGGCCACGTTCACCGTGTCGCTGCCCGCCGAGCCGCCGGAAGGAGCATCCGCTTGAGCGCCGCCGACCGGCTCGTCCTCGTCGTGGACGACGAGGAGAGCATGCGCCACTACCTCATGAAGACGCTGACGCGCGAGGGCTACCGAGTCGCCGTGGCGCGCGACGGGCCCGAGGCGCTGGCACTTTCGCAGGAGCGGACGCCGGATCTCGCACTCGTCGATGTGCGGATGCCCGGGATGGACGGCGTCGCCGTGATGCGATCGCTGCGCGCTTCGCTGCCGCGACTCCCCGTCGTGCTGATGACCGGCCACGGCACGGTGCAGCACGCCCTCACCGCCATGAAGCAGGGCGCCACGGACTACGTGATGAAGCCGTTCCGCGTGGAGGCGGTGCTCGCGACCGTCGCGAAGGCGCTCGCGACGGAGACGTCGGAACGTCCGCCGACTCTGCGGGGCACCGGACCGGCCGAGCCCCCTGCGGCACCGGAGCCCGTCACCCGGAGCGTCACGGCATCCTCCGAGGAAGTTCCCGAGCGCGGCGTGCTGGCCTGGCTCCGCGAGCGGGCGGAGGAGCGCGGCCTGCCGGTCGCCCCCGCGGAAGAGGGACTTCGCGAGGTCGTGCGCCTCGCGGAGATGGTCCACGTGGACGAACTCCTCCGCATGACCGACGGCAACATCAGCCGCGCGGCCGAGATGGCCGGCATCACGCGCCCGAACCTGCACCGCAAGATCCTCGACCTCGGCCTCGACGCGAACGCATACCGCCCCTCGACTCAGTAGCGCTCGGTGCTGTAGCGTGGCGCGCGGAAGGGAGATCCTCGCGTGACCGTGAGCCATCGAGTTGCAGTGCTCTTCGTCGCCCTGTGCGCGACCTCGTGCGGCGCTTCGAAGGAGCCCGCGCCGGACGGCGTGTCCCCCGCGGCGGCGGCCGCAGCGAAACCCGCAGACGCGCCGAAGCCCGCGGCCGATCCGTGGAAGGACGTCGCCGCGTGGCGCGCGCTGCCGCAGCTCGATCGCGAGGCGAAGGCCGCGGACCTCGTCACGAGAACGGACGCGTCGAACGCGAGCGAGGTCGAACGCGTCCGGGCTCTCCTCGCGGAACGCGGCGAGACCGCGGCCGTCGCGGCGCTCGCGAAGTCGGCGCTCGCGAAGGGCTCGACCTCGACGTGGGCCCGCGAGGCCGCGGGCCACGTCAACCTCGTGGCCGAGGTCGACGCGTGCCTCTCGGCCAGCGACGCGGCGGAGGACGCCGACGACGCCCGGTACCTCGATCTGAAGGCGCAGCGCGCGAATTCCGGCGGCTCGTGGTGGGCCGACGCCGGATCCGCCGCGAAGGTGCGGGCACTCTGCGACGAGGTGAAGAAGACCGACGCCGTCCTCAAGACCCCGTACGGAGAGGCGATCCAGAAGTGGGCGCGGTGGCAGCGCGCGATCGACGTGATGAAGGACTCTCCGGCGATCCACGCCGCGCGCGGCCCCTACCTGATCTTCGTCTCGCTCGACCCGTCGAAGGGACCGAAGCTCGCCGACGTGTCGCACGAGGAGATCGAGCGCGGCACGCGCATCCTCACGAAGAACCTCGACCTCATGTCGAAGTTCTACGACGGCTGGATGGAGACGCTCGGCCCGTACTTCGGTTTCACGCGATACGGCCCGGAGAACAGCGACGACCGCACGATGCTGAAGATGAACGTGTTCACGAAGTCCGAGGACTACGCGGCCTACAACGACAAGGTCGATCCCAGCCTGAACGGGTCCGCGCGCGCCTACTACTCGCCGATGGAGCCGCGCTTCATCACGACCTACGACGGCGGCGCCGACCAGGAGGACGAGTTCACGACGAACCAGGTGCAGTGCCACGAAGCGACGCACCAGCTCGTGCACTTCTACACGTGGGATCTCTCGCGCACCGCGCTGAAGCGCGACGTCTCCTGGCTCGACTGCGACATGCGGCCCGCGTGGTCGGAGGAGGGCTTCGCGGAGTTCTTCTCGTCCCACGCGGTGAAGGACGGGAAGTACCTCTGGATGCAGCCGCTCGACGAGCGTCTCGCGCACATCTATCTGCTCGACGAGATCGTCCGGGAGAAGAAGTGGGCTCCCTGGGAGATGAAGGAGTTCCTCGCGGCCCGCGACGGACAGCAGCTCCAGGAGCTCGGCCGCCTGCGCGCCTCGCGCACTCCCGCCGACCGCGGCATCGCCGAGAGCGTGATGGTGAACCTCTTCTATGCGAAGGCATGGAGCCTCGTTCACTTCCTCTGGTACGCGGAGGAGGGCGGGAAGCCGAAGCACCGGGACAGGTACGTCGAGTACCTGAAGCGCGAGTTCCACCTCGAGTACAAGCTCGACAAGGTCAAGCACGCGGAGATGCCCGTCCCGGTCGGCGCCAACGACTTCCGTCGCATCTTCGGACTCACGAAGGACCCGGACCTCGCCGCGTTCGAGAAGGAGTGGCAGGCGTACGTGACGAAGCTCGTCGCGGCTCACAAGACGCCGAAGTGGGACGAGGAGCGCGCGCGCGCCCGCAAAGCGCTGGGGATCGACAAGTGAGGCGCGCGTCGCTCGCCCTTGCGCTCGTCGCGCTCGTCGCCGCGTGCGGCGGGCCGGAGGACGACGGCGTGGCGAAATCGGCGGCGGCGCAAGGCGCGCCCGCCGGCGACCCGATGTCGGACCCCGCCGCGTGGAGGGCGCTCGCCGCCGCGGACCGCGCTCCGCTCACTGCGGACGTCGTGCTGCGCACCGACTACGCGACCGCCGGCGCCGCGAAGAAGTCCCACCGGTTCCTGAAGGACCGCGCCGAGGACGACGCCGCGGCCGACGTCGTGCGGAAGCGCCTCGCGATGAGCCCGGACTGCGCGTGGGCGCACGGGGTGCGCGGCGACGCGGACATCGAGAAGGTCGCCGACGAGTGCTTCAGGAAGTACGAGCTCGCCGACGCCGACGACGTGCCCCCCGTCGTGGCACTGCGGAAGCTCGTCGCAGAGGCGCCGGGCGGAAAATGGGCCGACGCCTCGACCGCGAAGAGAGTCGACGAACTCGTCGCCGAGATCGCGAAGGAGGACGCGCGTCTCTCGAACCCCTACCAGTGCGCGGTCTCGAAGTGGGTGCAGTGGCAGCGCGGCTACCGCGTGATGCGCGACCTGCCCGAGGTCCACGACGCCGCCGGGCGCTACCTCGTCTTCGTCAGCACCGGCGGCGACAAAATCTCCCGGCAGTCGAAGTCCGCCGAGGAGCAGGCGCGCGTCGTCCTCGCGCGTTACCTCGGCGTCGTGAAGGAGCTCGAGACCGCGTGGACGAGGGACGTCGCGGCACCGCTCTCGCTCCCGGGCTACGAGGGTGAGAAGGCCGACGAGCGCGCGATCCTCAAGGTGAACGTGTTCACGAAGCCGGACGACTACTACGAGTACCAGTTCAACGTGGACGTCTGGGAATTCGACGCGTCGTGGGCGCACTACGTGGACGCGGAGCCGCGCTTCCTCGCGGCCATGCTCCCCCGCTCGGACGCGGAGTGGCAGGCCGCGAAGGTGAGCTTCCTGACCGAGGCGGTGCGCCAGCTCGTCCACTTCCACACGTGGGAGGCGACGAAGCGCGCGCGCGGCCGTGAGCTCGACTACGCGCAGTGCCTCCACCGCCCGCTCTGGAGCGCCGACGGGTTCCCGCGCTTCTTCGCGCACCACGCGGCGACGCCGTCCGCCCCGCGGCCTTGGACCCTTGACGCGTACGTGGCGCTCGGCGTCGCAGGGAGGAAGCAGTGGAAGCCGTGGACGCTCGCGGAGCAGTTGTCGATGAAGGAGCGCGGCGAGCTCTCCGTCGCGGCGCGAAAGCGCGCGGGCGAGCCGGCCGTCGGTGTCCTCTCCGCGCTCTTCGACGCGCGCGCCGCGTCGCTCTCGGACTTCCTCTGGAACGCCGAGACCGGCGGGAAGCCGAAGTTCCGCGAGCGCTACGTCGCGTGGCTCGGCGCGGAAATGGTCGTGAAGACGCGCATCGACCTGAACGGCCAGGACGCCGCGATCCGGCCGTCGTCCGACGACTTCAAGCGCGCGTTCGGCGTGAAGACCGACGCCGCCTTCGCCGCGTTCGAGAAGGAGTGGAACGACTACGAGGCGGCGCTCTTCGAGCAGGAGAAGAGCGCGGCCTGGGACTCGAGGATCTCGAACTGGCTCGCGCAGATCGACGCGCCGAAGAAGAAGTAGGGCCGAGTCCGCGCCGTGTCGCGAGACACGCGAAGCCGCGAGTCGATCCATCGATCATGCATCTCCGAGAGGAGTCGAAGCGGGTCACGCTGCGAGGCGCACGCGATGAGGCGGGCGCGTCCGGACACCTGTAGACGACGACACCGCGTCTCCACACGGTCCGCGTCGAAGTTCGGTCGCCGCCGCGACGATGGGACCTCTCGCCGCGGGCGCGACTCGCTTGTTCGCGGACTCGAGTTCGTGAACACTGCGGCGGGCTGCGGGGAAGCAGCCGGCGGAAGCAGGAGGCCGGATGGGCCAGTACTCGGCAGTGATCACGTGGGACCGCGCGGGCGCCGTCTTCACGGACAACCGCTACAGCCGCGGCCACCGATGGGAGTTCGACGGAGGCGTCAGCGTGCCCGCCTCGGCCTCGCCGCACGTCGTCCCGCTCCCGCGCTCGATCGCCGAGGCCGTCGATCCCGAAGAGGCGTTCGTCGCGTCGCTCGCGAGTTGCCACATGCTGACGTTCCTCTCGATCGCGGCGAAGCGCGGGTTCGTCGTCGAGAGCTACCGCGACGAGGCCGTCGGCGTGATGTCGCCGAACGCGGACGGCCGCCTCGCGATGACCGAGGTCGTCCTCCACCCGCAGATCGTGTTCGCGAAGGACCGCCGACCGTCGGCGGCGGAGCACGAGGCCCTGCACCACGAAGCGCACGAGCAGTGCTTCATCGCGAACTCCGTTCGCACGGACGTCCGGTGCGAGTCCGTGGACGCGACGGAGCGATGAGCCACGACGCGGCGCGTTCCGACGACACCTGCTGGACCGTGATCCGGGCCGCCGCGGCGGGCGACGCGGCCGCGCGGGACGTCTTCGGCCGCTCGTATCTCCCGCCGGTGCGCGCCTACTTCGGCGCGCGCTGGCGCTCGCCGACGCTGCGGGGCGAGATCGACGACGCGGTGCAGGAGGTGTTCGTCGAACTGCTCCGCCCGGACGGCGCGCTCTCGGCGGCGGACCCTGCCCGCGCGGGCGGCTTCCGCGCATACCTCTTCGGCGTGGCGAGAAACGTCGCGCGCCGGTTCGAGGAGCGCCGCACGCGACGCGACGCGTCGGACCCCGTCGACCCGGACGGGATCGCCTGCGACGAGACGTCGCTGTCCCTCGCCTTCGACCGCGGCTGGGCGCGAGCCGTCGTCCGCGACGCCGCCGCCCTTCAACAGCAGCGGGCAACGAAGGACGGCGCGGAGGCCTTGCGCCGCGTGGAGATCCTGCGCCTCAGGTTCGAGGAGGGTCTCCCGATCCGCGACGTCGCGGAGCGTCTCGCCGAGTCCGCGGAGAAGGTCCATCACGAGTACGCCCGGGCGCGCCGCGAGTTCGAGGAGGCGCTCGTCGAGGTCGTCCGCGACCGCCAGGGCGGAACGCCCGGCGAGGTCCGCGCCGAGTGCCGCAGGCTCGTCGCGCTGCTTTCCTGAGAATCCCGCGGCGAAAACGGGCCCCCGCCGGAACCAGGATGCGGAGGGAAGCAGCGATGGCCGACGATCCGGTCGTACCGGCGGATACGGGAGACCTCGACGACGTGCTGGACGGCGCGCTCGGCGC